>CANFJP010000020.1 GCA_947447485.1 Chitinophagaceae bacterium
AAATGCAGAAGGTTGGTACGTAGACGACATTACTATAAAAAATCAAGCAGTGGTAGAAATGCAAAGCAACTTGTATAATTCTACTAATGTAAACGTGGCCATTAGTGATACTTTTACCATTATTCTTCCGGCTGTTACCAGTAGCTTTACCTTTAGTCCTGTAACCCCTATTAACGTAACTTGCGGATCGGCTGCAAATTCTGCTACATTATTATCCAATACTGTGGGTGTTTTTACAACTCCTATAGCATTAACTTATACGAGCAGCATGCCAGGAACAACCGTTACACTTGGAACGCTTTCTTTAACTCCTGGTAATAGCACTTCCGTTACATTAAATAATGCTGATTTATTATCTCCCGGAACAGATACAGTAATTGTAACGGGTGTGGCAGGATCAATTACACAAAAGGATACTATTTTATTTATTATACAACCAGGTACCGCACCAACTATTTCTTCAGCACCAACCGATCAAACCGTTTGTGCTGGAAGCAATGCAAACTTTAGTGTGACAGCATCGGGATCTGGAACACTTTCTTATCAATGGCAAGAAAGCACAAATGGTGGATCAGCATGGTCTAACGTGGGTACTAATTCTAATACCTATACAATCACTGCTCCAACTGCTTCACAAACCGGATATAAGTACAAAGTAATTGTATCAACTTTATGCGGTACTACAACAAGTAATATTGTAACCCTAACCGTTAATACAGCTCCTGCTATTACCACCAACCCTTCTAATGCAAGTGTATGTGAAGGAAGCAGTAATACCTTTACTGCTGCTGCAACTGGTACAGGAATTTCATATCAATGGCAAGTAAGCACAGGGGGCGCGTTTAGCAATGTCGCTTCTGGTGGAACAGCTGCTACATATCAATTGACCAATATTACTTTAGGACAAACGGGCTATCAATATCAAGTAGTCGTAACAGGTACCTGCCCTACTCCTGCAACGTCAACTACTGCAACACTTACCGTTACAGGAGCACCTGGCATTTCTGTTCAACCAGCAGATGTAACCAACTGCGTAGGAGCAACCGCTACTTTCAGTGTAACAGCCAGCGGTTCAGGTTTAACTTACCAATGGCAGGTTAATACAGGAGGAGGATTTGGAAACGTGGCTTCTAATGGAACCAGTGCAACATATAGTGTAACCTCTAGCACTGCATTAAGTGGAAATAGTTACAGAGTGATTGTTTCAGGGGCAGGTTGTTCAACATCCACTACATCAAATGCGGCTACACTTACCGTAAATACGTTGCCAAGTATCACCACTCAACCAACAGGAAATACTTTATGCGAAGGAAGCAACATTACATTTACTTCAGCCGCAACAGGAACCAATATTGCTTACCAATGGCAAGTCAGCACAAACGGAGGGTCATCATGGTCTGACGTAGCTTCTGGTGGAACTGGTGCAACTTATACGCTGAATAATATTACAGCCGGACTAAACAACAGTCAATATCATGTAGTCGTAAGCGGTACTTGTACGCCAAGTGTCACTTCTTCAAATGCTACCCTTATTGTTACTACACCTCCTGTTATTTCTTCCAGCCCTTCTGATGCAACAGTTTGTGCAGAAAGCAGTCATACTTTTAGTGCAACTGCTACAGGAAGCAATCTTTCTTATCAATGGCAAGTAAGTACAGATGGTGGAACGTCCTTTAATAATGTAGCTTCAGGTGGAACATCTGCTACATATCAATTGACCAATATTACTTTAGGTCAAACTAGCTATCAATATCATGTAGTCGTTAGTGGCACTTGTCCGCCAAATGCAACTTCTCTACCAGCTACTGTAACTGTAAATGCATTACCTGACGTATCCATTTCAGTTGCCCCTAGTAATGTTGTTTATCCTGGACAAACAGTTACAATTACTGCAACTTCAAATCCTACAGTATCTACTTATACATGGTTATTAAATAACCAGCCCCTTAATCAAACAAGTGGAAGTATTACAGTGGGGACTAATGAATCGGGTGCTTACACTGCATCTGTAACTGATCTAAATGGTTGCACTAATACTTCAGCTGCTATTATCATAAAGGACACCACACTTAATTATACCTTTATTTATCCCAATCCGAATAATGGAATCTTTCATGTAAGATTTGATGGAGTACCAGTTGGAGGAAAAAGAATTATAACAATATATGATTCTAAAGGAGCAAGGGTTTACAGCAAGTCATCTACAATTACTACATCCTACCAAAATATGGATGTAAACGTTAGAAAGCTAAGCAGAGGAACCTATATGTTGATACTGAGCGATGCAAATGGAACGACCCTTCAAACCGGTAAGGTAATTATTGATTAAAGAACAATTTGATACTACAAAAAAGGCTCTTGATTTCTCAAGAGCCTTTTTAAATAGTAGAATATGATAGAATTATCGAATACTCTGAATGTATTCGTTGTTTTTAAATTGTTTTTTTACGTCATTTAAATCATGAAGAATGCTAGCATCTACAAAGATGTCTCCCATTTCTAAAGTAAATCCGCCAATAAGCTCATCCTTGACTGTTGTTTCCAGTTCAATTTTTTGCAAAGAAGTGGTGGACTTTACCTTGTTTATGATAGCATCTTGAAGTTCATTACTAACTGGCGAAGCTGTTGTAAGTTTCACCTGATGAATATTGTTAAGTTTATTAAACTGCTCAATAAAGGATTTGATAATTTCTGGCAGATTGTTTTCTCTTGTCTTTTTGATGAGTAATTTCAAAAACAATGAGGTGGTTTTATTCACCTTGCCACTAAGGATCGCTTCAATAACGTGCTCCTTTTTATCTCCATTAATAACCGGGCTTTTTAGCATTGAGACAAAATCAGGATTACTTTTACAAATTGCTTGAAGCAACTTGATGTCTTCGTACACCACATCCAATTGCTTTTGTTCGATGGCTAAATCGAGTAAACTTTTGGCATATCTTCCTGCTAATCTTGGATTGTTCATTGTATTTATCTTTAGAACCTGATTAGTTTAATTTTATCTCTTCGGCTAATTGCTTAATATACCCTTCTTGTTGAGTTTTATCAGACAATTCTCTTCTTAATATTTTTTCACTCACTTCAACCACCATTTTACCTACCTGATTTTTTATATCAGTTAAAGCTGCCATTTTTTGATGATGAATAGATGCATTGGCTTCTGTAATTATTTTTGCGGCCTGAGACTTTGCCACTTCCTTAGCATCTTGAATCATTTTATCTTTAATTTCTTTGGCTTCTTTCAACATAGTAGCTCTTTCTTCTCTAGCACTGGCAAGTAAGGCCTCGTTATCATTTTTTAATTGTGCCATTTCTAATTTCACCTTTTCTGCTGAAGCAATTGCATTCGCAATATTTGATTCTCTTTCATTCAAGCCATTTAAAATATGCTTCCAAGCAAATTTTTTCAAAATAAATAGCACAATTAGGAAAGCAAGAATTGTCCAAACAATTAAACCTAAATGAGGTAATAATAAATCCATGATTGTATAATTATAAGCTTAAAAAATCTAAAATATTACTGCATCCTCCGCCCTGTGCATTAGATGCAGTAATGAGTTGGTGCTACTATGCTTTAAGCACAGCCAATAATCCTGCGATAACTGCGAAAAGGGCAACACCCTCTACGAATGCAGCAGTCAGAATCATGTTAGCACGAATGTCATTGGATGCTTCCGGTTGACGGGCAATTGCTTCTACAGCGCCTTTACCGATTTGTCCGATACCAATACCGGCACCGATTGCGGCAAGACCTGCACCAATTGCACCACCCATGTGAGAATAACCAACTTCTGTTAACAAAGTCATCAAAGTCATGATACTTGTGTTTATGAGTGAATAAAAAAATTACACTGTTGCTGTTCCATGATGCTCATCGGCCTCATGGTGATCATGCTCTCCTTCAAATGATTGACCAATAAACACTGCTGTTAAATTGGTAAAAATAAATGCCTGAATAAATGCTACTAGTATTTCTATGAAATAGATAAACACGGTAAACAAAATAGATACAGGAGAAAATCCCCATCCTGCACCTTTATTCATTGCACCAAATATGAAAATGAGCGAAATAAAACTTAAAATAATAATATGCCCTGCCACCATATTGGCAAAAAGACGAATAATTAAAGCAGCTGGTTTGATAATCAATACACCTGCTAATTCCACCGGTATCAAAATTAATTTCACCAAAAATGGTACCCCAGGAGGCCATAAGATATGTGCCCAGAAATGCCCGTTGGTACTAGCCAAAATAACTACTGCCGAAATAATTCCCATTACAGCAGTAAAGGCTGTGTTACCTGTAACATTGGCTGAACCTGGTATTAAACCGAAAATATTATTGATTAAAATAAAAAAGAAAACGGTCAATAAATATGGTAAATACTTTTGCCATTTATGTCCTAGGTTAGGCTTAGCCACATCGTCTCTAACAAACGTAATCACAGGCTCAATTACATTTTGCCATCCTGTAGGAGCAGTGGTAACACCTAATCCATTTTTATATTTTTTTGCAATGCCTGTCATCAATAAAACAAGTAATGTAAGTGCAATAATCATTTGAACTACATTCTTGGTTAGAGAAAAATCATAAACAGCCGTTTTGTCTTCAGCAACTATTTCTTTGTTTTCGTTGAATTTATATCCATTGTACATTTCTTCTCCGGTATGACCAAATCTTGCGGATGAAAAAACACTGAACCCTTTTGAAGGAGAATACAATATGATCGGTAGAGGAATTGAAGCATGGAAAGACTCATGCGGATTTTCTTTGTTTTCAATGGTAAAAAAATGGAATTCATGGGCATCTTTAATATGATCCATGATGATTTTTGCAGGATCTAATTTCTCTTCAGTTGGCTCGTGGGTTGAAGGAGTGTTTTCCTGTGCAAAAACAGCACCTGAAAACAATAGCACTCCAATGCTAAAAACCACTACCAGTAAAGATTTAATGCGCTGCACAGACATATTGATTCCTAATTTTGCCGCAAAGATAAGGCCAAGGGGCTAAATTTAAAAATTAGAAAGAAGTTATTTCTAGCGGGGTGGCATCAAGCCTGTTTATCAGCAAACTGTGTCTGATATAATTGAAAATAGTGCCCTTTTTTACTCATTAGTTCGCTGTGAGTACCCATTTCCATTATTTTACCCTTTTCAAGCACTAGAATGCTATGGGCTTTTCTAATGGTACTGAGTCGATGGGCTATAATCAATGACGTTCGCCCAGATATCAGTTTTTCAATGGCTTGCTGGATCAGTAATTCGCTTTCTGTGTCTATGGAGGAAGTGGCTTCATCTAAAATCAATATATCCGGATTATATAAAATCGCTCTTACAAAAGACAACAACTGGCGTTGCCCCATTGATAAGGTGGCGCCTCTTTCCATTACATTGTAATCATAATTACCAGGCAACTGCATGATGAAATCGTGCATACCAATTAATTTGGCGGCTTCTATTACTTGGTCTCTTGTAATAATTGGATTCCGGAGGGTAACATTTTCAATAATTGAGCCACTAAATAAAAAAACGTCCTGTAACACAACAGCAATTTTACTTCTTAAAAAATCGAGAGAATATTTTTCAATACCAATTCCGTCAATGGTGATAGATCCCTTCTCAAAATGATACAAACGATTGATTAAACTTATAATCGATGTTTTTCCACTACCGGTATTACCCACAATGGCAATTGTTTTTCCAGGCTGTACATTGAAACTAATATCTTTTAAAACATATTGATTGGGTTGATAAGCAAACCAAATATTTTTAAATTCAATCGCTCCTTTTAAAGTATGTATTTTTTCAGTAGTGTCATCTCCGGCTGGAGGAGTAACATCTTTGTTGTCTAATATTTTAAAAACACGCTCACTTGCAATCATGCCCATTTGCAATACATTGAATTTATCGGCAATTAATCGCAAAGGCCTAAACAATAAATTAAGACATAAAATAAACGAAGTAATCACTCCGGCAATGTTTTGAGATTGTTCAGCTGTAAAGTGCATACTTTGTTGAGCAGCCCACCAAACAAGCAATCCCACGCTTAATGCCGACACCAATTCAACCATTGGAAAAAATATTGAATAGGCAAAGATCGCTTTCACGTTAGCATTTCGATGATCGCGATTGATCAATTTGAATGCACCATACTCCCTTTTTTCTGCGGCAAAAGCTTGGATGAGTGACATGCCAGTAATATGTTCCTGCACAAATGAATTTAATTGGGAAACTGCATTTCTGACTTTTATAAATGATTTGTTAACTGACTCTTTAAAAAAATAAGTAGCAATAATTAGAAAAGGAAATGGAATCAAACAAATTAAAGTTAAACGCCAATCTGTATAAAACATATAAGTAAGCACAGAAAAAATGGATAGTAAGTCTGCTATAATTGGAACCAATCCGTCACTAAAAATATCATTAACTGATTCAATGTCATTAATGGTTCGCGTAGTAAAAGTTCCAATAGGAGTTTTATCAAATTGAGATAAATTTAAATGTACTATTTTTTCATAGGTACTGTTTCGTAAGTCTCTTACCACACTTTGTCCTAATGAAGCAGTAGAAAAGGTGAAAAGAAATCTGGTGGCTGTTTCTATTAATAGAAGTACGACTTGAATAATGGTAATAACAATAACGAATCCTCCAGGTGTGTGCAAAAAATCAGTTGATGCACCTTCTTTTATCCCCTTATTGATTGTTAATTGAATTAGCAACGGCCTTACAGGTGCCATCATTGCCAGCAAAATAGATAGGAAAACAGAAGTGTAAAATTTATTTTTATACGGTCGTACAAAAGCGAATACTCTTCTTAACAATAAAGCGTTGAGTCCTGCTTTTTTTTTAGTGCTATTGCTCATTAGATAAAATTAAAAAGAATAGCCTATTAGAATGAGCCCATTTTATTATTATAGGCCTTTATGAATATTGCCCCAAGATTTCTATAAGGAGGAATATAATTGTCCCAGCTTTCTCGAATGTTTTTATTCTTATCATGTGCGAAGAGCGTATTTAATGAACTCCACATGTCTTTCCATACAATCTTATTATTATAAAGCAAAGTTTGATTAATGCTATTTAAAATTGGCCTGTTGATGTCCCCAGCTCCAATTTCTTTAGTAGAAATAATATGAGCGTCTGGTGATACTTCTAATATTTTATTTAAATTTTTGTACCCCCCGCAAGAACCCAATATGACAATTTTGGCGTTGGGTGACATGCGACTAATTGTTCCTGGTAGCCAATAGCTATGTCCTCTGTGAATCACTACTGAAGGATATAAATTATTTTCTTCAAGATAATCGTTTAGATGCACCTGAGCACTGTCATCTAAATTAGCATCATAGTCAAGCGGCTGATTTGCAAAAATCCATATTTTATCTTTTATAGATTTAATTTCTACCCATTCTTGCTTCCTGGTGATTTTCCATTCTTTAGCAGAAAAAGAATTTAAAAATAATGGGAAATATACTTTTCCATCTTCATCTCCATAGAAGAACACCTGTTGAATAACTCTCCCACTATCGTCTTGAAGTGTTTTTTTATCTACTTCATAAATAGAGGGTATTCCTGCAATGGCCTTTAAATCAATATGAGCAGCAGTATCAGATGAAAGAAAAATATTTTTAAGTAACCCATAAATAACTTTCCCTTTCTCATTATTGTCATTGATACACTGCTCTTCGTTTTCTTTTACATTATCTAAAATAGTAAGAAGCAGTTTTTTGTTATTGATGCTACTATATGAATCTGCTACATCTGTTACATCTTCAAGACTATTGGATTTGTCAAGATTTGCAACAAACGCTTTCATTAAAGCCTCAGAGCTTTTTGTAGACATGCTTTTTAATAAAGTATCCAACTTATTATAATTAGCCGCCATCTTAATAAACTTCTTAAAATAATCAAACCTAACATTCAACAACAAAGAATCAAACTGAGGCTTGCTTCCCATTAATTGAAGCAATCGATTAAATGAATGCTTATAACTAGAAGTATAAATATCGTTTTCTCCTAAAACCAACATATAATAAAGTTCCTCTGCAGTAAGGGGATCAATCGCATGCATTCTTATGGAAAGATTGTTCTCATTATGCAACGTATTAATGGGAGTGATAAAATGTCTGATTGCTCTATTTTTAAGCACATCCCTCAACCCGTTGGTTCCAAACATCGCAATGGGGGTGTCGCGAGCAGGACCAATCATTCTATTATAATAGGCTATTTCCGTTTTAACCAACAGCCTAAAATAACCAACACTGTCGTACCCGATTTCTCCATCTCCTACAAACTTTTGGATATTCTCAACAGAATTTTTCCCTGATAATATATCATCTAAAAAGGGGAAATAAAACAATGCATTGGGCGTTTGGCTAAGTTTTGCAACAGCCATTACGCTTGGATTTGTGCTACTATGTATGAGTTTGCCTTCAGGAGTAATAGTAGATTGAGCGTAGGTATATAATTGGGCAGGATTTTTATAACATGCAATCCCAATCAAACTGTCGGCAAAAGATTCTTTTATAAAGGGCCTGATTGTTTTTAAGATTTCATCAGGATGTAATTGACAAAATTTAAGATAAACTATGTTTTGCGCATCCTTATACCCTATGTTATCAGTAAAAATATTGGCAATCATTTTTGCAATGCCATAAGGTAAGTCAACAATAAAAGGCGCAACACTCTTTTCCGTAGCAGGCGCTTTGATAATGGATTCTATTTGATCCATCATTATGGGAAATACAGCGGGTTGAATTTCTTTTTTATTATAAGATATTCTGAAAGAATGAAGGGCGTTTTCAAGATACCCCAATGATTTGATTTTATAATTGCTTGTACTTAAACTACTGTCCACCTCAATCCAATCTTGCAACTCATCTATTTTCCTAAATACAGCGTCGGATAATTTTAAATTGACTTCATCATTACTAGTTATATTGAACGCCTTGTCGATTCTTCCATCCATTTTATCGTATTGTAATTGCTCGTCATTTATTTTGTCATGGAAAAATTGTCTGTAAACGGGGATTCTGACCGTATCCATAGCGGCAAATGCTTTAAAATTCCCTAAAAACAGCAATATAATTATTAACTGGAGTTTCATTCAAATTAAATATGGTAATTAAACCATGGTTTCCTTTGTTGCAAATATGGTGCAATTTTACGGTAAAGACCCATTTCAAATCCTAATTTATACACTAAACAACATAATTGCGTTAACAATTTAATAATATTATACCTTTCAAATAAGATTAGAATGCTTGTTTTGATAAGCTATTTTTACACTACCAAATATGAACAAAGGAAAAAAAATACTCATTGCTGATGATGAGCCTGATATTCTAGAAATTTTGCAATTTAATTTGCAAGCAGAAGGTTACGAAGTGCATACTGCAAAAAATGGTCATCAGGCAATTGAAAAGGCGAAGGCGATTCAACCAGATCTCATCATATTAGATATTATGATGCCCATCAAAAATGGCATAGAAGTATGTAATGAATTGAGAATGTTACCCGCATTTCAAAAAACTTTGATCATCTTTCTTACTGCTATGAGCGACGATGGTACAGAAGTAAAAGGACTTGAATCAGGAGCAGATGATTTTATTACAAAGCCTATCAGACCCAAAGTTTTATTAAGCAAAGTCAATGCCTTATTTAGAAGAGTACCGAAAGAATCGAGCAGCAACGTGCAACTGGGCGATTTGAAAATTGATAGAGAAAAATACAATGTGACTTATAAAAATCAAGACATTACGCTCGCCCGTAAAGAATTTGAATTACTGTCATTGTTGGCATCCAAGCCGGGGAAAGTGTTTCTTAGAAATGAAATACTGAGCAGAATCTGGGGAACAGAAGTAATTGTAGGAGACAGGACCATCGATGTGCATATTAGAAAAATTCGCCAAAAACTCAACTTAGATTGCATTACTACTGTAAAAGGCGTAGGCTATAAATTTGAATTATAGTTTTTGTAATTTGAGAGGCTACCCTTTCGTTTAATTCTTAAATTGTGTAGCTTGCATCCTATAGCCTTTTTATTACAATGCTTTCAAAAAAGAATCTTTCACCCCAACAACTGGCCACCTTCACTGCGTTAAGCATATCTATACCCGTAGCAGTCTTTGCCTTTATTTTAAAGCCTACAATTGGGATTGCTTTGGTTTCATTTATTATTGTTTTCTTAGGTAGCTATGGCTTAATTTCTCTAGCACTTCAAACATTTATATACCGACAAATCAAATTGATTTATAAGCTCATCTCTCAAACCAAAGCCACCAAAAGAGAAGAATTCTATTATAAAAATTTACTGCCGCCAAAAGGCATTGACGAAGTAAGAAAAGATGTAGAAAATTGGGCTGAGCAACAGAAAAAAGAAATTGAAATACTACAACAGAATGAAGTATTCCGTAAGGAGTTTTTACAAAATTTAAGTCACGAATTAAAGACACCTATTTTTTCTATTCAAGGATACGTGGAAACACTTTTAAATGGAGCGATTCATAACAATGAAGTGAATACAAAATTTTTACAGAGCGCTGCTAGAAATGTTGAACGTTTGACGAATCTTGTAGAAGATTTAGACAAAATATCAAAACTAGAAAGTGGCGAACTACAATTGCAACATCAATCTTTTGTTATACAAGATTTACTTAAAGAAGTATTTGATTCGCTTGAAATAAAATCAAGAGAAAAAGAAATCAAATGCTTAATTAAAAAAGGATGCGAAGTTCCATTTGTAGTTTATGCAGACAAAGAAAAAATTCGGCAAGTACTTATCAATATCGCCGACAATGCTATTAAGTATGGTAAACAAAATGGAATCTTAGAAGCAGGGTTTTATAAAGTAGAAGGAAAAACCGTATTGATAGAATTGAGCGACGATGGTGCGGGCATTGCAGAAGACCATCGATTAAGGATTTTTGAAAGGTTCTACAGAACTGATCAGGCAAGAAGTAGAAAAGTTGGAGGAAGTGGATTAGGGTTGGCTATTTGTAAACACATCATTGAAGCGCATCAGCAAACAATACACGTAAGAAGCAAGATCGATGTAGGCACTACATTTGGATTTTCACTTGCCCTTGACAAATAAATATTTGTTGTTTATATACGCATAAAAAAAGCAGCTATTAAGCTGCTTTTTTAGTTAGTTGGATTCTAAACAATTAATTAAAGTACGTCCAAGTTTTCCACCAAATATCCGTTCCATCACAAGCCCCAATGTATGTAGTAGGTGTAAACCAAGTAGCGAGTTTTGTATTTGTAAAATCAGCACCACTCAAAGCAGGAGATGCAGCAGCAGGATTAAAATCAACCGTATTATCGTATTTGAATGGATCAACTAGTTGAACATCTGATGCATTAGTCAATAGCGTATTTCCACCACCCGCTCTATTTATATAATTCGTGAAATCTAGTAAAGCCCAACCTGTTGGAGCAGATCCGCTTACGGTGTAATTGAGTTGAGTATTATTACCTGCAATAATGTTATTGGCATAAACCGCTTTAGGTGTTCCACCTACCAAATTCAAATCAGTGGGCGTTCCAGTACTTGCATCTACCAACCATCCTGTAGGCCATCCCATTACAATAGAATTAAATACACTGATAGCAGAATTTCTTCTTGCGTGGATTCCTCTTTTATAATTTGAGTTGCCAACATTGCTCAATGTAGCACGAGGCCCAACCAGTGTAACGTTGCTAAAAACAGCGCTTGTTTGAGGAGTCAATGCACTTCCGCCGGCGTCATTATCACTTTCAAATCCATTGCTTCCGCTAATATCTGCTACAGAACTGTCTCTGAAACCAATTGCATATTGTATTTTTCCAGAGAAGCCGTTATCAGTATCAAAATCATCATCTAATCCTTTGTAGGCGATTAAGTGTTTGCAGTTTACTGTACCACCAAACCATTCAAAACTATCATCATTTGCATAAGCAACTTGTACATAATCAATAATAGTTTGATTTCCCACGCCACCCAATGTCAAGCCATTGATTTCTTTATCAGGTAAAAACGCATAGCCAGCGTATTCAATTCTTACATAACGAAGTATGCCACTATTGTCAGCCGCATTCTGAGCTTGAGTAGAGGGAGTACCATATAAACCAAGTCCATCGCTATTATTGATGCCTCCTTCGATTTCACCCAATCCTGCAGTTCCGTTAAATGATGAATTTGTAGGTGCATTACCCAAAATAACCAATCCTGCCCAATCACCACGAGTAGGGCTAGCTGCTTCAGAAGTAAATACGATTGGTTTATCAATTGTTCCATCTGCAATAATTTTACTGCTTCTGGTAATAATCAAAGCGCCGTTTCTACCCAATTCACCAACAATTTTAGTTCCTGGCTCAATTGTTAAAACGGCACCATTGGTTACATATACCAAGCCACGTAACTTGTATATATAATTAGCACTTAATGTTCTGTTGGCTGTAATTCTTCCTTCAAGGATTACATTTTCAGAACTAGTAGCGCCATTGCTAGGGGCACCATCAACTTCAATTTTACGACAGCTGCTTGTTATCATGATAACAGCCATTGCAATAAGGGTTATTTGTTTCATAATGTTTGTTTGTATGTTTTAAAAAAGTACATGAAATTATTTAATGATATAGGCAAATGAAATACTCACATTGGTTCCGTAATTTCTTCTGATGGCTAACACATCTTTAGAATTAGCTGTATATTTCTTATTATTATCTAAATCATGATAGAAGTAACCTGGTGTATTAAAAATATCACTGATATTTAATTTGACTTCGCCCTTTTTATCCAACACTTTTTTGGCTAATTGCAAGTCTAAAAGAGGACGAGGATTTTCCCAGATATCAGAAATCGCCTCACTACCTACAAAAAGAATCCTTCTGCCAATCTGATTAAAAAGCAGCGTACTTGAAAATCCAATTTTCTCAATATCATATTGCAAACCAATATTTACTAAATAAGGGCTCTGTCCTTGTAGAGGACGATTAATAGTTGCTGTACTATCCTTTACTTTACTATAGATATAACTTAGGTTTCCCGTTACCGTAAAGTTTTTCAAAGTATTTGAAAAATCAAGTTTCTTTCTGTACTCTACCTCTCCGCCAAAAGCTGTGGCTAATTTCGTATTAAGGATGTTGAAGGTATTGGTGCCAGGTCCGGTTCTATTGAAATAATATTCAATCGGGCTATCAAAATATTTAAAAAAAGTACCCACCGTTACTACTTCACCTGGTCTTGGATATAGCTCATATCTCAAGTCTAGATTCGTAATTTTGGTTCTTTTTGCAGCCTTGTTTCCAACGACCTGTGCACCTAGTTCAAAATCATAAAAAGCAAAAGGACTAAGTTCTCTAAATTCAGGCCTAACCACTGTCTGGCTTGCAGCAAAACGAACATTGGTATTAGTTGATGGCTTGTATGTTAAGTTGATGCCAGGTAAAAAATCTTTTACCAATGTATTTACATGCCTTGGGTCCGACTGTCTAACACTGCCCACCAATTGATCGAAACTTTCAAAACGAACACCCCAAACCAATCTGAATTTTTCTCCCAAAGGATTATCAAATTGCAAGTAGGCTGCATTCATAATCGTATTGGCTATGTACCTGAAAGCATTGCCTCCAATTTCATCAAATTGCACCTTATCATTTCCTGTTCCAAAATTTTCAGAAACAAATATTTGATTAGCCGGCAATTGTTTTATTGCATTGCTGGCAGTGTTAATAAAGAAAGGGCGACTATCAAATAGCCTATCCTTTACCTGAAACAGATAGCCTGCCTTGATTGAATGCTTATTACCCTTCCAATCAAATGTTTTGGTAACATCCGTTCCTGCATTGTATATGTAATCACTCAGAAAACTATAAAATATGCTGCCGCTTTTTTGCCCAGCGCCCATACCAAGTAAAGCAAAATAAGGTGCAGATGGGTCATTGCCATCTTGTGTATAGAATAATCTACGCTGATCAGGTACGTATTGATCCAAGATATTAAATCCACCATACCATTTTAATCTGGTATTGAATTTAGTGATGTTATGTTCTCCTGTAACCTGAGTATTAAAAAAAGTATTTTGTTTAAACCCTATCTCAGTTGCTTTAATACGATCTCCATTGCCACCCCCGCTAATTATATAGTCTCTTCCATCAAACCTGTCAATTACGTAATCACTTGAATTGATGTTAATGATATTCTTAAATGAAATACGATTGTTGTTATTGAATTGCACGGTAACGTTTGCAAGTCCTCCGGCTAATACATCTCTGCTATATTTATTGTTATTATACAATAGCTCTATATCGCCTTCGTTGTTTGCAATAAACCTATTATCAAAACTTGTACGCTTATTGGTATTATTATAAGTAATAGCAAAAATACCTGCAACTTTTTTCCCAAATAACCTGACATTTCCACCCCCATTTAATTGAAAGGAAGAATTAAGAGGAGCATTTCCCACTACCGGTAGCCAGTTGTTTCTAAATTGAGTGCCATAAGCAGTTTTTTGTGCAATATTCAATTGGCTATAATCATACCGTAATGGTAAAGACGAAGGAAGGGCACGGGTTCCATTGTCAACTCCCAACCAATCCAAGCTACCTCCCTTAGATTGAAGAAAATCTTTTCCTATGGTATTGGTATTAAACCCTGTTCCTAATTGGATATTTAAAAATGAAGTTGAAGGGACATCTTTGGTTTGAACCTGAACCAATCCGCCCGCCCATTCTCCCGGAAGTTCTGGAATAAATGTTTTGTTCATCACAATATTGTCAATCATTGCAGCAGGGAAAATATCAAAGCTGAAAGTTTTTCTGTCGGGCTCTGTACTACTTAATAAGATTCCATTCAACATTGCCTGATTGTAACGATCGCTCAACCCACGTACAACTAGAAATTTACCTTCCTGCACAGAAGTGCCCGATACTCTTTTTAAAATCTCCCCAGTGTTTTTATCTGGACTTCTACGAATAGCCTCCGCACTGATGACTTGTGCTACAACTGAAGTGTTTTTTTGAAGTGAAATCAGTGCATTTACAGACTCTTTTCTTGCAGACGATTTGATTTCAACCGCTGATTCAGTCTTAGAAGACCCTTCAAGTAAAATATTAATAGTAATAATTTGTGAGGAACCGAACTCGATACCATCTATAACTTTTGTTTTATATCCAACTGAAGAAACTCTTAAGGAGTATTTTTTTTGTGCATCCAACATCAAAGAGTAATTGCCATCAATATCTGCAGCTACGGTTGCCGAAGTTTCAACAACTTGAATAGTAACAGACGAAATTTTAGTCCCTGTTTTAGCATCTGTTACCTTTCCTTCAATTCTTCCCTTCTGTGCATTGGCTGAAAGAATACCCAATAAAAAAGTGGCAATTAGCATAACCTGTCTCATACCTACTATATTTTAATACAAAGTAAGAGAGGGCATGTTAACTGATTGTATGATAATGGTTAGCTAATTGCTAACTCTGTGTTACCATAATATTAACAACGGGGCAAAAAGTCAACTTAATTAGGATTAGTATCAAAAAAACGGCTAATGTTAAGAAATTATTACCAATTAAGGGGGTGTATTATAACGGATGCATAATTTTAACTTTGGACCAAACAAAAAACCATGGCATTTAATACAATTCTTAAAATCTTTTTGCCCAAAGACAGGGTCTTTTACCAACTATTTGAAAATGTTTCTGGCGTGTTGGTTAAAATGGGACAAAAATTAAAAGAAGTGGTTACAGAGCCCGACTTTGAGCAAAGAGCAAAACTTATTAAGGAAGTGGAAGATCTTGAGCACATCAACGATGACTATACCCATCAAATTTTTACCGAACTAGGAAAGAATTTTATTACCCCATTTGATAGAGAAGACATTCATTATCTAGCAAGTTCTCTAGATGATATTGCAGATTATATTTATGCTTCCGCAAAGAAAATTAATTTCTATCATGTAGATCCCAACGATATAGGCATTCAAAAAATGGCTGACCTTATAGCCATCGGCTGTACGCATGTTCATAAAGCTGTTACAGAATTGCGCAACATGAAAAATATGCGCCAAATAACAGATGCATTGGTGGCAATTAATAGTATAGAAAATCAGGGCGATGATATTTTTGATATGAGTATTGAAAGATTGTTTGCAACAGAACCAGATGCTAAAGAAGTAATTAAGAAAAGAGAGATTTATCAAGTAATGGAAATCGTTACCGATAAATGTGAAGATGCAGCCAATGTGATTGAATCAATCATAATCAAATATGCTTAATCATTAATTGAAGCTAAAAAAATCACCATGACCTTTTTGATTGTTATCATTGCACTGGCTTTGATTTTCGACTACATCAATGGATTTCACGACGCAGCCAATTCAATTGCTACAGTAGTTTCTACAAAAGTGCTCACCCCCGGACAGGCAGTCATTTGGGCAGCTATGTTTAATTTTGTTGCTTACTTTATTTTCAAAGATCATGGTGTAGCGAATACCATTGCCAAAACAGTAAGACCCGAAATTGTTAGTGGGCACAACATGCTTTTAGTGATTTTTTCTGGTTTGCTTTCCGCTATTTTCTGGAATTTGTTCACTTGGTGGTTTGGCATTCCTTCCTCCTCTTCTCATGCTCTTATTGGGGCTTTTTCAGGTGCAGCAGTGGCTTTCGGAGGATTTGCTTCTATTAATTCCGAGCCTATTATCAAAACGATTTCATTTATTTTATTAGCCCCTATTATTGGCATGGTCATCGCATTTGTTATTTCTCTTTGGTTTATTCATTCCTTTAAAAAAGGATGGATGCCAAAAATAATTGCAATGATTGTTTTTATAGGCATACTTATTTTCTTAAAAAACAATCTTATCACCGATGCTAGATTAATTGAAAGTGTTCAATTTAAAAGCCATGCAATGAAAATTATTTTTTTCGGAGCTAATTTTAAATGGATTCTGCTGTCAACTATTTTACTGATAATGGCGGCGTTCACATTGTTTTTAAGTTCATTAAATGCACATAGCGCAAATGCTTGGTTTAAAAAACTTCAACTAGTATCCTCTGCAGCATTTAGTATTGGACATGGGGGGAATGACGCGCAAAAAGTAATGGGAATTATTATGGCAGCCTTGGTTGCATTTGATAACACACATTACAATATAGGCACGATGGTTTGGTGGGTTCCATTGGCTTGTTATGCTGCCATTGCATTGGGAACCATGAGTGGTGGCTGGAAAATTGTAAAAACGATGGGTACGAAGATTACAAAAGTGACTCCATTTGAAGGAGTCGCAGCAGAAACGGCAGGAGCCATTACGCTATTTGTAACAGAAGCGTTGAAAATTCCCGTAAGTACTACTCATACAATTACTGGAAGTATTATTGGAGTAGGTGCAACAAAAAGGCTATCCGCCGTGAGATGGGGTGTAACCGTTAATTTATTATGGGCATGGATACTAACCATTCCTATCAGCGGACTACTCGCCGCATTGATTTACACTGTGCTTCATTTTTTTAATTATTAACCCCCTATAATAGCTTACTGATAAAAATCACTCTTCTTATGAGTGATTTTTTGTTTTCTTTGTAATAATAAAAGTTTACTACCTTAGAACTACATGAAAAAGATACTTGTTACAGGTGGTTGTGGCTACATTGGATCTCATACAATTGTAGATTTATTACAAAACGGATACGATGTAATATCAGTAGATAATAATAGCCGAAGCACTCCTTCAATACTCGAGGGCGTTGAACGCATCACGGGTAAAAAGGTGAAAAATTATTGTATAGACCTATGCAATATAGCGGACACAAGAAATTTATTCAAAGAAAATAGAGATATTATTGGAGTAATTCATTTTGCAGCATATAAGTCTGTAGGCGAATCAGTGGGAAATCCATTGATGTATTTCAATAACAATATAGGATCCCTATTGAATATATTGACCTGTTGCAGTGAATTTAATGTTGATACGTTTGTTTTTTCTTCCTCTTGCACTGTATATGGCAACCCCGAACAAAGCCCCGTTACAGAAGAAACGCCGATAAAAATGGCAGAGTCTCCTTATGGGAATACAAAACAAATGAGTGAGGAAATCATTCAACAAATCGTTAAAGGGAATAATCTACAAGCAATACTATTGAGGTATTTTAATCCTGTGGGTGCACATCCTTCTAACGAAATTGGAGAAGTTCCAATTGGGAAGCCGGCAAACCTAGTTCCTGCAATCACACAAACAGCCATTGGTAAACTATCACAAATGCAGGTGTACGGAAATGACTATCCAACAAGAGATGGCAGCTGCATTAGAGACTATATACATGTCTCTGATATTGCCCACGCACACACACTTGCGCTTAATTATCTGATTGATAAAAGAAACAAAACGCAATGCGATATTTTTAATTTGGGTACTGGCAATGGTTATACTGTATTGGAAGTCATAAAAACGTTTGAGAAAATCAGTAAGCAACCGCTTAATTACATTGTTTCAGGGAGAAGAACTGGAGATGTAATAGCTATTTATGCAAATAATGAAAAATCACAACGCCTTTTAGGCTGGAAACCTCAATATAGCTTAGAAGACATGATGCAAACTGCCTGGAATTGGGAATTAAAATTGAAAGAAGGGAAAAATTAATTGAATTAATAAAAGGTTTTTAAATTAAAGAAACTCGGGCTAAATTGCATTCATACTAAAATCATGTGTATGCTGGCTGATATTCAAGTAACAGGAAATAAAGATACAAGAAGCGGATTTGGAGATGGAATTTTGGAAGCCGCACGCGAAAATAAAAATATTATTGCACTTACTGCAGATCTTGCAGGGTCGTTAAAATTAAATGGATTTATCAAAGAATTTCCAGAAAGATTTATACAATGCGGAATTGCAGAGGCTAATATGATAGGCATTGCAGCAGGATTAACCATTGGAGGCAAAATTCCCTACACTACTACTTTTGCAAATTTTTCTACCGGAAGAGTGTATGATCAAATCAGACAAAGCATAGCATATAGTGGAAAAAATGTAAAAATTTGTGCTTCCCATGCTGGACTTACATTGGGAGAGGACGGAGCTACACATCAAATTCTAGAAGATATTGGATTAATGAAAATGCTACCAGGCATGACTGTTATTGTGCCTGCAGATTACAATCAAACCAAAGCAGCTACAAAAGCAATCGCTCATTTTGAAGGTCCAGTTTATTTAAGATTCGGAAGACCCGTTTGGCCAATATTTACAAAAGAAGAAGATTTTGTTATTGGAAAAGCGCAAAAATTATCTACAGGAAAAGACATCTCTATTTTTGCCTGCGGACACTTGGTATGGATTGCTATTGAAGCAGGAAAAATACTCGAAGGAAAAGGAATCAGTGTAGAAATAATTAATATTCATACCATCAAGCCAATAGATAAAGAAGCAATCGTTAATTCAATCAAAAAAACCGGCTGCGCTGTAACTGCTGAAGAACATAATATTATTGGTGGACTAGGAGACAGTATAGCTCAAATTGCATCCACCGATTGCCCCATCCCTATTGAATATATAGGAACCAAAGACACTTTTGGAGAAAGTGGAACACCCTCTGAGCTATTGGTGAAATATGGTTTAGATGCAGCACACATAGTAGCCGCAGCAGAAAAAGCAATCTCAAGAAAGAAATAAAACTTCTTGTTTATTTTTTTGGTATTAAACTTTTGAATAAACAGAGAGTCTCATTATATTATTCCCTTTTCCGCATTATGGCTGACCACTTAGATGATAAAGAATTATTGTTTCAATTTAAAAGCGAGACAAATAAAGAGGCAGCTTTTACTTCCATTATTAATAAATATCAAGAAAAACTATATTGGCATATACGGAGATTGGTAGTAGAACATGAAGACGCCAATGATGTGCTACAAAATATGTTTATCAAGGTTTGGAAAAACCTAGATAAATTCAGAGAGGATAGTCAATTATATACATGGCTTTATCGAATTGCAACCAACGAAAGCCTTATTTTTATTGAAAAGCAAAAAAAACGCCATACTATTTCAATCAGTGATCAGGAAAATAACTTGACAAATAAAATAATTGCAGACAAAGATTTTGACGCTAATAAGATTGAATGGAAACTTCAAATTGCTATCCAGAAATTACCAGAAAAACAACGAGTTGTTTTTACTTTAAGATATTACGACGAAATGCCCTATGAGAAAATGAGCAGGGTTTTAGAAACGAGCGAAGGAGCCCTAAAGGCAAGCTATCATCACGCAGTAAAAAAAATAGAAGACTTTATATTAAATCATTAAACAATTGGTATTTATAGTAGTCAAAGTTGGTCATGCACAAAAACGAACAAATACAAAGCGAATTAATAGAACTGAATAGCATATTGGCTAGAATCCCTCTAATCAATGTATATAAGGTGCCAGAAAGCTATTTCGACAATAATTCAATCGTCATGATTGAAAAGACTAAAAATAAAATACAACTAGAAGGAGATAGTAAGAAAAATACTTACAACGTCCCTAATGGCTACTTTGATTCATTACCCAATGTCATTTTAAATAAAGTAACAACTCAGGCCAATATAATGCCGATGAGAACCCGTAAACATTATTTTAACTTTGCAGTTGCAGCCAGTATGGCAGGAATGATCGGTTTAGGTATATTTTTTATTGTAAACAACCGGGAGCAAAAATCAGATAATTTAGCAAGTATAGTAAAAGAAGCGAATACCATTTTAAAGAGTGGTAATTTTGAAAAGGAATTGGAAAACTTATCTGATGACGACATTGTGAATTATTTAAAATTAAATGGGAGCGATGTAAATGCCGCTTTAGTAGCTTCCATTACCGACGAAAATAAATTACCAAACGAAACAGATTATTTATACGATGATCACGCACTTGATAATTTTTTAAAAGAAACTAATATTAAAAAGATAAATTCAATTAGAAATTAACACGCAATATTAATATGAAAAAAATAACCTTTTGTATAATGGTATTCTTAAGCAGCCTTACCATTGTAAAAGCACAAGACCAAAATAATAGAGCACAAAAAATGCAGGCGCTTTATATCGCTTATATTACAAGAGAACTTCAATTAAATGAAACCGAGGCACAGAGATTTTGGCCTTTACATAATCAATTTGATATAGAATTAAAATCTATTTCCGTTAGAAACTTACCCGAATTAGAAAAAGAAGAAGCTAGCTTGAAAGTAAAAAAAGATTATAAAGATAGATTTTCAAAAATTATAGGCGATAGCAGAACGGATGATTTTTATAGAAAAGACGCGGAATTTAGAAGAAAGCTAGTTGAAAAACTCCGCGATCATCAACAAGGCCAGAATACGAATAGACCAAATAAAAAATATCGTCAATTATAAAGTTTCAGCCTAGCTTATTACAAACCCATTCAAATATGAATGGGTTTTTTTAGATACTAACTTAAAATGAAAAAGTAGGAGATTTAATATCATGATAAAATAAAAAGGTCCATTTTTTGTTGGCCCCTTCCTCCCACCATTGCTGTCTTAACTGCATGGTTTTTTTTCCATCAAAATCATATTTGGCAACAAATCGACTTTTCATTTGCTGCAATTGCGGTGCGTCATCCGCACCATAAAAAATGATTTCATTGTCTTCCTTAATCCAGAAAACTTGATGAAAAGCGGAGTGCGCATTCGTTAACTCATATGTTATGTAATCGTCAATTGTGCCATTCCCTTCTATCAATACAACGTTTTCAGAATTATTTAAAATGTCTAATACTTCAGGAATATAAGAAGCACTCTTATGTTGAAATGCATAATTGAGCTCTTGTTTATTAATATAATAGCGTGCATGAGGAAAGCTTAAAAACGACTGTTGAAGAATATCATCTCTTTTAGAAATGCCCCCAGCATGATCTTTGTGTA
Organism: Chitinophagaceae bacterium; assembly: GCA_947447485.1. Classification (GTDB taxonomy): domain Bacteria; phylum Bacteroidota; class Bacteroidia; order Chitinophagales; family Chitinophagaceae; genus Ferruginibacter. Next base: position 21,891 of record CANFJP010000020.1, read on the forward strand.
AATGACTCAGTAAAACTTTTGTAATACTTAATGGATCGATATTAATGTTCAATAAATTCTGATGAATTTGTAAAATCCCCTCTGGATTGGTAAAGCCAAGCCCGCAATCAAGCAGTATAACATCTTTATTCGTAACTACTACAAAAGGTTGAATTTCTACCAATAAGCTACCTATTGGCCTTTGCTGCAAATCATCTTTTTCTTTATTAAAAGGAACGAATGCTTTTGTTTGATCAATGGTAAAAGCACCTTCACTTAATGGGATAATCTTCATGAGTATATGCTTGATATAAAATAG
>CANFJP010000021.1 GCA_947447485.1 Chitinophagaceae bacterium
CGCCATCTGTTGATAAGCTTATTTTAACATTCGTAGCATTGAATGGAGCCGCAGTTGTTCCTCCGTCAGTCCAGGTGACAGTTTGAGAACTTCCTGCTGCCCAGCTAATGCCTGTTGCATTCGGATAAGTTACTGCAAATGTGCCAGTGCTCGCTGCAGTGGTAACTGAATACGTTCCGGTATAGCCTGTTTGGCATCCACTTCCACCTGTAACTATTCCTCCGCCACCGGCTCTATTATCTCTAACGGTTAACCTAAATTTCATTGTCCTTGCTACTGTTGGTAATGTTTCGCCTTTTAATCCTCCCATTGTAGCAGTTGGGCTAGCAGGGTAGTTAGCAATAATAACTGCCATATCAGGGAAGTTTCTGCTTCCACTTGTTTTAGGAATGCGTGATTTAAAAAGGGGGGCTGTAGTGGTTGTTTTACCACTATTCCATGTGCCAGCGGAACCTAAATCCCATTCTTCCCAACAATAAGTAATGGCATCGTTGTCAGCATCAGTTGCTGTAGCCGTTAAGGTGAAAGGAAGTCCAATAGGAATGGTAACACTGTTATTATTCATGCTAGTAATCTGAGGCAATGTATTGCCTGTTGCAGTGGAAACTTTACAAGTGGCTCCAGATTGTAAATAAGTGCTTATTTGATCAAAACTAATTGAATGAAAAAATGGATCACTATGGGGTTGAATATCATCTCCATTGCAAATTCCAGCATATGCCATGATGGTAGTACCCCCTCCAACTTCATAAGCCGCTGTTCCACTTCTGTTGCCTTGACAAGAGCCCAGTGAATTGTTGTTAAAAGTATGATCTCCTCCAAACTCATGTCCCATTTCATGAGCTACGTAATCAATGTCATAACTGTCACCTACAGGACTTGGGCTTCCTGTAATTCCGCTTGCTTTTTGTCCATTTTGACAAACTACTCCTAGTCCAGCCAATCCACCACCACCAGTGCTAAAGGTGTGGCCAATATCGTAATTTGCTGAACCAATTTTAGCATCAATCTGTGTTTGGCTTTCATTAATTAGAGTGCCCGCATTATTGTTGCCTGTAAATGGATCAGAGGCTGCGTTTGTAAATTCAACTAAATTATTATTGGCAACCAGCACCATTCTAACAGTCAATTCAGATTCATATACTCCATCCACTCTATTTACAGACGTTACAATAGCTGCGTGTAAAAGTGTAGCGGCATTAGTACCAGTTGCCCCCACTGCCACAGCATACTCTCCTGTACAAGCCACGGCGAGTCTATAAGTATATAGTTGAGTGCCTCTACAGGGGCCAGCTGCAAGTGTGTTTGCAACTCTGTTTGTACCAGATAAATTGTCTTTAAGTTCGCAGGTAAAAGACGTTGATTTTTTGTTGTCTTTGGTAAAGTAACTGATACAATAAGCGTCTGTACCTCTTGCATATGGATCCATGTATATGTCTCCGTTCACAGATAATATTTGCGCATGAAATCCAAAAGGAGTTAAATCGAATCGCATTGTAGCATAAGGGTCATCAATTCCTTGTCCGGCAAAGGTTCTTATTTCAGGAAATTTCGCTTCCAATCCTGGTTCTTGAATGCTACTTTCCCATACCCTAAATCTTGCCGTGCTACCATCTGGCATAGGAAGAGATAATATAGGGCAGCTGTTGTGTTTATAAATAATATCTTTCTCAGCAGGCAATGACCATAAGAAAGTTTTTAGTTCAGGAATAGATACGGTTGTAAGGTTGTATTTTTCAGGCTTGATAACTCTTACTAATCCACTTAATTTTATTGTGCTTTCATCTACTTTTGAAAAAAAGCTGTTTTGAGCCATCAACGAAAATCCAGTCGAAAGAATAATTACACCTGTAATTAAAAACTTGTAAAGTTTTTTCATATTTATTTTTTTGATATAAAGAGTGCCAAATATATTTAATTTTTTTGTCCAAATATTGAAATAAAATGCTAAAGATAAAATAGGGAATAAGATGTTTAAAATTCTCCTTTTCAAATCAATCTCAACGTAATGGATATTAAAATATTAATATATGTTAGTAGGTTTCCATAATAACTAAGCTTTATATTTGCAGTATGACAATAGAACATTTAAAAACTATAAGAGACCGTGTATTGGTTTTGAGGAGGTTTCTTTGACGTCGCTAACAGAGAAGCTACAATTTCAAATGATAAACAACTTACACTTTCATCAGGATTTTGGGATGATAATGCAAGGGCTACGGGTATATTAAAGGAAATCAAGACAAATGAATATTGGGTTAAAATGTTCTATGATGTTGCAACAGCAGTAGAAGATTTTGCCGTATTATTTGAATTTTGGAAAGCAGGAGAAGCAAGCGAAGAAGAAGTGAAAGTAGCATTTCAACAATCCATTTCTTCTATAGAAGAAGCAGAGTTCAAGAGTACTTTAAATGATCCCACTGATGCGCTTCCGGCTGTATTGCAAATAAATAGTGGGGCAGGAGGAACAGAAAGCCAGGATTGGGCGGAGATGCTTGCTCGTATGTACAGAATGTATGGAGAAAAACAAGGGTGGTCTGTTACAGAACTTGATTGGCAATGGGGAGATGGTGCAGGAATTAAAACCTGTACGTTTCAATTTGATGGTCCCTTTTCATACGGATTTTTAAAAGCAGAAAGTGGTGTTCATCGACTGGTGAGAATTTCTCCATTCGACAGCAATGCAAGAAGACACACTTCATTTGCCAGCGTGTATGTATATCCGTTAATTGACGACACAATAGAAATTGAAGTGAATCCAGCAGAAGTGGAATGGGCTTTCTTTAGAAGTGGAGGTAGCGGAGGGCAAAATGTAAATAAGGTAGAAACGGCCGTGAGACTCACTCACAAGCCAAGTGGTATTATTGTTGAGTGCCAACAGGCTCGCACGCAAGGGGAGAACAGAGAAAAAGCCATGTCAATGCTTAAAAGCAGGTTGTATGAAGAGGAGATGAGAAAGAGGCAAGCAGTCTTGGATTCTAAGAATGCAACAAAAAAGAAAATAGAATGGGGGTCTCAAATAAGATCGTATGTTTTTCATCCTTATAAAATGATTAAAGATCATCGTACAGATTTTGAAGTGGGGAATGTTGGCCCGGTGATGGATGGCGATTTGGATGGATTCATAAAGGCGTATTTGATGAGTGAGAAGGACAATCAAGTAGTATAGGTTTTGCGTACTAATTTTTTATTAATTATTTACACGATACATTTTTAATTTTATATTTATAATCACAATTGATCAAAATAAAAATAGTTAACCATGCAATACGGAGACTTCTATTACCCATTACCTGCAAATGAGCCAGTATTAAATTATGCACCAGGAAGCAATGAAAGAGCTGCCCTTAAAAAAGCACTAAAAGAATTAAAGAGTGAAAAAGTAGATGTGCCTATGTACATCGGTTCGGAAGAAGTGCGCACGGGTAATACAATGGAAATTCGTCCACCGCATGAAACCAAACATTTATTAGGACGCTTTCATGTAGGAGAGGCCAAGCATGTAACGAAGGCAATTAATGCGGCATTAAAAGTGAAATACAAGTGGTCTAATATGAGTTGGCAGAACAGAGCCAATATATTTTTAAAAGCAGCAGACCTAATTGCAGGAAAATATAGGCCTTATTTGAATGGCACCACGATGCTTGGACAAAGCAAGAACGTGATTCAGGCAGAGTTGGATTCTGCTTGTGAGATCATTGATTTTCTTCGTTTTAATGTGCACTTTCTAAGTGATATTTACCGCCAACAACCCATCAGCGGTGCAGGTATGAACAACCGTATGGAGTATCGTCCATTAGAAGGTTTTGTGTTTGCTCTTACGCCATTTAATTTTACCGCTATTGGCGGAAATCTCCCTACTAGTGCCGCCATGTGTGGTAATGTAGTTATTTGGAAATGTGCCAATACGCAAGTATATAGTGCACAAATGTTTATGCGTATTTTAAAAGAAGCGGGTTTGCCAGATGGGGTAATTAATTTGGTATTTATTGATGGTCCTACTATTGGAGAGATTGTTTTTAATCATCCTGAATTCGCTGGCATACACTTTACCGGTAGTACGGGAGTCTTTAATAAAATGTGGGAGACGATTGGTAAAAATATGGGAATGTATAAATCTTACCCAAGAATTGTAGGAGAAACAGGAGGAAAGGATTTTGTAATTGCGCATAAGTCTGCCGATCCTGATGTGGTGGTGACTGCATTGGCAAGAGGTGCGTTTGAATACCAAGGTCAAAAATGTTCTGCGGCTTCTAGAGCATACATTCCATCGAATTTGGCTGCAGAAATAAAAAAGAAATTAGTAGAAATGGTTAAAACCATGAAGATGGGAACGGTAGAAGATTTTTCTAATTTTATCAATGCAGTGATAGATGAAAAAAGTTTCAATAAATTAGAAGGGTATATTAAAGGTGCAAGAAAAAAAGATAGCAAAGCTAAAATATGGATAGGAGGAAAGTGCGACAAAACAAATGGTTATTTCATTGAACCAACTATTATTGAAGCCACCGATCCTAAGTATGTGACGATGTGCGAAGAATTGTTTGGACCTATTTTAACGGTGTATGTGTATGATGAAAATAAATTTGAAGAAACATTAAAACTAGTAGACTCAACTTCTGATTATGCATTGACCGGCGCTGTTATCTCGCAAGATAGATATGCAATTGAATTGGCTACAAATAAACTAAGGAATAGTGCAGGAAATTTCTATATCAATGACAAGCCAACGGGAGCAGTAGTAGGGCAACAGCCTTTTGGTGGTGCAAGAGGTAGTGGTACCAATGATAAAGCAGGATCTATTTTAAATATGTATCGCTGGCTGAGTGCAAGAACGATTAAAGAGACGTATGCTCCTCCAACTGATTACAAGTATCCTTTTATGCAGGACAAATAATAATTTATATTTTTTAAAACGCAGGTTATTTTAAACAACTCATATGCAAGTATTACTTTCTTCTCAACAGCTTCAGCTGACGATAAAAAGACTGGCATCTCAGTTGCTAGAAAATCAAGACAATCTGCTTGATACTGTTTTTATTGGTATTCAGCCTAGAGGCGTTCATGTAGCGGATAAAATTATTGAAATAGCTAGAAGTACCCAAGAAGGCAAGTTGATTGAATATGGTATATTGGATATTACTTTTTATCGAGATGATATCAGAGATGAATTGCATATTCCTAAATCAACAACGCTCCCTTTTTCTATAGAAGGTAAAAATGTAGTGCTCATTGATGATGTGCTTTATACTGGTAGAACCATCAGAGCAGCTTTAGATGCATTGCAAGATTTTGGAAGGCCTAAAAAAGTGTCTTTGTGTGTATTGGTAAATAGAAGATTCAATCGTGAGCTACCTATTCAGCCAGATTATAATGGAATAACCATTGATACAACCGCAGCGCAAAAGGTGAAAGTAGAATGGGATAAAAATGAAGTCGTATTGTATTGATTATTTTCATCAACCCCTCTAATTCAAATCAATTCTTTCCTATAATAAAAAACTCCCGCAAAAGCGGGAGTTGATCATTTGTGCCAATTTTTTTTTCACGTTGGTTTTTCAGGATTGGGTTTTACTATTTGTTTAACTTCTCCTGGATTTAGTGTGATGCCTGTTTGTTTGTTAGGGCAGGCTTTAATTGGTTGTTGGTTTTAATAGGGTTTGGATGTTCTTGGTTTTTGCCATCATCGCTTTTTACAGCATAGGCGGGATTTGGATTTGGTTTTACTTAGGGTTTGGATATGCTTGGTTTTCTTGGATATTGAAAAGAACTATTGGTTTGTTTGGATTATTGGATTTCGATTCTGTGTTTCTACAACCGATTTGTTACACAAAGATGCATCGAATAGAAAGGGTATACAAGAGCAATTGTGCCCTTTTTTCGCAGTGATGTAATTACCAGGCCATTCGTGTAGATACGTGGTTTTAGACACGTAGATATACGTTATTAGCTATAAAAAATGCGTTTCTATAGCTATAATAGCCCTCATTGATTGAATTCCGGCCTTTGTTTATTATCAATTTTGCCTTAATTTTGTTTCTTAATGCAACTATCTACAAAACATCTTCTAGGCATTAAAGACTTACCTGCTTCAGACATTTCCCTTATTTTATCTACTGCACAACAATTTAAAGAAGTATTACAGCGTCCTATAAAGAAGGTGCCCTCGTTAAGAGATGTTACTATTGTAAATCTTTTTTACGAAAATTCTACCCGAACCAGGATCTCTTTTGAGTTGGCTGAAAAAAGACTGAGTGCAGATACCATCAATTTTACTACTTCTTCTTCAAGTGTTTCAAAAGGGGAAACCCTGTTAGATACCGTGCATAATATACTAAGCATGAAGGTAGACATGGTGGTCATGCGACATAGTGCAAGTGGAGCGCCGCATTTTCTGGCAAAGCATTTACCCCATACCGCTATCATCAATGCAGGTGATGGAATCAATGAACATCCTACACAAGCATTGCTGGATGCGTTTTCGATTCAAGAAAAAATTGGAACATTAGAAGGTAAAAAAATAGTACTGGTTGGAGACATTATGCATTCTCGAGTAGCGTTGAGCAATATATATTTGTTGAAAAAAATGGGTGCAGAAGTGATGCTATCGGGTCCGCCTACACTTATTCCAAATTATGCAAAAGAGGCATTGGGTGTTCAGGTTGAATACAATCTTGCAAAAGCTTTGAAATGGTGCGATGTAGCAAACGTGTTACGCATACAATTAGAAAGACAGCAACAAGTATTGTTTTCTTCTTTACGCGAATACAATTTAGCCTATGGAATTTCTTCCAAATTGCTTGCTTCTATTAATAAAGAAATTGTAATCATGCATCCTGGTCCTATTAACAGAGGCGTAGAGATTGATAGCGAGGTAGCGGATAGTCACCAATCCATCATATTGCAGCAAGTTGAAAATGGAGTTGCTGTAAGAATGGCTGTGTTGTATTTATTATCGGGTAAGAAAGGTGAATAAATATTTTTATGTTACATTTTAAATGAGTTTTGATATGAGCCGAATTTGTCTATTCCCTGGAACATTTGATCCTGTTACATTGGGTCATACAGATATTATCGACCGGGCTTTACCCTTGTTTGATAAAGTGTATATCGGCATAGGTAGGAATGTAAATAAAAAACCAATGTTTAGCGAACAGCAGCGTTTAGATTGGATTAATAAAATTTATGCAGGCAATGATAAAGTAGAAGCAGTGATATATGATGGCCTTACAGTAGAATGTTGTAAAAAAGTAGGTGCTAATTTTATTTTGAGAGGCATTCGGTATGTAAATGACTTTGAGTATGAAAAGGCTATTGCCGATATGAATAGGAGCATTACTAAAAATATAGAAACAATTTTTCTTACCTGCTTGCCTCAATACACTTCAGTTGCTTCTACACTTGTACGTGACGTGTTAAATAATGGAGGTGATGTATCGCAGTTTCTTCCTGATGTGGTTAATCAAACAATTCGTAAGTAGTTTATGCTATCTCTGCGAAACGCGATTAAACTTGTTTAGCACATCTTTAATCGTTTGATATGTATTTAACAAGGGAGAATTGATATTCTTTGTTTCAATCCATTTGATTTCCGTGATGTCTTCTTCCAGCTGGGGTTCTAGCACTTGGTTATTATCGCAAGTGAAATAAAACCAGTGTGTAATTTTTAGTATGTGCTTGCCGAAATCCTCATATACATGGTAGGTTTCAGTTATTTTATTTTTTAATGTCAATTGCTTTACACCCGTTTCCTCTTCTATTTCTCTTTCTGCACATGTGCCGGGTGTTTCTTTGTTTTCCATTTTCCCTTTGGGTAAATCCCACTTCCCTTTTCTGAAAATAAAAAGCAATTCTTGATGGTTATTTTGAACAACTCCTCCTGCAGCTTCTATCAAATGGAAGTGGTCAAAAAATTTCTTTTTTAATTTTTCGAAATCAGTATTGTAAATAATGCCAATAGATGAATGGTTATTTTTTATTTCATGAATAACGCTGTTGATCGCATTCGTGGATAATTCGTCTGTATAAATAACTTCGGGATAATGCAGCAATTCTTTTAATTGGTCATCTATTGTATCACATAAGTAAATAGGTTTCTCGTTAATGTAAATGACAATTTTCATGAAGTGCAGATTATAGTGTATAAAAATAAAGCATTGCTCTAAAAAAGGATGATTTAGTTATTATATTTGTAACATGACAAACGAAAAAGCGCTAGCATCAAGATTGTTGCATGTACAAGCAGTGAAGCTCAATGTACAGCAGCCTTATACTTGGGCAAGCGGATGGAAAAGTCCCATTTATTGTGATAATAGAAAAGTATTGTCATTCCCCTACGACCGTGATTTTATAAAAAGCGAATTGTGTAGTGTGATATTTGAGCAATTTCCTGAAGCAGAAGTATTGGCTGGAGTGGCCACTGCAGGCATATCTTGGGGAGCAATGGCAGCAGATCAGCTAAAGCTTTCATTCGTGTATGTTCGGCCTAAACCCAAAGAGCATGGCTTAGGAAATCAAATTGAAGGGTTTTTAGAAAAAGGGAAGAAGGTACTTGTAATAGAAGATTTAATTTCTACAGGCAATAGCAGCTTGCAAGTCTGTGAAGTATTGAGACAAGCAGGAGTGGAGGTGATTGGAATGGTATCCATCTTTAATTATGGCTTTCCAGTGGCTAAAGAGGCGTTTGAGAAGGCAGGTGTTACACTTGTTTCCCTAACAAATTATGGCGTGCTGATAGACTTGGCTAAGGAGAATCACCTAATTGGTCAGGAGGAGGCGGAAGCGCTCTTACAATGGAGAGAAAGCCCTTCTACCTGGACTGGTATTTAATACACTTAATAATTATTTAAGATGAAACAACTCATTTTGACTGTCTCTATGTTCTTAGGCTTTGTATTAATAGGCAAAGCACAACAAACTACCACACAGAAAGCTGTTATACAAACACCTGGCGTGCATTGTGATTACTGCAAGCGTAGGATAGAAAACTACTTAGCTCGTCAAGAGGGCGTTACGGGTGCCCTTGTAGACCTTAAAAATAAGACTACTACGGTCACTTGGATAAAGGGTAGGACGAATATTGAGGAGGTGAAAACGCATATCGCTAATACCGGTTATGATGCCGACGATGTAGAAGCGGATGAAGCTACTTATAATCACTTGCCAAAGCCTTGCAGAACCAAGCCAGTTAAAAATTAAGAATTACCACTCAAATGCGGGCGTTTTCTGGACTGTCTTATAGTCCAATGGGAAGGTTTTAAATACCCCCGCTTTACCCACTTTTATCTTCCCCACGACTCTTATAGTAACCTCTTTATTTAGCAGTCCAGTAAGGCTGTTTTTTAATAGATTCTTCATGTCTACCTCCACCGCTAATGGGATAGAAAAAACCTGTTTTCTAGGGATTTTTACTTGAATATTTTGAGTAGAATGACCAAAGAAATTGTCATTTACATAGATATCCAAGTCGGTTCGATTGAGCTCCAAACCCATGCTATTTGGATTGAAGTAGACCAGGTCAACTTTTAACGTAGTTCCAGAAAACCCTACTTTTTGAAGGCTCAGATTTTTAAATTCTCTAAACTCTAAATCCTTAGGAGATCGACAAGAAAACATGAATAACAGAGAAAGTAGGAGGCTGGGTACAAGAGGGGAAAAGGTGCTTTTCATATTTCAATTTAAGAGGGGTTAAAAGTAATTCAATTTTACTAAAGAGAATTTGTCGCCCATAAATAATTAAAAAACGTTGATAAAATATTTAGTAATTAGCGCTTTTGAGCCTATTTGATAGGGTAGTTATTACTAGTAAATTTATTAGTATTAATATTATATCATAAAATATTGTTTTATATATACTTAAATTATATTATCTATTATTTAATTAAATATAAATAGAACCTTTAATGAGCATTTAATGATTAAATAGGTCGAATTTTTAAATAAGGAGAAATGTTGTCTATAAATTAATTTAATACACTGAAAAATAAGTACTTATGTATTTTATTTAATCTTTCTGGTTATTTAAAATAATATAGTAGTAATAAACTTAATGTAATATCATTTAATTGTTTAATATTTATCAATCAGGTGAGTACCCTTCCTCGAATCCTTTTTGGATGGTTCACTAATTTGGAATTTTCTTTTTCGAACAGATTGAATCATATTGCATTATTCTTATATATCTGAATATTGAATTACTACCTCCTATTTTGACAGCAATTGTCTCGTTTTTTAGGTGGGAAGACTTAGCTATTGCGATTCTATTTGTCTCCTACAGTAGCCGATTAATTCATTCGAAGCTTTCCCAATGGGGTTGTTTTATGGGGGTGAAAAGGGAGGATTCGCAAGGCTCGTTATAGCCATGAATGAGTGTATTATAAGCAATGGCTTTTCTTACTATGCATGAATGAGAATGGGATGGTTTTCTAATAGGGGTAATCTTGCTTAATATGGCATAAAAAAAGCCGGCTAATATAGCCAGCTTTAGGAAGAAATATGTTAGAGGATTAAGGGTTGCTTGTCTTAGAAGACATGGCAATATTCAGCTCTCCAATACTATCAATAGTTGCTTTGTATTTGTCGGCAATTTCTTTAGAAACAGCTACGTCATTAATGGTTAAAACGCCTCCTTTGATGGTCAGGGTACAGTTATTGATATCGATTATTTTATCTGCAATAAGTTGATCAATAAATGGCTGAATTGCTTTATTTGAGCGGGTTTTGTCAATAGAAACGGTAATTGAGTTTTCCGTCTGCGTCTTTGTTTTTACTTCTTTATCAGTATTCATTGTAGCCAAGGTAGGGGCAATAACCAATGAAACAATACTCATCAATTTAATAAGAATATTCATAGATGGGCCAGAAGTGTCTTTAAAAGGATCTCCCACCGTATCGCCTGTTACAGAGGCTTTGTGCGGTTCTGATTTTTTATAGAACATTTCTCCATTAATCTCAACGCCTTTTTCGAAAGATTTTTTCGCATTATCCCAAGCGCCTCCAGCATTGTTTTGGAAAATACCCATTAATACACCGCTGACAGTTGCACCTGCCAAGAAACCACCCAAGGCTTCAGGTCCCATTGTAAAACCTATCAAAATAGGAGAGATAATGGTAATGGCACCGGGTAACATCATTTTTTTCAATGAGGCTTCTGTACTGATTGCAACACATTTATCGTATTCAGGTTTGCCAGTGCCTTCCATGATTCCTGGAATGGTTCTGAATTGTCTGCGTACTTCTTCAACCATTGCCATAGCGGCTTCTCCCACCGCACGAATGGCTAAGGAAGAGAATATAAATGGAATCATTCCGCCTACAAATAAGGCAGATAATACATGTGCTTTATAAATATCAATATGTTGATTGTTTGGCATAGCTACTCCCACAAAGGCAGCAAATAAAGCCAATGAAGTTAATGCGGCTGAGGCAATGGCAAATCCCTTTCCACTTGCTGCAGTAGTATTACCCACGGCATCAAGAATATCTGTTTTTTCACGAACATCTGCTGGTAATTCACTCATTTCTGCAATGCCACCTGCATTGTCGGCAATAGGGCCAAAAGCATCGATAGCCAATTGCATAGCGGTGGTAGCCATCATTCCTGCAGCTGCAATAGCTACGCCATATAAGCCTGCGCAAGCAAATGAACCATAGATTCCTGCGGCCAATACTAGAATAGGCAAGAAGGTAGACTCCATTCCTATTGCTAATCCACCAATAATATTGGTAGCATGACCTGTACTTGATTGTTTAATAATACTCAGCACGGGGCGTTTTCCCATAGCAGTATAATATTCAGTAATGATACTCATTAGAGTGCCCACTATAAGCCCAACGGCAATTGCACCAATAACTCCTGTTCTAGTAAATTCTAGTCCACGTAAAGTCATGGTTGCTGGTAAAATATTCAATACTAAAAAATAACAAGCAATGGCTGTAAGTACCATAGACCCGTAATTTCCCATATTTAATGCTCTTTGAACGGAAGCGGTATTTAATCCTGCGCTTTCATTTATGCGAACGAACAATGTTCCAATGATAGATAATAGTATTCCTACTCCAGCGATTAACATGGGTAATAAAATAGGAGATAAGCCGCCAAACGCATCTATTAATTTAGCGCCATTTGGTCCAGTCACTTCTTGTCCCAATACCATTGTAGCAAGTACGGTTGCAACATAAGAACCAAATAAATCAGCACCCATTCCAGCAACGTCACCAACATTGTCTCCTACGTTATCCGCAATGGTTGCAGGATTACGAGGATCATCTTCCGGAATGCCCGCTTCTACTTTACCAACTAAATCAGCGCCCACATCTGCTGCTTTGGTATAAATACCACCACCCACGCGCGCAAATAGCGCAATGGATTCAGCTCCTAAAGAGAAACCAGTTAGAATTTCTATTGTTCTCAACATTCCTTCTGCATCTCCATCTGGAGAGAAAAAATGCTTGATAATGATAAATAAACCTCCAAGGCCTAATACAGCTAGCCCAGACACGCCTAATCCCATCACAGACCCACCTGTGAAAGACACTTTTAATGCACGAGACAAGCTAGTTTTAGCAGCTTCTGCTGTACGTACATTTGCTTTGGTAGCCACTTTCATTCCAATATACCCTGCAGTTGCGCTAAAAACAGCCCCAATTACAAAGGCAACAGCGATGCTCCAATGACTTGTTTCGTTTTTAGAGGCCATAAAACCTAGCAATAACGCAACAATTACCACGAAATAGCCAAGAATTTTCCATTCTGCTTTAAGGAATGCCATCGCACCCTCAGCAATGTAATTACTGATTTCTTTCATTCTGGGAGAGCCTGCTTCTTGTTTAGACACCCACCTGAACTTTATAAAAGTATACAATAGGCCAATCAAGCCCATTAACGGAACTGCGTAAATCAATTTATCCATCATATAATTAAGCGGTTTTTTGGAGGGCAAAAATAGGGTAAAAGGACTAAAAATCAGGAATTTTAGTAATAAGAAATAGAAAGAAAGATTCTTGCGCTAATTGATTCAGATGCGCTTAATTGGGTTTGAAATCGTAGAAAATCTTTATGAGATTATTTTGTCCAAGATCTGTTTCGATATAAAAGGCTTTTCTTTTATTGCCATCAATTATTTCTAATACAGAGGTGTTGGGAATGATGGACCCAAGGTTATCGGCCATGAAGGTGATGGTATTGGGTCCGGGGTCAAGGGTAACATCAATAAACTGAGGTTTTTTCTTCACAGGAAATCCTTGAGCAATCCACTTTCCATTTATGTTTAAAGAAATACTGTCTCCGTCTTCAATGGCATCATCCCAAATAGCAAGCGTAATATGTTGAGAGGTGGATAATATGCTTCCTACCGTTTTGTTGTTGCGCAGTAATTTATTTTCATTTGGAAGATTGCCGGTTGTATTAACTGAATTAGATTGATCTCTATCATTTATTGAATAATCCTTAAAGCGTGTATTGTCACTCTCATCGTAGTCGCAATAAATTTTCGCCACAATAAAAGTGGCCGCTATATTGTTGATGAATTTAAAATCAAGGGGGATTATTTTGTTGTCAAATTCAAGATTGACGGAAGCGGTAGAAGTTCCTTTGATTCCATAATCATCCGCAAAAAAAGTAATAATATTTAGCCCTGTATCTAAGAGAAATTCTTCCGCAGGTCTTTTTTTTCTGGAATCTACTTCATCAAAAATATTAATGCTATTTAAGAAAATAGAAACGATGTCATTGTCTTTGTTTTCATTGAATTTAATAGTTCCTTCTTTTGTTCTTAAATGAATTGACTCTACTATTCCAAAGTACGTTGCGTTCATTTGAAAGGATACAATTGCATCAGTAGCTGAATCTTTCCAAGGCATTTTACTAATTTGATGCAGTTGTATAACAGAGTCTTTTAAAAAACTTTTTAAGAAGGTAGCTGTTGGGATTTGGGTAGGAGTAAATTGAGTGATTTCAGGCATTGCTACGACATAATCATTGGTGGTAATTCTATTGATTGTTAGTAGGGAGTTGCCTCTTAGGTCTTTGCTGATATCAAAAATGCCGTTTAAATAGACTGTCCAGTTTCCAATACTAAAGGGCATTTCAGCTATTACTTTTTTGTTTCTGCTAATGCCGAGTTGTCGGATGTTTTTCTTAACCAGTAGCAAATGATAATTGGCGGTGAAGCTGTCGCATTGTATGGTTAAACTTGCTGGGTATAAAATTCTTTTTTCAGGATCTCCAATGTTAAGGGTCATTGTAATAGGAGGAGTGCTAGTTGACAAAACGGTCATTTCCCATTTTCCTACAAACTGATCTTGTGCAAAGGTATTTGCGCCGATAAAAAAGAATAGTAAAATCAGTAAACATCTTTTCATGTCTGACTTAGTTGATTGGTTGAAGGGGAGTCTTCAATCTGTAGGAAAGTTACTCAAATATTTCCATTTTATTTTTAGGACGTCTGTCATTTTCCCATTTAAACTGTTTAAGATATTTCTGATCAGCTGGGATTTGATTGATGGGGTATAGGGTTCCAGTTACGTCGTTAATGAACTTGATTTTATAAAGCTCATTCTTATTAAACAAAATATCGATTGCATCGCCTTTGCTTCTGTCCATTCCTATATATGCGCTGTCATTGTCTTGCGGATAAAAAATACTTTCGGCAGGGGTCCCTTTTGTTCTGATATAATCAATATTGCCTTCTTTAAAATAAGCATTCAAGGTTCTGCCCGCCATTTGATTGTAGAAGCCTTGTTTGGTTTTGTTAACAACCATGGTATTATTAAAAACAGCTAATTGCTTTGCTTTTTGATGTTGGGTATATAGGTACATGGTGTCTCCTATAATTTGTGTACTATCATTCCAGGCTATTGGATGTTGAAAAAGTTTAAAAGTGGAATCTTCGGTTGAGTAATGTAAACTATCGCTTACAGCTTGCAGTGAGTCATTAAAAATTCTAACATGATGAAACCCTATAAAATAACGAACACTATCGTTAGCAGCATGATGAATCTGCAGGCTATCTATATTTCGTAGGGTGTCGTTTTTAATCACATTTCCTTTAGTGCTTATTCTTCTTCCAGAGAATAGGGTATCGGCAGATATGTAGGTGCTGTCATTTTTTTGATACAATATCATCACAGGTTTTCTAGTAGCTAAAAACGTGCTATTTTTTTTGTCAATCAATATTTGATTTCCTAAAACAATTACATTGTTGCTGCTGTCGATAAATTTTCCATTCCCTTCAATTTGAACGATGCCTGTTTTTTCTTCGAAGGCAATTTTGTTTCCCACGATTAAACGACCGCTATCCCTAAAAACTGTTTTTTCTAAAAACACGGCTTCACCCGTTTCTAAATTATAGCTTCCAGATTTGGTATCGATGGTTCCATCCTTGCTTACAATGTGGGTAGGGGAAATGAAGTAGGCATTTTTAAAAGCAGTATTGTAACGCAGACTATCTGCTATCATATTGTATTTAGGATCTGTTAAGTGTACTTCATTCTGAAAAAAAATGTCTTTCGTATCTGAGTAGTAAACAGCGTCTTTACTGGTTAATACTGTTTTATCATTTATTACTTTTCCTCCGCCAGCATAGGTTGCTATACCCGTTTTCAAATTATACACTAAGTCATCTGTAAATAATTGAGCTCTTCCATCTGTAAATTTTACCTTCTTTTTCAGATAGGCGACTTGTTCGTTTCCAATATATTTTAAATATTGAGCATCGGTGATAACTGTATCTGCATCATTGATATGTACATTTCCAAAAACTTCGGCTGTCCCTAAACGCCTATTTAATACAATGCTGTCGCCTTTAAGAAGCGTTTGGCCTTGTTTTACAATAGCATTTCCTGCAAGCGTTTCTAGAATAGTAGAATCATTGATAGTGATTTGTCTTAAGCTTCGAGCGCCAATAATTTGTATTATTTTGATGGTATCGGTAGAGGGGGCAATCGATGATTGTTGGGCTTGAGTAACCGCCGCACCTAAAACAAAGAGTATTAAAAATGATATTTTATATAATATACGCAAGGAGAATTATTTGTGTTTAATTGAAAAACGATTCTCCTTATTTTTTAATATAAGGCGAGTTGAGTGTATCTGGAAGGGGAGTTACTAATGTGGTCATTTTTTGTTTTTTTCCAAAAACGGATACATTCACATAGCGCTTAGGGTTTACCCTTATATCGTCCAGTAATAGATTTAACTTGTTTCCTGTGGAAGTTAAGTTTTTGTATAAGGCGGGATCGTTGAGCAATAGTCCGATGGACCCATCGCTGCTGTTTAATTTACTAATGGTCGATTTCAATTCCGTCACCGTAGTGTCTAGTGAAGCAAGTGTTTTTTGTAAATCTAATTGAGCAATTTTTCCAGTTAATACATCTAAATTATTTACTACCTGCGTAATTTTTCCATTGCTAGCGGCTAAGTTACCCGTAATAGCACTTGCATTATTCATTGTTTTAGCAATGGATCCTGTTTTTGAATTCAGCATCTGCTCTAGTGAAGAAACAGACAATAGTACAGAAGCGGTAATCTTATTCAAATTGTCAATGGTGTGACTGATGTTGTTTTTAGCAGAAGGATCAATGATGCCGTTAACATTACCTAGTAATGTATCCAAAGTGCTCACTGCATTCTTCACTTCAAATAATACGGGATCCACTCTTTTCATTACATCGTCTAATAGCCCCTTAGGAGCTTCGGTAAATAAAGTGTCTTTATTTTGAAGAAAGACTTTGGCGTCTCCCAGTTTAATTTCGATTTTAGTAGTACCCAATGGATTAGGGATTATCAATGCAATTGAATTATTTGGAATAAGGAGATCTTGTTTAAGTGAAAGCGATACAACCAGTTCACGCATATTTTCATCACTCGAAATATTTTCAATGCTTCCCACTTGTAAGCCGTTAATAAAAACGGGATTTGACGTAGCCAATCCCTGCACGTTTGAATATTTTGCATACAGGGTCATGCTTTTATTGAATACATGATTTCCTTTTAAAAAATTAAATCCAAGAATTAAGAGCGTAATCACAATGACTGCTAGTGCTCCAACTTTAGTTTCATTTGATATTTTCACTTTATAGAAAAGGTTTAAGTTGATTATTTTGATGATATAATGTTGGTGTTATTTTCAATTTGACTTTTGTATCGTATTACTGCACTTGTGATGGCTTCTGCAATTTCCTGTTGCCCTTTTTCGCTGTTGAGATACTCTTCATCTTCTGGGTTATTAATGAATCCTGTTTCAACTAGTATGGCAGGCATATTGGTGGCTTGTAATACTTTAATCCCAACCTGTCGCTGATTGACACCTAGGGCAGGGCGACCAGTTTTTTCTATTTCTTCATTTACAATAGAGGCAAGTCGATCGCTTTTTTCTTGATACCGCTTAGCATATACTTGAGCAATGGCTCTTCCTTCGGGGCTGTTGTAATCAAGTACATTGGAAGTGGTGTCGGCACCAGATTCGATTTGATAATCGCTTTCATTCTGGCCTTCTTCATTAATGATCGCTTTTAATTTATCACTCGTTTTATGGGCAGCGAATATCCATACACTTGTTCCGTTTCTAGTGAGAGGTAATTTGTAATATTCATAAACAGGTTCTTCTACGCTGTAGGGGGTTGATATTTTTTTCTTTTTTCTACCCTTTCCTTTATAAGTCACTTTGTGTCGTGTGACCATTCTGGTGCCAGTTTGTCTTCGCCCCATTTTTAAAGGTCCAGAATCTGCATGAATACATATAAAAAGATCTCCTTTAAATTCATTTGCGATTCGAGCCTTATCGTTGACGTTTTGATAAATATCAGTTGTGCGGGTAGGAACGGTTTTAATTTCTGGCAATTGTTTTTTTAATTCAGCTACCAATTTCATCGAAATGGCAAGCGTTATATCTTTTTCATTTGACCTAAGTGAATGTTCATACTGGCCCACCGCACCATAATCTGTTCCACCATGCCCAGCATCTACAACAATGGTCCTTAATTTCTTGGGTTGTTGCGCAAAAGAGGCATTCGATAAGAATACAAAAGATGTAAATACAGCTAAGAATATAAAAATATACTTTGGCATTTTATATTGGGTTTTTTGATTGGGCAATGTATTTGTGTAATTATTCACATATACATTATATTAATATAGTTATTTTTGCGACTCAACGCTATGGACTATCTAAACAAAGGTAAGGCAAAATTCACATTTACATGGCTCTCTGTGCTAGTGATATTTGCTCATGTAGCATCCTATTCCATGGCGAATAATGGCGTGTCTATTTATTTTTACAAAACATTAACGAGTGATACAATCCCAAAGAGAATTCAACAATTCGAGAATACGGGTATTGAGAAAAATAAATCAATTGGACAGTATCCAATCAATCAAATGAACGAGACTGATTCAATTAGAAAGAGAGGAGATACTATATTGATTCCCTCCATTGATACATTGAATTTTAAAACGTCAAAAGATACCTTGTCGGCACCTGTAATACATCATGCGGATGATTCGATGGTTTTTGATATTCCAGGCAAAAAACTTTTGTTGTATGGGAAACAATCAAATGTGGTTTATTTAGACAATGACCTTAGCGCACCTAATATCGAATTTGATCAGAATACCAATCAGGTAACAGCTTACCTTCTAAAAGATAGCGCAGGAAAAGTAGTCGCATTTCCTACATTCAAACAAGCGGATTTTAAATCGATTAGTGATACCATCAGGTTTAATATGAAAACCGGGAAAGGATTAACAAAAGGGACCTATACGCAACAAGGCGAAATATTTGTATTTGGGGAAAAGATAAAAAAGATAAATGCAGACGTATTTTTTGCAAAGCAAGGAAGATTTACAACCTGTAATTTAGATACACCCCATTTTGCGTTTGTAAGCAACAAAATTAAATTCATCAATAAGAAGTTTGCGTTTACCGGACCTGTTCATCCAGAAATAGAAGGGGTGCCACTTCCCATTGTACTCCCATTTGGAATTTACCCCTTATCACAAGGAAGACATTCGGGTGTGATTGCCCCTAGTTTTACGGCCAATGATCAATTAGGTTTGGCAATGGAAGGGATTGGATATTATAAAATTTTAAATGACAATTGGGATTTGGTTACCAGAGGAACTGTATATTCTTATGGAGGATGGACCGCTAATGTATCTCCTCGATACTTTAAGAAATACCGATACCAAGGTAATTTCTCGCTCGATTTACAGCGATTTAAAAATGGCTTTAAAGGTGATCCAGACTATTCTTCTTCTAAAACATTTAATATAAGGTGGTCTCACAGTGCAGATTCTAAAGCAAGACCAGGTGTGAGTTTTAGCGCAAACGTAAATGCAGGTAGCAGTAAATTTAATTCGTTGGTGCCCAATAGCCCTGTTAGAAATTTTACGAATCAGCTTAATTCATCCATTACCTATGCTAAGGTGTGGAAGGACAAGCCATTTAATTTATCTGTCAGCGCCAATCACAATCAAAATACCATTCAGCGACTGGTTAATTTAAATTTACCTGATATCGCTTTTAATGTAAATACACTTTATCCTTTCAGAAAAAAGGAAAAGGTTGGGGAGTATAAGTGGTATGAAAATCTTGGAGTTGCATTGAATACTACTGCTCGAAGTGTTTCTTCTTTTTATGATACGGCAGCTAATGTGGGAGCTCAGTTAAATGACAATTTTAAATGGGGCGCTAGTCATAGTATACCCATATCTCTTTCTCTTCCAGCATTGGGTCCTTTGCAGATAGCCCCTTCGGTTAGTTATCAGGAAAAATGGTATCAAGAAAAATTTATCAGAACGTGGAATCCTGTAAATAATAAAGTAGATACTGTTGTAGACAAAGGAATTTATACAGCTAGAGAAATGAGTTTTGGTGTAGGGATAAGTTCTAGAATATTTGGATCATTCGCATTTAATAAAAAAAGCAAGGTGCAGGCCATTAGACACGAAATCAGACCATCTATTTCGGCAAACTATAAACCCAATATGAATGCGCATAATTTCTATACAACACAAATAGATGCACTGGGGAATACGTCGAAGTATAATTATTTTGAACGAAGCATTTTCGGATCGTTTTCTGAAGGCAGATTTGGAGGATTAAATTTTGGCATAGACAATGTGTTACAGATGAAAGTGAGGAATAAAAAGGATACAAGTGAAGCGTCGCTTAAAAAGGTTTCTTTATTAGATGGACTTAGTTTAAATGGAGCGTATAATTTTTTAGCAGATTCCTTTAAGCTTAGTACTTTCTCTTTGTCTGCAAGAAGTAATTTATTTGATAAAATCAATATTACGGCCAATGCGTTGTTTGATCCTTATTTAACCAATGATCAAGGCAGACGTATCGATCAGCTTATCTGGACAAAAAAGCCGATTTCACTCGGGAATTTAAAGAGTGGCGGCATTTCATTACAAAGCAGTTTTGCTGGGGGCAACAAATCCAAGTCTAAAAGCACCGCTTTAGGAAATAGAAGTAGTGGATTGAATTCCAACGATCAGGATATGAAAGACATGCAAAACAATCCGGGGGATCTTGTTGATTTTTCTATTCCTTGGAATGTAAACTTATCCTATTCGCTTCGGTTTAGTAAAACCAGTTTTAATACTACCACAGGAAAGTTTAATACGCAACTCAATCAGGATATTAATTTTACAGGATCTATTAATATGACACCTAAATGGAAAGTAGGGTTGAATGGTTCTTATAATTTTTCATTAAAAGAATTAGGCATGCTTTCGATGAATCTATCTAGGGATTTGCATTGTTGGCAAATGGCGATCATATTGTCGCCTGTAGGAAGATATAAATTCTTTACGATTAACATCAGTCCTAAATCTAGTATGCTAAGGGATATAAAAGTAAATAGAACACGTTATTTTTATGATCTATAGCGTAAAGGATTAATTGCTTTATTTTTCAAGTTCTCTCCACATTATATCAAACACTTTTTTATTTAATTCTTTTGCTGATAAGTTTTCTGAAGCAATAGGAGGTAAAAATTGCATAGAAAGTTTAGTAGGCAATAAATACATGAATTTATGTATTGGCATCGCTTCTTTTGTTCCCTTCATAATACAAGGAATGATTTCTTTTTTACTATCGATAGATAATTTGAATGCGCCATCATGAAAAGTCTTTAATAATTCATTTGATCTGTTGCGCGTGCCTTCGGGATAAATGCACATATGCATTCCATCATTGAGAACAGTCTTCATCATTTCATAACTCTTTGTTCTACTTTTTTCACTTTTTCGGTTAACCAACACAGCGCCTCTTTTGTAGAAAGTACCGAATAAGGGAATTTTTGCAAACGAATCCTTAGCAATGGTTTTGTTGGCGCCGGGTACAAACGGACAGGACAAAGGAATATC
>CANFJP010000022.1 GCA_947447485.1 Chitinophagaceae bacterium
TCGAAGAGTGAATAGACTCTTTTTGGGCAAATTCTTCTTGACTACTATTTTTTTTTCTATGGCGTAAGAAGTAAATGCACATTGTAAAAGCAATTGCTATTGTAAAAAGCAATCCCATCAATAGGGTGGTTCCCAAGTGTCTGCATTCGAATGCAAATACTACAAAAATCAAATTTGCAGCAACATAAACAATGGTGGTGTTTCTATGAGAAAAGCCTATATCTAATAAAAAATGGTGCAAATGATTTCTATCAGGATTGAATGGAGAGCGCCTGTTAAGAATGCGTAATGTAAACAATCTCAACGTGTCAAATAAAGGAATCATCAAGATTGCAAAACCTACTGCAGGAGCCGATTCTATTTGAATGCTGCTGGTGGGCATTGCAGCAATGTTTATAAACTTAATAACAAGAAATGAATTAACGAGTCCTACCAGTAAAGATCCAGTATCGCCCATAAATATTTTTGCTGGAGAGAAGTTATAAATAAGAAAACTTACTAGGGCTCCTAATAAGGAGAAGCTCATTACTGCATAATTGATTTGTCCAACACTATAGAAGTAGACTCCAAAAATAAAGCTAGTAAATATACCAAGGCTTCCGGCTAGACCATCTACTCCGTCAATTAAGTTAAACGAATTTGTGATAACAATGATGGTGAAAAATGACAACACAATACTTGCTGCATAAGGGATTTGGTGAAATCCTAGAAATCCATGCATATCATTGATGATTATGCCACCAAACTTTACTAGTATTCCTGCTGCGATAAGCTGACCTGCAAATTTTTTAGAAGCAGACAAAGAAACCATGTCGTCTTTAATGCCTATAAAAAAAAGAACAATGGCGGCTGCTACAAAATATTGCAATTCTGACCCAGTTGAACGAGGTGTGCCAATTAAAACCGCAAGAATAAACCCTGCAAAAATACCTAGTCCACCTAATGTGGGAATAATATCTTGGTGTACTTTTCGCTCATCAGGTTCATCAAACAATTTTTTTTCTTTTGCTATTCGAATAATAATTGGAATGACAAAAAATGTTATTATAAATGACAGTCCAGCACTCAGTAATATTTTATCCATAAATTGAGTATTCCCCTGATTTTTACAAATGTATTAATATTGTTTCGCATAAAATAGCAGCAACAAAAAATATCCTTATTTTATATTAAATAAAATGATTATCAGTATGTAACATAAGTATTTTAAAAATAATATGTAAATTTAAAATCTCAGCAATTTTGCTAATTGAAATGTTATTTTGATTATAATATTTTCTTTGATGTTGAGATTAATTAAAGTAGGTTTGCGCTAAACAGTTTTAAATTTTATACAAATCCTCTATATGCAAAACTTAAAAGAAATTGCCACACAAATTAGAAGAGATATCGTTAGAATGGTACATGGAGTGCAGAGTGGTCATCCTGGCGGATCGTTAGGATGTGCAGATTTTTTTGCTGCTTTATATTTTAAGGTGATGAAACACAATAAGGATTTTAAAATGGACGGCATAGGAGAGGATGTTTTTTTCTTAAGCAATGGTCACATATCTCCTGTATTTTATAGTAGCCTTGCTAGAAGTGGTTATTTCCCGATTGCTGAGTTATCTACTTTTAGAAAATTAAATACTCGTTTACAAGGACATCCTACCACACATGAAAACTTACCAGGCATACGCATGTCAAGTGGGTCATTAGGCCAAGGGTTGAGCGTTGCAATTGGAGCTGCGCTTGCAAAAAAGCTAAACAATGACAATCACATAGTGTATTCATTGCATGGAGATGGTGAATTAGATGAAGGACAAAACTGGGAAGCAATATTATTTGCAGCGCATAAAAAAGTGGACAATCTAATTGCCACTATTGATTGTAATGGTCAGCAAATTGACGGCCCTACCAAAGAAGTGATGGCACTGGATAGTCTTAGGGCTAAATTTGAAGCATTTAATTGGCAGGTTATTGAAATGGATGGAAACGATATGGACGAAGTAGTTGCAGGACTAGAAAGAGCCAAATCTTTGTTAGCGCATAAAAAACCTGTAGTGATTTTAATGAAAACAGAAATGGGGAAAGGCATTGATTTTATGGAAGGTACTCATGAATGGCATGGTATTGCACCCAATGATGAGCAATTGAAAAAGGCACTGGCACAACTCCCTGAAACTTTAGGTGATTATTAATAGCATCGAATTATTTTAATTCAATGACTTGTTTGGATGCCTTATTAGCAGGGAACCAAGAAGCGATGAAAGTGACGGTCAATGCAGTAAGGCCCACTAAAAGGAAGTCGGTTGGCATTAGTTTTACTGGAAAATAATCAATTAGAAAAGAACCCCCTTGTATTTTTATAAGTTTAAATTTCAATTGCAATAAACAAATAATAGTTGCTAAGGAAATCCCAATCACAGACCCAATCAATCCCAACAGCAATCCTTCGCTTAAAAATATTTTCTTTATTTGCAATCTGCTGCTTCCCATACTCTGAAGAATAGAAATGTCTTGTTTTTTCTCTAGTACAAGCATAGTGAGTGCACTAATCATGTTGAACGCCGCAATAAGCAATATCAAGGTAAGCAACGCATAGATGGCCCACTTTTCCATTTTCATTGTGCTATATAAATTGGCATTTTGCTGATAACGAGTAAGCACTATAAAATTTTTTCCAAGGAGTTGTTGAAGTGCAACTTGACTGCTTTCTATTTCCGCACTATTTTTTAATTTAATTTCTATTGCACTGAATTCATTATGCTGCATGTCCATTTGTTGCTTAACAAAATCTATGTTTGTAATTGCATAGCTGTTATCGAAATCTTGCTGAATAGAAAAGCTTCCCGAAGGAGTAATAGTCCCTTCACTCAAAGACGACAATGGATCGTTGCTTTGATTGTTTGTTTTGGGTAAAATAACAGTAAGCTCTTCGGGTCCAAACGCTGGATTGAGTGCTATTCCTGTTGCGTCTTGTATGCCCGTGCCTACGACCATCATTGGGTTCTCTACATTTCCAATATTGTAATTCCCTTTAATTATTTTCGAAGCGATGTCATTCACTTTCGTAAAGTTGGAGTCAACTCCTTTTAACTGAATGACTGTTTGCGAACCTTCGTTTTGAAGCAATGCTTTTTCTTCAGCAATGCAAGAAAGTTGGCCTATGTAAATTTGATTTTGTATTTCTTTTATTTTCGCAGCATCTAAAAACAAAGTTTTTCCGTTTGCCGGAGTAATTTTTAAATCGGTATAAAAAGAGGAGTATAGAGAAGTTACCAAGCCTTCAAATCCATTAAAAACACTTAGTACTAAAATTTGACAGCATGTAGCAAATGCGATGATACTCGTAGTGACCCAGGCAATAATATTAATTGCATTGGCAGATTTTTTTGCCTTAAAATAGCGCCATGCAAAATCGAGGTACATTAATTTATTTTTTTTCTTCCTTCTTTTTAATTTCGTTGAATAGTTGTTCCATTTTGTCAACGTAATCTAAGCTGTCGTCTATATAAAAAGTAAGCTGGGGCATAGATCTTAATTGATGTCTAACTCTTGCAGTTAATTCTTTCTTTATTTCCCAGCTTCTTTCTTGAATAACTTTGAGTGTTCCTACGGGGTCTTTTACCTGAAAAAAACTAAGGTAAATTCTTGCATCAAAAAGGTCTGGGGTTATTTTTACTCCAGAAATAGACACCATGCCGCCATCCATCATTGATAAGCCCAGTCTTTGAAAAATTTCGTTTAGGTCTTTTTCTAAAACTGCACATACTTGCTTTTGCCTTTTGCCTTCTATCATGAGTTTACACTTTAAATCAATGTAAAATTAGTTACTTTGCTCTTTCTATGCGTATTTATTACAAATAATAGGTAATAAATGATTAATAAAATATAAATATGAAAAGATACTCAAGGGTGTTTGGTTACCTAAAAGACTATAAAGGCGGTATTGTAAAATACTTGATTACTATTTTATTGTCTATTCTCTTCTCTGTGGTAGCATTGGCGTTATTGTTCCCCTTTTTACAATTGTTGTTTGGAGTTAATTCATCAACTGCGCCCAGTGATAAAGGGCTTTCTATCATGAGATGGGTAAACAATTATCTTTCTAGTTTAATTCAACATGGAAATGCAGCGTATGCTTTAGGATTTGTTTGTATAATGATTATTATATCTATTACGTTAAAAAACTTCTTTTTATATATTTCATTAAGAACGCTGTCTCCAATAAAACATACTGTTGTGAATCGGTTGCGTATAGAAATGTTTGAAAAAATACTCAAACTTCCTATAGGTTATTTTACAGAACAGAAAAAAGGGGATTTAATGAGCAGGGTTACCAATGATGTGAATGAGGTGGAAACATCTGTTATTAGCACGTTGGAGGGATGGGTAAAGGATCCCTTGGCAATCATTATTAATTTATCTGTATTGTTTTATATGAATGCGCAATTAACTGCAATCATTTTATTAATGCTTCCTTTAATTGGACTTATTATTGGAAGGGTTTCCCGCTCACTTAAAAAACATTCAATGTATGTTTCTAAAATTGGAGGAGAAACGATTTCTACCATTGATGAAACGTTGGGAGGGCTGAGGGTTATCAAAGCATTTAATGTAGAGCATAAGCTAAAACAAAAGTTTGTCACACTTAGCAATGAATTTCTAAGAGCCAGGAATCAAGTTAGTTTTAAACGCGACCTAGCTTCTCCTATGAGTGAAATGATGGGAGTTACCATATTTGCAGGAGTTTTGTGGTATGGGGGAAGAATGGTGCTTTCTAATGAAATTCAAATGAATGGCGCGCTATTCCTAACGTATATGGGAATGTTTTATAACATCATTGATCCTGCAAAATCAATATCTACGGCTTTTAGTAATATGCAAAAAGGATCAGCAGCCATCGAAAGAATAGAACAAGTGCTCAATGCACCTATTACGGTGGATGAAAATCCAAATGGTAAAAAGATTGAAGGGTTTAACCAAAGCATACAATTTAAAAATGTTAGCTTTTTTTATGAGGACACTGCTATTTTAAAAAATATAAATTTTACTATAGAAAAAGGTAAAACCATTGCGCTGGTGGGAAGCAGTGGTGCGGGCAAATCTACGCTTGCAGATTTGGTTCCAAGATTTCATGATGTGAGTGAAGGAGAAATTTTGGTAGACGGAGTGAACATTAAAGACTACTCTCTTCATTCATTAAGAAGTGTTATAAGTATAGTAACACAAGAGCCTATTTTATTTAATGATACCATTGCCAATAATATTGCGCTTGGCATGGATAATGCAACTCAAGAAGAAATAATAGAGGCCGCTAAAATTGCCAATGCAGATAGTTTCATTCAAAGCAAGGACCAAGGATACGATACGAATATTGGCGATAGGGGTAACAAACTCAGTGGTGGAGAGCGTCAGCGAATGACTATCGCAAGAGCGGTGTTGAAGAATCCTCCCATTTTAATTTTAGATGAAGCCACCTCTTCTTTAGATACAGAAAGCGAACGACTGGTTCAGGACGCCATCAATAAATTAATGAACAATCGTACTTCTATTGTAATTGCACATCGATTGAGTACTATTCGTCATGCAGATGAAATCATTGTTTTACAAAAAGGTGAAATTGTAGAAAGAGGCACTCATGAAGCTTTAATCAATCATGAAGGAGTGTATAAAAAACTAGTAGATATGCAAGAGGTAAAATAATTGAGTAAACGTTATTATGGTAGATAAAAAAAAGGAGAACAATTTGTTCTCCTTTTTTTAGATATTTTTTTAATTTACTATTTCACAATTCCCATTTTAGCTTCAATGCTTAGTGTAGCATGAGGTACTGCTCTTAATCTAGCTTTATCAATTAGCTTTCCTGTTACTCTACAAATGCCATAGGTTTTATTTTCAATACGCATCAATGCTTTTTCTAAATGATCAATGAAAGTTATCTGACGGCTAGCCATTTGACTAAGCTGCTCTCTTTCCATACTTAAACTACCATCTTCCATAGTCATATATCTGTTCTCGCTTTCATCACCGCCCATATCATCTTTACGTGTAATCAATCCTTGAAGATAATTCCATTCTTTTTTTGCTGCTTCTAGCTTACGCTGAATAAGCTCTTTAAATTCATAAAGATCAGAATCAGAATATCTTGTTGATGGAGCACCTGGATCATTTTTATGACCATCTAAAACAGATTTCATAAAATCAGGTTGGTATTTACGCGATGTTTTGGTATTAATTTTTGGTAAAACAACGGCTTTAGCAGGCGTTATTTTTATGTCTTTAGGATTTTTAGCTACTACTTTTGCAACGGTATTATTTTTAATTATTACAACGGGAGCTTTTTTTGGTGCTTTTGCAGCAACAGCTGGTTTTACGGGAACAGAAACTGCTTTTTTAACAGCAACAATTACGGGTTTGGCTACCTTTCCTTTAACTACTGCAATTTTCTTAGCAGGGACTGCTTTTTTTGCTGGAACAGCTTTGTTTTTCGCTGCAGGTTTAGAAGATTTAGCTACTACTTTTTTAGCTGGAACAACCTTTTTAGCAGATTTTGCCTTTGCAGGAGCTGTTTTTTTAGCGGGTGCAACTTTTTTAGCTGGTTTTGCCTTAGGAGCCGGTTTTTTAGAAACTGGTTTTTTAGCTGTTTTTTTCGTTGCCATATTAGTTATTTTTTTTATAAACGTCTACAATGAGGGAAATCTCATTAATATCTATGGATATTCCCGAATTAATTTTGGTTTTAAACTCAATAGAATCAGCCAAAATTTCGCGGCAAATATAGTCTTTAAATTCGACTAATGAATCCTGCAATTTGCTATTTTCCTCTACTTCAACGGTAATGTGATCGGTTAATTCTAGCCCCTTATCCTTTCGAATGTTTTGAATACGGTTAACGAATTCCCTTGCATTTCCTTCATTTTGAAGGACTTGTGAAATTGATATATCTAGCGCAACTGTCAAAGTTCCTTTTCCTGCAATTTCATATCCTGGAACATCATCTGTCATAATTTCAATATCTTCTGCCGAAATAACAATAGGATCCTCGCCTTTTGTAACCAATGCTGGGTTCATTAGGTAATCTCCCTGCTGAACTTTTTCTATCAACACATTATCAAATTTTTCTATTTCAGTAGCAGCCCATTTCATTTTTGCACCCAATTTTTTTCCCAATGTTTTGAAATTGGCCTTTGCCTTTTTGCGAATAAAATCATTGTTGGCATCTAAGATCTCAATTTCTTTGATATTCGTTTCGGTCTTGATGATTTCCTCTGCCAATTTAATATTCTGCGCCATGTCGTTGTCAAGAGCAGGGATAAAGACTTTTTGCAATGGTTGTCTAACTTTAATATTTACTTTTTTTCTAATCGACAAAATCAAAGAAGACGCATCTTGAGCCAATTGCATTCTTTTTTCTAATGCTGGCTGAATGGCTGAGTGATTTACAGTTGGGTAAAGGGTATGATGAACGGAGCTGTTCTCAAATCGATTCGTAACTGCATTTAAATTATTGTAAAGCCAATCAGCAAAAAAGGGTGCTATCGGAGCGATGAGTTTACTTAATGTTTCTAGGCACTCATATAATGTTTGATACGCACATTGCTTATCATGTTCATATTCCCCTTTCCAAAAACGGCGTCTGCAAAGTCTTACATACCAATTGCTCAAATGAGCATCTACA
The DNA here is from genome assembly GCA_947447485.1 of Chitinophagaceae bacterium. GTDB lineage: Bacteria > Bacteroidota > Bacteroidia > Chitinophagales > Chitinophagaceae > Ferruginibacter. The sequence goes on from CANFJP010000022.1 coordinate 7,664, forward strand.
AAATCTTCAATTGCTCTTCCTGCTTGGGTAGGTTCGTAAGCTTGTAGATTTTCTTCTACAGTCACAACTAAACTATTCAGCGAGGAAATAATCCATTGATCAATTTCTGGTCTGTCTTTTAAAGGGATGTAATTTTCTTTGAATGAAAATCCGTCCAAATTAGCGTACAATGCAAAAAACTGATAAGTATTATAAAGGGTGCCAAAGAATTTTCTTTGCACTTCTTTGATGCCTTCTTCATCAAATTTCAAACTGTCCCACGGAGAAGCGTTGGTGATGAGATACCATCTTGTAGCATCTGCGCCATAATGGTTGATAGTTTCAAATGGATCAATCACATTTCCTAGGCGTTTGCTCATTTTATTGCCCGACTTATCAAGTACCAATCCATTGCTCACAACGGTTTTGTACGCAATGCTATCAAACAATAACACGCCTAACACATGTAAAGTATAAAACCATCCTCTGGTTTGATCTACACCTTCTGCAATAAAATCTGCAGGAAAGTTTTCTTTAAAAGTTTCTTTGTTTTCAAAAGGGAAATGCCATTGAGCATAAGGCATAGCACCACTATCAAACCATACATCAATAAGGTCGGGTACTCTTTTCATCTGAGCACCTTTATCACTTACTAGGATAATATTATCAACATAAGGTTTGTGAAGGTCTGAAACTAGATGATGGATATAAGTGGTAGGATCTTCATTTGAGGGAGGATTCCAGCAACCTGCTTCATATGATTTTTGTAATTCTTTTTTAAGTTCTTCAACCGATCCAATACATTTTATTTCTTCTCCATCTTCTGTTCTCCAGATAGGCAAAGGGGTTCCCCAATAACGGCTACGGCTAAGGTTCCAGTCTACCATATTTTCTAGCCAATTCCCAAATCTTCCTGTTCCGGTGCTCGCCGGTTTCCAGTTAATGGTTTTATTCAATTCCACCATTCTTTCTTTTGCAGCTGTAGTTTTTATAAACCAAGCATCCAAGGGATAGTAAATAATTGGCTTATCTGTACGCCAGCAATGAGGATAATTGTGTTCGTATTTTTCAACTTTGAAAGCCTTGTTTTCTTTTTTGAGTTTAACAGCGATGTCTACATTCACATCCGCATAGTCTTTTTCATCTTTATAATTCTTAACATATCTTCCACTGAATTCGCCCAATCCTTCGATAAATTTCCCTTGTTTATCAACCAATGTTAAGATGCCGATATTATTTTTCTTTCCCACCCTAAAATCGTCTGCACCAAACGCTGGCGCGGTGTGTACGATACCCGTTCCATCTTCTGTCGTTACAAAATCGCCTAATATTACTTTAAAAGGTTCTGCATCGGGTGTTTCTTCAAGAATTTTTTTAAGGGTATTTGCTTCAGAGGGCATCAATTGTTCGTAGGTAATTCCTTCCAAATCCTTCCCTTTAAAAGTTGCCTGTATTTTCCATGGAATTATTTTATCTCCGTCTTTATAATCGGCAAATACAATCGTTTCTCCTTCTGGTTTAAAATATTTTGAAATCAATGCTTTTGCAAGAATTACATTGATAGGTAGAAAGGTGTAGGGATTAAAAGTTTGTACAAGCACATACTCAATTTCTGCTCCAACAGTTAACCCAAGGTTAGAAGGCAAAGTCCAGGGTGTGGTGGTCCAAGCCATTAAGTACATTTCTGTATTCGTTAAAGTAGATTGAATAGAATCTATGCTGTTTTTAAAACTGCCTTTTAGTGTGTTGTTATTGATTTTAAACATTACCACTGCACTCGTGTCTTTCACATCTTTATAAGTACCTGGCTGATTTAATTCATGTGATGAAAGTCCAGTACCGGCAGCAGGAGAATAGGGTTGAATGCTAACGCTTTCATATAAGTATCCCTTTTTGTGCAATTCGCTTAAGCACCACCAAAGCGATTCAATATAATCATTCTCAAAGGTTACATATGGCTTTTTAAGATCTACCCAATAGCCCATTTTTTTAGTAATATCATCCCATTTGTCCTTGTATTGCATGACTACCTCTCTGCATTTCTTATTGTAGTCTTCTACCGATATTTTTTTTCCAATATCTTCTTTGGTGATACCTAATAGTTTTTCAACGCCAAGTTCTACAGGCAATCCATGGGTATCCCATCCGCCTTTTCTTTTTACTTGAAATCCTTGCATTGTTTTAAATCTGCAAACCAAGTCTTTTAATGTTCTTGAGATGACGTGATGAATACCCGGCATTCCGTTGGCACTGGGGGGTCCTTCATAAAAAACAAAAGGCGTTTTTCCTTCTCTTAGTGTAATGCTTTTTTCGAAGGACTGTTCGGTCTCCCATTTTTGTAGTATCTCCTGGCTGATTGCAGGTAAATTAAGTTGTTGATATTCTTTGTATTTGGCTGACATGTGTGATTACTCAAAAATATTTTATACGGTAAAAATAAGGTTGCGAAGGTAGCAAATTAACAGCTGAAATAGCAAAAAGAGAGGCTTTGCTGCTGTGTTCTAAGGGTTTTGCTATTAAGTTGATTAGCGAATCAGCAATTCGCATGGTTTGATTCCTGTATGTTTCTTGAAAGCTGTGCTAAAATGAGAAATAGAGGAATAGCCTAGCATGAGGGATACCTCTGTAACACTTTGGCCTTTTTCATACAGAAGATACTTGGCATGTTCCATGCGCTGACCTTGATAAAAATCAAAAATGGTTGTTCCGAAAATTTCTTTAAACCCTTTTTTTAGATAACATTCATTGATGGCTACTTTTCTACTCAATGCTTTGATTGTAATAGGTTCGCCAATGTGTTGCAAAAGAATTTCTCTTGCATTGATTATCTTTTCACGGTCTGCTTCATTCGCAAGGAATTTGCAGTCGAAAACATTGTTTTCTTTTTCGCTCAACATGCTGTCTGTACTATACAACAGCAATATTTGCATTTGGGCATTGATAAAAATATTTTCGAGCGTATCTGTATAAGTGTGATTCAGCAAGGCTTCTATGGCCATCCTTGTTTTCCCACTGACTGGAAGTGTTTTCGAAAAAGATTGTTCATGGGTAAAGGAAACCACTTTTTCAGTCATAGAAAAAGCTCCTTTATTAGCTTTTGCAAATTGCTGAAGATAAACCGGAGAAAAAATAAAACTCAATACATCTATGCTGTCCGTTTTTTCTATGCAAGTGTTGGAATCATTGAATTTACAAAAGTCACATTCTACTGCTTTTTTTCTGCAGTACAAATTCCCTGAAACACAAAATTTCAGTTCGAGGTAATTTTTTGAAGCGTTGTTTTTCTCATAATGATACACTAGGGAGCCCATGTCATCAATATTCCATTGAGATAATTTCCGGTAGCGTTTAATTGAATATTGAACAGACCCAGGAATGCTGCGATCAATTTCTTGCAAAACCTCTAATTCGCTTTGTAAGCGGGCTTGCTGGTAAGCAACATCAAATATTTGGGAAGAGGTGCGCATATTCTGTTATAAAGCAAAATTACTCAAAAAACCTCAGCTAAGCGGAGGGTTGTTTAGACTTTAACTTATTCAGGCCCCCTTTTGCTATTTCAAAACCAGGTATTTTTCTCCTATTATAGGGGTCAAAAAACGCTGATGTAAAATTGTCCACAACCCTACAAAAATGTTCACAAAATTGCCTCAAAATAGGAGGGCTATTTTTGCGTATAACCCTTTATTTTCGGTATATTTGCTTTATTCTGATTTTTTAATTTTAAAGAGAATTTCCAAGTATTTATGAGCAAAGAAACAGTTGACCTTTCCGACCAACAAAATGGCGCATATGGTGCAGATAGCATCCAGGTTTTAGAAGGCCTGGAAGCTGTTAGAAAACGCCCTGCCATGTATATCGGTGATATAAGCGTTAAAGGGCTTCATCACCTTGTATATGAAGTGGTAGACAATTCTATTGATGAAGCACTTGCAGGCTATTGTAAAAATATTTCTGTACATATCAACGAAGACAATTCCATTACGGTTCAAGATGATGGGCGAGGCATTCCAACAGGGATGCACACAAAGGAAAATAGAAGTGCGTTAGAAGTCGTAATGACGGTCCTTCATGCGGGAGGTAAATTTGATAAGGGTTCTTATAAGGTTTCTGGTGGATTACACGGAGTAGGCGTTAGTTGCGTGAACGCACTAAGTACAAAGCTGCACGTAACGGTGAACCGTGATGGCAAAAAGTTTGAACAAGAATATGCAACGGGAATACCTCAATATCCGGTAAGGGAAATTGGTCAATCAGATACCAATGGAACCAAGGTTCAGTTTTGGCCTGATGGCAGCATTTTTACCACCACCACTTACAACAAAGAAATCTTAGAAGGAAGGTTAAGAGAATTATCTTATCTAAATAGAAAAATTACCATCACCCTTACCGATCTAAGAGAAATAGAGGATGATGGAAAGCCCTATAGTAAAGTTTTTTATAGTGAAGGAGGAATTGTTGAATTTGTAGAATCAATCGACAAAAATGCAAACCGTGCTCCATTAATACCTAAAACAATTTATTGCGAAGGGCTTGATGAAAAAAGCAATGTGGCAGTAGAAGTGGCAATGGTGTACAATGCAAGTTATCAAGAGCACTTATTTAGTTATGTAAATAACATTAATACTATTGAAGGTGGAACGCACGTAGCTGGCTTTAGAAGGTCTATTACACGTGTGTTTAAAAGCTATGGAGAAAAGCAAGGAATGTTTGAAAAAGCAAAAGTTGCTATTGAGGGAGATGATTTTAGAGAAGGAATTTCTGCTATTATTTCAGTAAAAGTTCCTGAACCACAGTTTGAAGGACAAACAAAAACTAAGCTAGGAAATAGTGAAGTGATGGGGATTGTAGACACTACATTGAGTCGTGTGTTGGAAGCGTATCTTGAAGAAAACCCTCGCGATGCCAAGACGATTATTCAAAAAGTAATTTTAGCTGCACAGGCGAGAGCGGCCGCTAAGCGTGCCCGTGATATGGTTCAAAGAAAGAGCGTTTTAGTAGGTGGTGGATTGCCAGGTAAGCTAGCTGATTGCTCTGAAAAAGATCCGGGTAAATGCGAATTGTTTTTGGTTGAAGGAGACTCGGCAGGTGGTACAGCCAAACAAGGAAGAGACAGAAGTTTTCAGGCAATTCTTCCTTTGCGTGGTAAGATTTTGAATGTGGAAAAAGCAATGGAGCATAAGATTTATGATAATGAAGAGATTCGAAATATGTTTACCGCTTTGGGAGTTAAAATTGGCACTTCCGAAGATGTGAAAGCACTCGATATTTCTAAGTTACGTTATCACAAACTTATTATTATGACGGATGCCGATGTGGATGGAAGTCATATCGCTACACTTATTCTTACGTTTGTTTTCCGTTATATGAAAGAACTAGTTGAACAAGGATTTGTGTACATCGCTCAACCTCCTTTATATTTAGTGAAAAAAGGGAAAGACCAAGAATACGCCTGGAATGACGAGGAAAGAAAAGGGCTGGTTACAAGAATTGGCCAGGGGAAAGACGATAGCGTAACCATTCAACGCTATAAAGGTCTAGGAGAAATGAATGCAGAACAATTATGGGAAACCACGATGAATCCTGCTACCCGTACATTAAAACAAGTAACCATTGATAGCTTATCAAATGCAGACGGGGTATTTAGCATGCTGATGGGTGATGAAGTTCCTCCAAGAAGGGAATTTATCGAAACACATGCAAAGTATGCTAAGATTGATGTGTAGCTGGTTTTTTGTACCTAATTGGTACTTTTAATATTTTTTTGTAGCTTGTATCCGAAGCGGATGCTTTAACCCATATTCACTAACAATAAATTCTAATCAAATGTCAAAAATGCTAACAGCTTATTGCATGAAAACAAAAGAAAAAAATGTTCCTATGCAAGATGCAGTAATAACCAAAACAGCCCGTGGAGGCTACATGGCGCAAGGTCATGATGGCAAAGGAAATAAAATGACAACTATGCTAGGTGAAGCAACCGCTTTACAAGCAGTAAAAGATGGTGTTGCCAAGAAAGCTTGGTAATTAAATACTACTTAATTGATATGAGCCGTTCCAAAAGGGACGGCTTTTTATTTAAGCACTTTTTTTACTACAACAATTAATGAGGGTGGCTTGTTTTTACGCTATTACTCATGCTCAATAAGAAGGAATAAAGGTCTTGCATGGTCAACATCTTTTCCACTACTAAAATACCATTTTTGCCTACTTGCTTTAAGCTTGCTTTGTTGGTGCCGGTTTGTAGAAATTGTAAAATTCCATTAAAGGTATTGCTCTGGAAATAAGGAGAGTCGGGGTTGCTTACAAAGAAACACTTGAGGGTTTGATTTTTTACAAATAACTTTTCAAAGCCAAGCTCAACGGCCATTTTTCTGCATCGAACGGTTGTAAAAAGGTCTTCCGCTTCAGGAGGTACTGGTCCAAAACGATCAATCAATTCATTATGAAACTCAATTAAATTTTCTTCTGATTCACAATTATCTAATCTTGAATACAGGCTCAATCTTTCTGAAATACTTTCTACATAACTATCAGGTATCAATATCTGAAGATCGGTATCAATAGTACAGTCTTTTACAAAATCATCTTGTTGCATGATTTCTTCTTTAAAAAGATTCTTGAATTCGCTTCTTTTTAACTCTCGAATGGCTTCGTCTAATATTTTCTGATACATTTCAAAACCAATTTCTGCAATAAAACCACTTTGTTCTCCACCCAGCATATTACCTGCTCCGCGAATATCAAGATCTCGCATAGCGATTTGAAATCCACTTCCCAAGTCGCTATATTGTTCAAGTGTATTGAGTCTTTTTCTGCTATCTGGAGGAAGGGTACTCATAGGAGGCGCTACTAAATAACAAAATGCTTTTTTATTACTTCGTCCAACCCTGCCTCTCAATTGATGCAAATCACTCAATCCAAATTGATGTGCATTGTTTACAATGATGGTATTTACATTTGGAATATCAACACCACTTTCTACGATATTAGTACACACAAGTACATCGTATTTTTTGTCCATGAAATCCAAAATGGTGTCTTCTAATTGATCGCCTTCCATTTGCCCATGAGCATAAGCAATGCTAATATCTGGACAAAGGCCTTGAATCAACCCCTTCATTTCTGCCAATCCATTTACCCTGTTATGTATAAAGAATACTTGTCCACCTCTTTCTGTTTCGTAATAAATAGTATCTCTGATATTGTCTTCATTAAATACCACTACCTCTGTTTGAATAGGCTGTCTGTTGGGAGGAGGAGTATTAATAATGCTTAAATCTCTTGCGCCCATTAAGCTAAACTGCAAGGTTCTTGGAATGGGGGTAGCTGTTAAGGTAAGCGAATCAACAGTTGTACGTAACTGTTTTAATTTTTCTTTTGCAGTAACGCCAAATTTTTGCTCTTCATCTACAATCATTATCCCTAAATCTTTAAACTTAACATCTTTACTCAATAAAGAATGTGTGCCAATAATGATATCAATTTTGCCTTCTTCTAATTTAACAAGTGTTTCTTTTTTTTCTTTGGAAGACTTGAATCGATTGATGAAATCTACTGTAACCGGAAAGTCTTTTAATCTATCCTTGAACGTTTTATAATGTTGATATGCTAATATTGTAGTAGGCACGAGTATAGCAGCTTGTTTCCCATCGCAACAAGATTTGAATGCAGCTCTTATGGCAATTTCAGTTTTTCCAAATCCTACATCACCACACACCAATCGATCCATGGGAGCATCTTTTTCCATATCTCTTTTTACATCTTCGCTCGCTTTGGCCTGGTCTGGAGTGTCTTCATAAATAAAGCTTGCTTCTAATTCAGTTTGTAGATAGTTGTCTGGCGCATGAGCAAATCCTTGCAAGTTTTTTCGTTGTGCATATAATTTAATAAGATCGGTAGCAATGTCTTTTACTTGCTTTTTTGTTTTTTCTTTAAGTTTATTCCAAACATCACTTCCTAATTTATTCATTTTAGGAACGCTTCCTTCTTTCCCGCTGTATTTACTGATTTTATGAATAGAAGAAATGTTCACATACAACAAATCTCCATCCTTGTATTGAATTCTTACGGCTTCTTGTACACGACCATTGGCATCTATTTTTTGCAATCCACTATAAACGCCTACTCCGTGGTCGATATGCGAAACATAATCTCCTGGTTGTAATTCCCTGAGTGTTTTTAACGTAAGTGCCTTGTTTTTACTGAAAGCTTGTTTGACTTTGTATTTATGATACCGCTGAAAAACCTGGTGATCTGTATAGCAAACAATTTTACTGTCTTCGTCTATAAATCCTTCGTGAATAGAGAGGGGAATAGGGGTGACTTGAATATTTGCTTGTAAATCAGTAAAAATAATATGCAGTCTTTCTAGTTGTTTTGGATTTTCTGCAAAAATGAAAATATTATATTGTTGCTGTTCATATTCTTGTAGATTTTTAATCAGCAAATCAAATTGTCTGTTAAATGCTGGCTGCGGCTTTGTATTATATATAATTGTTTCTACAGAAGCATTTTCTTTTTTATAATATTGCTTTTGTCCAATTTCTATTACATGCCTATCAACAATTTCTTTTTCAAATAAATTAAGTCGTATAAAATCTTCTTCGGTGACCGATGTTTTTATATTTATTTCAGCAGTGTCATTTTGTATATTTTCATTATTAGGAATAACTATATATTCTAAGAAAAGGGCTAAGTTCTCTTCCTCTTGCTGTATTTTTTCCTTGATAAAATTCCAGTCTTCCATCCACACAATTGTATTCGCAGGCAGAAATTCCAGCAGAGACGCTTTTTCTCCAGACTCGAATTGTGTTTCTACGTTTGGAATAATATTCACCTGTAACAATGTTCTTTCACTTAATTGAGTTACAGGATCAAATATTCTAATGCTATCCACTTCATTGCCGAATAATTCTAATCGGTAGGGGCGTTCGTTTCCAAAAGAGTAAATGTCTATTATGCCACCTCTCACAGCAAATTGTCCTGGTTCATAAACAAAATCAGTGCGCACAAACCCTTGTTCAATAAATTTATGTAGCATCCCCTCTACATCTAGTTCATCAGCTTGTTTGATACTGATAATATTTTCTGTTAGGGTTTTTGATAATACCACTTTTTCGAAAATGGCTTCTGGGTAGGTGATAATTATTTTGCGATTGCCTCCTGAAGCGATTTTAGTAAGCGCTTCGGTACGCAACATCACATGGCTACTATTGAGTAATTGGTAGTTTTTATTGTTTTTAAAAGAGGAAGGGAAATAGAAAATGTCTAATGCTTTGGTAATGTTTTCGAGCGTATTGTGAAAATAGGCAGCTTCTTCGGCATCTCTAACTATAATAAGATGATTGCTTTGAGTAAGTAATTCATGTGAGTAAACCGCAGCGATAACAAATTGAGAAGCACTTCCTTGAAGGCCCGTTAAGTGTAAATGTTGTGACTTGGACATAGTGATCCTGTTCGCTATTTGAAAACAGCGGGGGTCGTTTTTGTACAAACTCATCAACACATCCAAATTCATTCACTCAATTATTAAAGTAAACCATTGTAAATGGCCTTTCTATGTTGCAAATATATGAGCCAATTATAAATTTTTCTTTATTCTTTTTGTATCTTACTAGAAATACTACCTATGGCTGTTCAACCTTGGCGAAAAGGAATAATTACAAGCATTGAAAATGAAACCCTCGATACCAAAAGATTTCTAATTAAGGTGCCGGAGTTAGATTCATTTGACTTCATTCCTGGACAGTTTGTAACCCTTGATTTGCCTATCCATGAAAAACCTAATAAAAGATGGAGAAGTTATTCGATAGCTTCCTGGCCTAATGGCACCAATGAATTTGAATTATTAATTGTGTTGAATCCTAGTGGTTTGGGCACGCCTTATTTATTTAATGAAGTATCAGTAGGATCAGAAATCACCTTTCGAGGTGCGCAGGGCGTATTTACCTTGCATGAGCCAATTGAAAAAGATTTGTATTTAATTTGTACAGGAACAGGTATTGCCCCATTTAGAAGTATGGTACAACATATTCATAAAAACCAGTTGCCTTGCAAAAATATTTATCTCATTTATGGCTGTAGAAAAAAAGATAACCTCATGTACTTCGATGAGTTAACTGCTTTGCAAACTGCTATGTCTAGCTTTCACTACATCCCTACTTTGTCAAGAGAAGAGTGGGAAGGCAAATCAGGGTATGTGCACGATATTTATGAAGAACTTTGTAAGCATACTTCTCCTGCAAATTTTTATTTGTGTGGATGGAGGTCAATGCTAGATGAAGCCAAAGAAAGAATTCTCAAAATAGGTTACGAAAAGAAAGACATTCATCAGGAAATTTATGGATAGTATATAATGCTGCTATTTTTACTTGTAAATATTAGTGTTTACTAAGTTCGAATTCTTTTTTATTATCAATATAGAATGAGTTACTAGTCCAGCTAAGATTATAAATAAAACTAAAGAGGATCCTGCTGTTCCTAAATTGAGTCCTCCTTTCGCCTGAGACTTTGTAAGTAAATCTCCAAAGGTTGCGCCAAATGGCCGTGTGAGTACAAAAGCTACCCAAAAAAGTATCACCCTTGAGGTTTTTGTTAAATAGTAAGTCAAAACAATTAGTACCAATACGCTTCCAATTAAAAGGGCGCCTCCTAAAAATCCCAGACCGGTATTGTCTGCTAAATAATCTCCCAAAGCGGTACCTAAAGTGTTAGAAAATAAAATAGCAGTCCAATAAAATATTTCCCCTTTTCGTGATTGGATATTTGTTACTGACAAAGATTTTTCACTTATTTTCCAAATTGAAAGTATTCCTACCAAAAGTAAAATTAATATCAATGAGCCCATTGCATAACCAACACCCAGGGTTCTATCCATATAATCAGACATTGTTGTTCCTGCGGTGCTTGTAGCAAGAATAACTAACCAGTAAACAATGGGGTGAAGTTTTTTTGTAAATAGTTGACACAAAAGAATTGTAAAAAAGAAACTCAGTAGAATAGCTGAGCTGATTGCATATCCTACATTCATTGTCATAGAAAGTAAATCTCCTGCTGTTTCGCCTAAAGTAGTAGCACATATTTTCATTATCCAGAATGAAACTGTGATTGCAGGTAATTTATTCATTCTTATTTGATGTAGGATCAGTTGAAATTAACGTCTTATACATTGCATGCCTTCTCCACTAGCCTTATCACTTCGCTCATGGGAATTCTTTCCTGTGTCATGGTATCTCTGTAACGAATCGTAACAGTATTGTCTTCTTTTGTTTGATGATCAATTGTTACACAGAAAGGAGTTCCAATGGCATCCATCCTTCTGTAACGCTTGCCGATAGCATCTTTTTCTTCGTAGAAGCAATGAAAATGTTGTTTGCATTCTTTCATTAATTCAGTTGCTATTTCTGGAAGTCCATCTTTTTTTAGTAAGGGTAAGATAGCTAGTTTGGTAGGAGCTAGTTTGGCAGGAATCTTCATCACTACACGACTGTCTTCTGTTCCATCTTCTTTAGTCCATTTTTCTTCTTGATATGCCAATGATATTACGGTTAAGAATAAACGATCTAATCCAACGGATGTTTCTACTACAAAAGGTGTATAATTTCCAAATGGTTTTCCTTCTTCATTTAAATCGTTATCGAAGTATTGAATTTTTTTCTTACTATATTTTGCATGCTGACTTAAATCAAAATCAGTTCTACTGTGAATGCCTTCTAGTTCCTTCCATCCGAATGGAAATTCAAATTCAATATCTAAGGCAGCGTCCGCGTAGTGTGCTAATTTAACATGATCATGGTATCTCAACTTTTCTGTAGGGATACCGATGCTTTCATGCCATTTCTTTCTGGTGTCTTTCCAATAATTGTACCATTCCATTTGTGTGCCAGGGCGAACAAAAAATTGCATTTCCATTTGTTCAAATTCACGCATACGGAAAATGAATTGCCTTGCTACAATTTCATTTCTAAATGCCTTTCCTGTTTGTGCAATACCAAAAGGGATTTTCATTCTTCCGGTCTTTTGAACATTGAGAAAATTCACAAAAATACCTTGTGCGGTTTCTGGTCTTAAATAAATAGTATCTGCTTCTTCCGCCACGCTTCCAATTTGTGTGCTAAACATTAAATTAAACTGACGAACTTCTGTCCAGTTGGATGTTTTACTGATTGAACATTTAATTTTATTATTTTCAATCAATGTTTTCAGTCCATTAAAATCGTCTTTAGCAAGCAGCTGCTCCATTTCCTGTATCAAAGCATCTCCTGCACTTTTTTCTATCGTTTCAGCAAAAGCTTCTATTAAATGATCTACGCGATAACGCTTGTTGCTGTCTTTGTTGTCTATCATTGGGTCACTAAAATTGTCTACGTGTCCACTTGCTTTCCATACGGTAGGGTGCATAAAAATAGCGGCATCGATGCCCACGATGTTCTCATGCAATTGAGTCATGCTCTTCCACCAATCGTCACGTAAGTTTTTTTTGAGTTGTGCTCCCATTTGACCATAATCATAAACCGCACTCAATCCATCATATAATTCAGAAGATTGAAAAACATATCCATATTCTTTACAATGAGATATAATCTCTTGAAAATTATTCACTTCGTTTGCCATAGGAACAAAGATAAATGAAAGATTGAAAATATACTAGTTCCATGCTAGCTCATCCATTTTATTTGGTTTAAAAACACTCGTAATTAGGGCATTTCAACAGAGGGATTATTTTTAGCTGTATTATTATTGTATTATTATGTCACACTCTTATTATAACGTTTGGATTCATGCTGTATTTACTACAAAAAATCGACAACATTTAATTACTCGAGAGATTGAAGAAATATTGTATCCGCTATTGTATGAAGGTTTTCGCGAGATAGGTTGTAAGTTGAAGATTGTAAATGGATTGTCAGACCATATCCATTGTTTATTTTCATTAACAGCTAATCGTTCGATTGCTGAAGTATTAAAACACATAAAAGGAACCTCATCGCATATGATTAATCAAAATAATATCATTGATGAAAAGTTCGCCTGGCAAAAAGGATATGCTGCATTTTCTGTGAGTGAAATGGGCTTGCAGAATGTATACCAATATATTAAAAATCAAAAAAATAAATAAGTATTATTGAAGTGAGGGTACTTAATATTCTATACTCAACAGCCCACCACTTAATTGCCCACCACTTAAGTGGTGGGCAATTAAGTAATTATTTTTCTCATGATTCAACTCAAA
>CANFJP010000023.1 GCA_947447485.1 Chitinophagaceae bacterium
ATAACGCTGACGTTGAATGCCTAATTTATTTTCTAATAGCTCATCTGCAAATTTGTTCCAATTGTATTTTGGAAAAGCAACATGATGTGCATTAAAATTTCCCGTAGCGCCTCCAAATTTTCCACTGAATGGAATAAAACTAAATAATTGTATTTGATTTTCAATTCGCTCTACAAAGACCATTAATTCTTTCCCTAATCTAGTGGGAGAGGCGGGTTGACCGTGCGTTCTAGCCAACATAGGAACATCTGCCCATTTTTTTTCTAACAAATAAATCTGATGTTGAAGGTTCAATATGGCGGGTAAATATTCCATTTCTACTGCATCTTTCCAAAGCAAAGGAATAGCAGTGTTGTTGATGTCTTGTGAAGTAAGTCCAAAATGAACCCATTCAACATGTTTACTGGCACCTATAGATTGAAGGGCGTCTTTTAAAAAATATTCAACTGCCTTTACATCGTGGTTGGTAATTCTTTCTATTTTTTTTATCTGTTCAGCTTGTTCAATCGAAAAGTCATTTACCAATAGCGTTAAAGCCGATTTTTGTTTTAAATCTAATTTGAAAAACTTTTTTTCAGACAAATAGAGAAAATACTCAACTTCTACCTTAAGCCTATACTTTATCAATGCATATTCAGAAAAGAATTCAGAAAGTTCTTTGGTAGCATTTGCGTAGCGACCATCAATAGGAGAGATAGAGGTAAGTGCAGCATGATTCATATTGCAAAATTACATCAAGAAAATGAAGATTTTATCATTCCTTCCATTAAGTTGAATAATACACATAGGATGCATGCTTCCAATAAAATAAATTAATTTCGCCCAAAATCATAGAATTGAATAAAAAAATCAAGATAGCAGCCGTAAGCTATTTAAATACAAAACCCCTAACGTATGCATTTGAACAGGGTGTTATGAGCGATTATATAGAACTATCTTTTGAATATCCATCAAAGGTTGCATCCAACTTATTAAATAACAAGGTGGATATTGGCCTTGTTCCAATTGCTATTATTCCTCAATTAAAAGAATCATACATTATATCTGATTATTGTATTTCAACAGAAGGAGAAGTTGCAAGCGTTTGCCTATTTAGCGAAGTGCCCCTAAATGAAATTGATACCATCATGCTTGACTACCAGAGCAAAACATCTGTAGCGCTATTAAAAATATTATTAACCCACCACTGGAAAATATCTCCCATATTAAAAGAGGCAATAGAAGGGTATGAGTCTGCGATCAAAGGAACTACAGCTGGATTGGTTATTGGAGACAGGGCATTGATTCAAAGAAAAAGCGCAAGATATATCTATGATCTTGGCACAGCATGGAAAGAGATGACGGGACTTCCTTTTGTTTTTGCAGCATGGGTAGCAAACAAAATACTGCCATCCGAATTCATTCATTCTTTCAATAAAGCTACATCAGAAGGATTAAATCATATAGATAAAATCGTTGCCGATATCAAGTTTAATCAATACGATATGAAAAGGTATTATACCATTAATATCAATTACCAACTAAATGAGGAGAAGAAATCTTCTATGAAAAAATTTATAGAATTACTATCAAGTATTGAATAAGTAGAATCCTCTTTTGTTTATAAGCGAATTCTTTTTCTAACATTCGCTAAAATAGGAGCTAGATCAGGTGTGATTTCTCTAATGTGCAATCCAGCTACATACATTCCAATAAATAATACAGATCTTCCAATCAATCCAAATAAGCCTGTTACGTTATTGAATAAATAAAAGCTAATAATATAACAAGCAATAGAAATTAATATCACTTCAAGGGTTTTAGTGCTAAAGGGTTGCATTTTGAATTTCTTATACAAGAATCCAAAGCGAATAATATTATATAAACTAAATGATACCAAATTGGCAATTGCAGGGCCAAAGATTCCATATTTTACCGTGAGGGTATAACTCAAGGGTATAATCATTGAGGTAAGAAATAGACTATTCCAAAGTTCAAATCGCCAAAAAGAAGAAGTGCCAATAATTTGTGCATTTACTCCAGTTCCCATTTCTATAATAGTAACCAATCCCAAAATAAAAAACACCCATTTACCTTCGAGATACTCTGGATTGAAATTAAAGTAAATTATAGCATCAGAAAAATTGAGCCAGATGCAGAAAAAGGCCATTAGCGCGAAAGCAAGTAAGTTGATAGAGGAGCGTTTGTAAATTCTGTTAATTTCAGTCAGATCTTTATCTTTCCATGCTCTAGATAAAATAGGAATAGAAATTGCAACGATGCTTCTGAAGGGCGCCTGCAAAACAGACACCATATAAGCTGCTAAGCCGAAAACACCCACTTTACCCAGGTTTTGCTTGGCAGCTAATACCAATCCATCAATGCTTTGCCTTAGCACACCCACAATAATCACTATAAATGTTAGTGACATAATTGCGATGATTTTTTTTCTGAATTTCCAGGTTACCTTGCTGAATTTAAAACTTATCCATAATTGTTTTTTACGCCATAAATAAACTGATAAAGCGAGGCCTATAATTGCATATTGAAATGAAAATAAAATGATAAATGTTCTAAAATCTATAAAATCAAATACTTTCAAAACGATGATTAATAGGGTGTAAATGCGTAATATGGCTTCTCTTAAAAAACTAGTAAAAACGCCCAGATTGAAACCATATGAATAAGCTTCTAATAAATTATATAACAACAAAAAGAAAGACATTGGTATAATCCAATAGAAATATTGAACGAATAAAATTGAATTGGCACTGAATTTCCTAATTATTAAAGGCTCCAACAAGAAAATACCCGAACAAGTAAGCACAAACCCTACAATTGAAACAATCAATGCAATAGATAGTAGGTCGTTGTTTTTAGGAGAGAGATTATCCTGGTAATAGGGAAAGAATTTAAATAAATAAGAAGTAGCCCCTAATGTGGAAAAAGCAAAAGTTAATTGACTGATTTCAATAATGATTCTTGTTAAGCCATTTTGCTCAGAACTAAACCAGCTTTGATGTGTTAAGAAGTAAGTATTAAGTGCTCCAATGCAGAACCCTATATAGATCCAACTTGTTGCCTTTAAACTGTTTCTTCTTATTTGAGACATTTGTGTTAATGAGAATTTTAAAAAACGAGTTTATTTAAAATTTATTTATTCTAAAACAAAATATGTTTAACTGTAAATCATATTCAATTCCTTTCTGATTTCTTTTAAAAGGAGTGCTGTAAACATTAGTAGCTTCTTTAATATAGTATGCAAAGCCCGCTGAAGTTACTATATGTAAGACAGTGTTGAGCTCATCCATTTTGTTGAAATGGCCATGAAATTCGATAAACATATTTTCTATACAAGACAATTCATTGGCGCAATCTGATATGACTGCTGTTTCAGCACCTTCTATATCAAGTTTTAAAAAATCAATTTTTCTATTCAATAAGTTTTTTAATCGTACTGCTTTTGTATTGGAATTACCTGAATCGACTGATTCATTATTAGAAATGATTTTACTACCAAGTGTTCCTGCACTTGAGAAATTTAACATACAATCCTCTTTCCAAATAGCTTCATTTCGAATGTCAATATTTTTCCAATTGTTTTGTGCAACGTTCTTAGAAAGTAATCTAAAATTGTGATTATCTGGTTCAAAAGCTACAATGGTAGCTTCTGGATATTTGTTTTTCAAGTATATAGAGGCCAATCCAATATTTGCACCGCAATCCAAAATGTAAGGTTGGAGATTATTGAAATCGATATTGTAAATATCTTCCACAAAAAT
The DNA here is from genome assembly GCA_947447485.1 of Chitinophagaceae bacterium. Taxonomy (GTDB): domain Bacteria; phylum Bacteroidota; class Bacteroidia; order Chitinophagales; family Chitinophagaceae; genus Ferruginibacter. The sequence goes on from CANFJP010000023.1 coordinate 3,762, forward strand.
CTCAATAAGACTATGGTATAATTCTGGCCCGTTGTTGAAACAAATCTTAATGCCATTCAAATCATATACACCGGCTTTCCCATAGGGCAAATGCTTAAGGTATTTAATTTTAAACCATGTTAACCCCGCTTTTTTATAAGGAGAATTGAACTTATTCTTAATTCTTCCGCCTATTCCGTTTAATACGTTCAAAAAAAAGTTCGACATTGATAATCAATTATTAAATAAGTTTGTAAGATAAGAGAAATATCACTTTTAAAAAACAAGTTTTTCCCAATGATATCCATCGTTGTCTGTTCCATTAATCCCTCATTAGCTTCTAATTTACAAATTAGTATCGCCAATACTATTGGACTAGAGTTTGAGATGATTATTATAGACAATAGGTTATCCAATAAATCAATTGGCACTGTTTACAATGAAGGTGCTTTAAAGGCAACCTATCCTTATGTGTGCTTTGTACATGAGGACGTTGTTTTCACTTCCCAAAATTGGGGAAAAACCCTTCTTCGCTATTTTACATCCAATGATCGCCTTGGGCTGGTAGGAGTAGCCGGAGCGAAATATAAAAGCATTACAAATAGTGGATGGTATACCGGTAGTAAAACATTGGATTGTGTTAATATTTTTCATGTCGATAAAAATGGCAAAGAAAAAAAAATAATTTCAATGCCATCTTCCAATAGCTTAATTGAAAAAGTAGTTTGTATTGATGGCGTTTTTATGTGTAGCACCAAAAATGCATGGCAAGCCAACCAATTCAATGAACAAATATTAAATGGATTTCATTTTTATGATATTGATTTTTCTTTACGCATATCTAATATGTATGAAACAATTGTAACTTCGGAAATAGACATGATTCATTTAACAGAAGGAGGAAGCTTTTCTAACAACTGGATGCATTATTCTTTATTATGGCATACAATACAAAATGAAAAAAAATATTTGCCACAAACCTTGCCCGAATTAGATCAGAACCAATTTGGAAAATATGAACTATCGATTGCAAAAACCTGGCTCAAATTTTTGATGAAATCTGACGTGACATTTTGGTATAGAATTAAATGGCTCTGCAATCTCGAAATGAGTATGTATTTCAGGTTGCTTTCAACCATTATACCGTTCCTTTTTTACCAATGGGCAAAACCATTGATCAAAATTATTAAAAGACCAAAGCAGACTATACTTTAATATACCAGGCAATGACTCCACTTATTTCTATTTGTATTCCTGCTTATAAAAATGTTGCCTATCTGAAGGTATTACTGACTTCTATTGAATCTCAATTATATAAAGACTTTGAAATTATAATAACAGATGACAGCCCCAATGATGAGGTAGAAAATATAGCAAAGGAATTTGGTGGTAGATTGCCCATCATTTATCAAAGAAACTCTCCTGCAAAAGGCTCTCCAGGAAATTGGAATGCAGGCATCGCTTTGGCTAAAGGTGTGTGGATAAAAATTATGCACGATGACGACTGGTTCGCTTCTCCAGATAGTTTGAGTGAATACACAAATGCCATTAAAAACAACCCAACTGTTTCATTTATTTTCTCTCAATTTTGTGATTACGAGAATGGGTTACTTAAACAAACAAACAGCTTAAGCAATCACACAGTCAATAGAATTATTAAAAACCCCTTGTATTTATTTAAAAAGAATTTTATTGGAAATCCTAGTAATGTATTGTTGAGAAATAATTTAAGTGAATATTATGACGAAAAATTAAAATGGGTGGTAGATTTCGAGTTCTATATTAGATGTTTGCGAAAATTAGAAATATTGTATATCCCTAAAGTGCTCATCAATGTTGGATACAATGAGGATCAAATTACAAAAGCCGTTTTTAGAAATAGAGAAGTAGAAATTCCGGAGAATATTTATATGCTTAATAAATTAGGATTAACTGTACTTAAAAACATCATTGTATTTGATTATTATTGGCGATTGTTTAGAAATTTAGATATCAGACATATTGAAGAAGTAGAAGAAAGCATTGAAGGGAATCATTTCCCACTTGAATTAAAATCAATGCTAGCATTTCAATTTAAAATACCGCTTCGTATTTTAAAAATAGGTGTTTTCTCAAAAAGCTTTATGTTTATTGCTTATATTAAATTATTGTGCTATAAAAAGTAATGATTTCATGAAACTTTCGATCATTATTGTTAATTATAAATCCCCGCAATTATTAATTGATTGCCTTTCCTCTATATATAAATTTGAAACCAATCGATTTGAAATCATTGTAGTGGATAATTATTCGCAAGACAATACAGCGGATATACTTAAACAACAGTTCCCTGCGGTAGCATTTATTCAAATGGGATATAACGCTGGTTTTGCAAGAGCTAACAATGCTGGAATAAAAGCCTCAGCTGGTGATGCCGTATTATTACTTAATACTGATACTATTAATATAAACGATGCCATCAATCAATGCTTTTCTGAATTTAGTTCATCGAATGCTGCAGCTTGTGGCGTTCAATTATTAAATGATGACCATACACCTCAAATTTCCGGGAATTATGCAATGAAAGGAGGAATTAATTATTTATTGCCGCTCCCTTTTTGGGGACAATTTTTAAAATACATTGCCGACCTATTCAAAGTAAAGAAGCCCAATTTGCCTGATTCCATAGGATCCGTAGAGGTAGATTGGATTAATGGTGCTTTTTTAATGGTTAAAAAATCTGCTATTGATAAAGCAGGCTTACTAGACGAAGATTTCTTTTTATATGCAGAAGAAGCAGAGTGGTGTAGCAGGTTGAAAAGGGTGGGAAGCCTCTTTATCTTTGGTCAATATAAAGTTGTTCATTTGCAAGGAAAAACGGCAAACGAAGCATTTGGATCAACAGGGAAAGGTTATTTTAATTTATTTGATACCAAGGGGCTTCAAATCATGCTGAGCAATTTTGTAAGAATCAGAAAAGAATTTGGAGTAGGCTGGATGCTTTTCGACTTAGCAAATTATGTAGCAACCATCCCAGTATTTTTTATTGGAGTATCAATAGAAAAAATATTCAAAGGAAATCAATCCAATTACCAATTCAAGCAATGGAAAGCTTACAGCATAAATGTTATTAAGCTAATTGGTTTTGTGCCTAAGATAATAGCTAACAAGCCCTATTTCTATAAAATTCTATAAGTGGAGGATTAGTAGGATCTATTTTTATTTTTCAACTCATCTTCCATCATTTCAGTCACTAGCTTTTCCAAATCGTAGGTTGGTTTCCACCCCAATTTTGTTTTCGCTTTTGAAGCATCTCCAATCAACAAATCTACTTCTGTTGGTCTGAAATATTTTTCATTTATTCCTACCACCTGTTTGTCTATTGGTATTTGATAAAGCGGATTGTTGCATTTTTTTACATACCCCTTTTCATCAATTCCTTCACCTTTAAAATACAATTCTATTCCAACATGATCAAATGCCATATTGATAAAAGTTCTTACAGTGGTTGTAATGCCGGTAGCTAATACAAAGTCTTCAGGCGTGTCTTGTTGCAGCATTAGCCACATTCCTTCAACATAATCCTTTGCATGCCCCCAATCTCTTTGAGCATCTAAATTACCCAACATCAATATATCATCAGCACCCAAAGCCATTTTAGTTACGGCGATTGTAATTTTTCTTGTAACAAAGCTTTCGCCACGTAGCGGACTTTCATGATTAAACAAAATGCCACTTACAGCAAACATATTGTATGCTTCTCTATAGTTGATGGTGATCCAGTGACCATATAATTTTGCTACTCCATAAGGAGAACGAGGATAGAAGGGCGTATTTTCATTTTGTGGAATCTCTTGCACTTTACCAAACATTTCAGAAGTAGAAGCCTGATAAAATCTAGTCTTCTTTTCGAGCCCTAAGATCCTAATAGCCTCCAAGATTCTAAGAACACCCATTGCATCAGAGTTGGCTGTATATTCAGGTGTTTCAAAACTTACTTGAACATGACTTTGAGCGCCCAAATTGTATATTTCATCAGGTTGTGTCTGCTGAATGATTCGGTTAATATTACTAGAATCTGTAAGATCTCCATAATGCAAATGAAAACGATCAGACAACTTTTTATTTAGAAACAAATGATCTATTCGTTCACTTCTAATCAAAGAAGACCTGCGCTTGATTCCATGTACATTATAGCCCTTATTTAAAAGTAATTCTGCTAAATAGGCGCCGTCTTGTCCTGTAATTCCGGTAATGAGTGCTGTCTTCATAATAGTTAAAATGATTCCAAATTTAGTGTAAAATACTCAAGTTTAGGTGTTTAATAGCTAAAAATATCTACTTAAACACCCTCTAATTATTAAAAATGCTGAGAATAATCATTTTGAGCATGAACGAAAATCATTAAAATTATTATTGTACTTACACATCTTCGTTTTGTTGATTTTTACTTTAACGATATAATAATATGGGATATATTAATATTTTTCATTTAGGGAATAAACACCAGCAACTAATTAGAATGGTAAATTTCTATAATAAAGAATTAGAGATATTTGAAAAAGTATTAGATGATGTTGCTGATAAAAATAATACAGAGGAATCTAGGGAAGATGTAACAACTTTTCACACTAGGTTTAATGATCAGCATAATAATATTCAGAATTTAAAAAATCAAATCAACGTAAATAAATTTTTGTTTTTTAAAGACGTAAAACAACATGCGGGAAAAGTAGAGGAACGCTTGGTACAAGAGAACTTTATTATTGAAAACAAAGTAATTGAATTCGAAAGATCAATAAAGAATCTAAAGCATGACTTAAAAAGGTATTTAATGAAATGGCTTTAAAAATATACCCCTATAAACGAAAGAGAGTCGCAACATCATTTGTATTGCGGCTTTTTTCATTTAAAAATTAAAAAATGAGTACTTTCGACAAATGGAATTATTGCGTGTTGCGAACTTATCCGTAGAACATTTTAATAAGAATATTCTTACTGATATCTCTTTTATTCAAAATCAATTTCAGAAAATTGCCATAGCGGGCGAAACAGGCTCAGGAAAAACAACACTATTAAAATCCATCGCAGGACTTAGTCAGCCTATATCGGGGAGGGTTCTATTCGAAAGCAATAGAGTAGAAGGACCGGAGGAGAAACTCATTCCAGGCCACCCGCAAATCGCGTATTTAAGCCAGTCATTTGAACTAAAGAATAATTATTGGGTACATGAAATCCTGTCCTATGCAACAGCATTAGAAAATACACAGACATTAGAGCTATATAAAATTTGCAGAATAGACCATTTACTTAATCGCAGAACAGATCAATTATCTGGAGGAGAGAAACAAAGAATCGCTCTTGCTAGATTGCTTTCCACATCTCCTAAATTATTATTATTAGATGAGCCATTTTCTAATCTCGATCCGATTCATAAAAACATTATTAAGGAGGTTATCAATGACATCAGTGATCGATTAGGCATTTCAATGATTATCGTGTCTCATGATCCAAGAGATTTGCTTTCTTGGGCTGACGAAATAATTATTATTAAAAATGGAAAGATTGAACAAGCTGGAGCGCCTCAGTATTTGTACCATTATCCTGTCAATGAATATTGCGCTGGACTATTAGGAGATTACAGTTTAATAGCAAATCATCATCAGTCACCATCACCCATAAATATTGATAAAAAGCTATTTATTAGACCCGCTTATTTTACTTTAAAAAAGAATAAGGACAGTTTACTACTTGGAACGATTCAACATATCCTATTCTATGGAAACTATTATATTTTGGAAGTCGGTATCGATAATGAAATTTTACGATTAATGATAAAAGAGTCTGAATTTAAAATAGGTGATGCTGTTTATTTAGATTTTGATAGACATGACTATTGGTATCTTTGATTTAATAATAGATTTATACTATAATAATCTGTAAATCAATATTATTCGCTTCGCTCACGATTCCTTTTTTCTTGTTTACTCCTAGAATCTTCGATTCAGTCGTATTGGAAATTAGTGGATTACCTTCGGTGATCCTTTTGGGTGGGCTACACATCAAAAAGTCCCAATTCGCTTCGCTCACGATTCCTTTTTTCTTGTTTACTCCTCGAATCTTCTATTCAGTCGTACCCATGAAAAAAGTCCTGCTAAAAGCAGGACTTTTTGATGTGATTCGGATTGGATTCGAACCAATGACCCTCAGCTTAGAAGGCTGATGCTCTATCCAGCTGAGCTACCGAACCATCTGTTATGGTTATTTTGGGTTGCAAATATACGATTTATAATTTTTGGAGACCAAATTTTAGTACAGTATATAGGTTTATAGGCAAATAATTAATACCAAACCATAAAAATACACTCATTATTGTTAGTAAATATTAACAAAATCATTAGATAGTATTTAGCAAGTAACACAGTATATATAAGTTATATTTGCAAAAGATTATTAAAATTTAACTTAAAAAAGCTATAAAAAACTAAGCGTTTATGAAACAAAAAATTACCCTTCTATTGTCATTATTAATACTGATAAATGGAGTATTTGCTCAAAACAACACCAAAAGAAGTTTATTCGGTATTCATATCAATTCTCTAGATGCAACTTCAGCTGCTGCTTGGAAGAATCATGAAAATACTTTTGTAGGCCTGGCTAAACTTGATCGTGGTATTTCTCTTTCTTATTGGAAATTAATATGTCCAAAAGTTGATTTTTCTGTTAAAGGAACAATCCTTCTTCATGACTATGATGTAATAGATAGAGGTGCTACTAATGCTTTAAATAAAAAAGCTGGGATTGAGTTAGAGCCTTCTTTAAACATTAAATCTTTAAAGGATGAAGCTGTTTTTAATCCATTTATATCACTTGGTCTTGGAATAGGTAATTATTCTAATGAATTGGGAGCTTATGTTCCTATTGGGGTGGGTGTTCAATCTAATTTAGGAAATATTACATATTTATTTCTTCAAACTCAATACCGCCAATCTTTAACAAAAGATAAAATGAATAGCAGTTTCTTGTATTCATTCGGTATCACTGAAAGAATAGAAAAAGAAAAACCCAAACCAGTGGTGCTTCCAGCTCCTCCAGTTGTACTTGATCGTGACAGCGACGGGATAGCTGATGGTGATGATAAATGTCCAGATGTTGCTGGAATTGCAAAATATTTGGGTTGCCCTATTCCTGATACAGACGGAGATGGAGTAAATGATGAGTTAGATAAATGTCCAACTGTAAAAGGATTGGCTCGTTTGGAAGGTTGTCCTATTCCTGATACTGATAATGATGGAGTAAATGACGAAGAAGACAAATGTCCTAATGTAGCTGGCCCTGCAAGTAATATGGGTTGTCCTGTTATTGAACAAAAAATAATAGAAAAAATCAATAAAGATGCAGGTAAAATTTATTTCGCCTCTTCAAGTGCTAAACTATTATCTAAATCATATCCAGCATTAAATGAAATAGTGGCTGTATTAAATAATGATACTACTTTGAAATTAGATGTTGCTGGTCATACAGATATAACAGGTAACGCTGCAAAAAATAAAACACTGTCTCAAAATCGTGCCAATGCAATTTTAAAATATATTTCTAGTAAAGGAATATCTGCTGATCGCGCTACTGCCACTGGATTTGGACAAGAAAAACCAATTGCAACCAATAAAACGGCTGCTGGTCGTGCAAAAAACAGAAGAATTGAAATGGTATTAAGAAATTATTAATACAAATAATACTATCCGAAAAAGCCTCAGCATTTGCTGAGGCTTTTTTAATGTTATAAAGTAGCAATTTAAATAAGCTACTATCCAAGCTGTTTTATAAGAAAACTTTCAATCGTACTGCAGGGAATAAAGAAAGGCTTTGAAAGAATGGTCATTTCTAGCATTTGTTCATGTAGTATGTAAGAACCAGCAATGGCATTGCCAAGAATATTTACATCAAATGCTCCCCCTGTTTCTGTTCTAGTAAAATTTCCACCCTGACTCTCCACAGCTGATTTAGCTTTGTTTAAAGTGTCTTCAATTGAACCTGTGAAAGGTATTTTAAAATTACAATCCGACATGTGTTAAGCATTTAATTGAATAAATAATGAAATATTTTAATTAGCGATGGCATTGTAATCAAATACCTCATTGTATAAAGTATCTCTTTCTATTGGATGCCTTTTAGCTTGTTGAATCAATCTAACTAGTTCTTCTGTAGACATGGTAGGGGTTTGTTCTTCGCTGCCTGCCATGGAATATATTTTAGTAGAATCGTCTATTGTTCCATCGATATCATTTACCCCAAAAGACAAAGACAATTGAGCGTTTTGTCTGCCCAACATAGGCCAATAAGCCTTCAAATGAGGGAAGTTATCCAAAAAGATTCTTGCAATGGCATACATACGCATATCCTCTGTAGTAGTCAATTCATTGATATAACTCATATCGTTATTCGCATTTCTAAATTTCAATGGAATAAAAGTATTGAATCCTTTTGTTTTATCTTGTAAATCACGAAGCTTACTCATATGATCTACTCTATGACTATACTTTTCTACATGGCCATATAGCATGGTTGCGTTGGTGTGCATGCCTAATTCATGCGCTGCTTCATGAATGGAAAGCCAACCTTCTCCTGTTACCTTATCACCCGCAATCGCTTCTCTTATTTCTGGATGAAAAATTTCGGCTCCGCCACCAGGCAATGATTGTAAGCCTGCATCATGCAATTGTTTGAGTCCTTCTTTTGTAGTAAGTTTTGCTTTTCTAAACATATAATCAAGCTCTACTGCAGTAAATGCTTTTATATGTAAATCGGGCCTATGTTTTTTTATTTTTTGAATCAGTTCTATAAAATAAGCCATATTCATTTTAGGATGAACCCCTCCAACAATATGAACTTCTGTTACAGGTTTACCATCATAAGATTTTACAATGTCTACCATTTGATCTATACTCAATTCCCATCCTTCTTCTTTGTGTGCATACAACCTTGAATAAGAACAGAACTTGCAACTAAATACACAAACATTGGTGGGTTCAATGTGGAAATTTCTATTAAAGTAAGTTTTATCCTGGTGAAGATTTTCTCTGATGTAATTTGCTAACGTACCCACAAAAGACAAACTGCCCTTTTCAAAAAGAATGATGCATTCTTCATCGTTTATCCGCTGACCTGTTTTTACTTTTTTAGCAATGTTTTGCAATTCAATATCACTGGTACTATTTATAAGAATATCTAGTATTGAACTCATTCTGTAAGTATTTATGCAAATTTACGATGAATAGGCCTGTTGTAGCATTAATTTTATTAAACTTTCAATAGGTTATATTAGAATAATGATTAATGAAAGATTAAGCAGAAGCTATGTTTTGTATCAAATTAATATTTATCTTCCAATCCTAAATAAATCACCTAAAAATATACTTATGAATATTAGAACTCGACTTACCTTAATGAGTTTTTTACAATTCTTTGTTTGGGGTGCATGGTTGATCACTGTGGCTAATTATTGGTTTGGTACTAAACAATGGAGTGGCGAAAAATTTGGAGATGTATTTGCTACGCTGGGGTATTCTTCTATCATTATGCCCGCATTAACCGGTATCATAGCAGATAAATGGTTAAATGCTGAAAAGCTTTACGGCATGTTACATATTTTAGCCTCTGTATTTTTAGCAAGTATTCCTTTGGCAGGCAGCCCAGTGGCTTTTTTTGGAATCATATTTGGAGCGATGCTCTGTTATATGCCCACCATTTCCTTATCCAATTCTATCGCTTATAACATTCTTAAGAATAACAATTACGATGTTGTGAAAGTGTTTCCTCCAATCAGGGTTTGGGGAACGATTGGATTTATAGCCGCTATGTGGCTAACCAACCTTTCAGGAAATAAAGCGTCGGCTAATATGTTTTACATTTCCGCTGCTGCAGCTCTCATTCTAGGGATTTATTCTTTTACCTTACCGAAATGCCCTCCACAAAAATTAATTTCCGAAAATGCTTCCTTGGGACAGAAATTAGGATTGGATGCATTTAAACTGTTTAAGAATCCTAAAATAGCTATGTTCTTTGTATTCTCAATGTTTTTAGGAGCTGCATTACAACTTACCAATATGTATGGAGATGTGTATTTGTCAGAATTTTCCAAAGTACCCGCCTATGCTGAATCGTTTGTAGTAAAATATTCTACTATCGTTATGTCTATCTCCCAGATATCAGAAACACTGTTTATTTTGGCGATCCCTTTCTTTTTAAAACGTTTTGGTATTAAGCAGGTCATGTTCATTTCCATGATTGCATGGGTATTGCGTTTTGGATTGTTTTCTTTTGGAAACCCAGAAGAGGGCTTATGGATGATCATCCTCTCTTGTATCGTTTATGGAATGGCTTTTGATTTTTTCAATATATCAGGTTCATTATTTATTGAAACCTCTACGGATCCTTCCATTCGTTCAAGTGCTCAGGGATTGTTTATGATGATCACCAATGGCTTCGGTGCTGTTTTAGGTAGCAAAGTAAGCGGGTGGATGATTCAAAATTATTATACTAGTGAAGTAGGAGTGAGAGACTGGCATGGCATCTGGCTTGTGTTTGCCATATATTCACTTGTTGTGGGTGTATTATTCCTTTTGTTCTTCAAACACAAACATGACCCAAAAGCAATTGCCAACATTAATCATTGATTTAATTTGAAAAGCTATTTTATAAATAAAGCCCTGTAAAAACAGGGCTTTATTATTTATGCAATTTTAAAAAGATTCGTTTATTTAAGAGAGTCTATCTTCTTAACAAAAACAGCTTTAGGTTGTGCACCCACTAATTTATCAACTACCTGACCACCCTTAATAAAAAGAATAGCTGGAATACTAGTGATTCCGTAGTTCATAGAGATTTGAGGATTGTGATCAACGTTTACTTTGCCGATCTTAACTTTCCCTTCATATTCTTTTGAAAGCTCTTCAATAACTGGTCCAATTGCTCTGCATGGTCCACACCATTCAGCCCAAAAGTCAACAACTGATAATTTATCCGAATCCAACACTTCTGATTTGAAATTCGCGTCTGTAAATTCTAATGCCATAATATATAGTTTTGTATTTTAATATTCATTGCAAATGTATGTCCATAAATGATAAAGTGCTGTTATGACATATCCACATTTTAGTAAATGTGCAAAAAATAGCAAAAAGTCATACGAAGTGATTAGGCCGTCAAAACTGTCAGCTCTATATTCTTGTTACTATTTAGAAAAACAACCATTTCATCGTTCATCGTAAAGCCTCTTTCCAAAGTTGTTAAGCTGATTTTATTATTTGCTATCGTGTCGGTAATGTTAAATTTCAAGGAGGTATTGCCAGGATTGTTCTTAATATTATTATCTAAAAAGTTTACCAATTTCTCATCAACAAATTGAGGGGGTAAATCAATGACCACTTGTTTTGTAAGAGATGATTTCACTGTATCAAGCAAGTGTAACTTGTAAATCTTAAATTCATATTGATCACTATTGAATCTTTGTTTAAAAGCACCTTCAATTAAAACGACTCTACCTTTCTCTAAATATTTATGATACTTAACATAATCTTCGCTCCATAGCATGAACTCTGCTTTACCACTAAAATCTTCTAAATGAAGTACGCCAAAGTTTTTACCGGTTTTTGTTAATCTATGCTGCGCATCAATAACAAGTCCAGCCATTCGATATTGTCTTGAATTGGGTATTATTCCTACCGCATTTTTCACCTCTGTATAATCAATGAGGGGAGTGATTTTGTAATGAGTGAGTTCAAACTTAAAGTTATCAAGTGGATGGCCGCTCATATACATTCCTGTGACGTCCTTTTCAAAATCTAATTGTTCTATTAATTGCCAAGGAGGACAAACAGCTAGTTTTGGCGTAACAATATCAGGCATTTGCAAATCTCCAAATAGGGTATTGGCGGTACTGGCAGCCTGCGATTGAAACACCGCCCCAAATTTCACGATTTTGTCTAATGCACTAACATCGCCCACAGGTTGATATAAATATTGTGCACGATGTGTATTTTGAAAACAATCAAATGCACCACTATACACAAGACTTTCAAGAGATCTTTTGCTAACGGCTCTTAGATTAACTCTTTTTACCAAATCATAAATGTCTGTAAAATGGCCATGTTTATTTCTTTCTTCAATAACGTTTTCAATCGCTGCTTCTCCCACACCTTTTAATCCGCTAAAACCAAAACGAATTTCCCCCTTTTTATTCACCGCAAATCCATTGTTAGATTCATTGATATCAGGGCCTAATACTACTAGTCCCATTCGCTTACATTCTTCCATTAATAAAGTAATTTTATCAATGCTTCCGGCGTGATTTAACACAGCGGCCATGTATTCGCTAGGATAATGTGCTTTTAAATAAGCGGTTTGATAAGCTACAAATGCATAGCAAGTTGAATGCGATTTATTAAAAGCATATTGCGCAAATGCTTGCCAATCGTTCCATATTTTATCAAGTTTATCTGCTGGGTGACCTTTTGCGGTTGCACCTTCGATGAACTTAACTTTCATGTTATTAAGGGTAACAATCTGTTTTTTACCCATTGCTTTTCTCAATACATCTGCATCGCCTTTACTAAAATTAGCAAGCTTTTGAGAAAGGAGCATCACCTGTTCTTGGTAAACCGTAATACCATAGGTTTCTTCCAAATATTCTTGCATATCAGGAACATCATACGATACAATTTCTCGTCCATGTTTTCTAGAAATAAATTGAGGAATGTACGCCATAGGGCCTGGTCTGTACAAGGCGTTCATGGCAATCAAATCATCAAATTTATCAGGTTTTAATTCGCGAAGATATTTTTGCATACCAGCACTTTCAAACTGAAAAGTGGCATTGGTATCTCCTTGTTGATATAAACGATACGTTTTTTCATCATCTAGTGGAATATTGTCAATTTCAATTTCTACTCCATGGTTTTGTTTGATTAATGAAAGAGCCGTTTTTAATATGCTCAACGTTTTCAATCCTAGGAAGTCCATTTTAATAACACCCGCTTCTTCGATAGTGCCTCCTTCAATTTGAGTAAGCCACAAATCTGATTCTTTGGAAGTGGCCACAGGAATTAAATCGGTAAGATCTCTAGGGGCAATAATGATACCCGCAGCATGAATACCTGTATTGCGAACAGAGCCTTCCAGAATTTCAGCTTCATGAAGTATCTTACTAAGCAAATCCTTCCCATTATATATTTCTCTTAGCTTCTTTACATTTTCAAAATCTTCTGCAACCAACTGTTCCTTTTCTTCAAGCGATTTTTCTTCTCCTTTTGATTCTTTGATTGTAAGGGGAGCATGCAAGAGTCTTTTTAAAACAATGCCTGGTTTTTCAGGAACGAGTTTCGACAAAGCCCTGCTTTCCGCCAAAGGAAGGTCCAATACACGAGCCACATCCGCAATACTACTTTTTGCTGCCATGGTACCATAAGTAATAATCTGTGCTACTTGGTTTTTACCATATTTCTGAACCACATAATCAATTACTTTCTGTCTGCCTTCGTCATCAAAATCCGTATCAATATCGGGCATTGACTTACGTTCTGGATTTAAAAAACGCTCAAACAGTAAATTGTATTTAATAGGATCGATATTGGTAATTCCTATACAATACGCTACCACACTTCCCGCTGCTGATCCACGTCCAGGGCCAACAAAAACACCAATTTCTCTTCCCGCTCTAATGAAATCACTTACAATAAGAAAGTAACCTGCAAAGCCCATCTTTTCAATGACGCCCAATTCAAACTGAATTCTTTCTTCTGTTTCTGGGGTTAAAATTTGATATCGATTTTTAGCGCCAGCCCAAGTAATGCTAGCAAGGTATTCATCTTGTGTTTTAAAATTCGACGGCACCACAAAGTGCGGAAGGAGGATGTCTTTTTTAAGATCTAATAATTCAACCTTGTCTACAATTTCATTGGTATTGTCAATTGCTTCTGGAATGTCTTTAAACACAACACTCATTTCCTCGGTAGTCTTAAAAAAAAACTGATCGTTGGGGAAAGCGAAGCGTTTATTTTTTGACATTACATCATCATCAGAAAATTCTCGTAGGGCAGGAGTGCTTTGTTTTTCTCCGGTATTGATACAAAGTAAAATATCATGTGCATTAAAATCACGCTGATCTACATAATGACTATCATTGCTTGCAATAACTTTTACATTATACTTTTTTGCAAATCTCAATAATACTTCATTTACTTTGTCTTGCTCTTGCATGCCATGACGCTGCAATTCAACATAGTAATCTTCTTGAAAAATATTTAACCACCATTTAAATTCATTCTCGCCTTCCTCTTCGCCTTTTTTAAGAATTGTTTGAGGAACCAATGCGCCTAAGCAACAGGTGGTAGCAATAAGGCCTTCATGGTATTTATGGATAAGCGTTTTGTCGATTCGAGGATATTTTGAATACATCCCTTCTATATAACCCAATGAAGTAAGCTTAACAAGATTTTTATAGCCTATATCATTTTTTGCAAGTAAAATTTGATGATGACGCGGATCTTTTTCTTCTTTGCTAAATGTTTTTCTTGTTCGGTCTTGTGTAATATAAAATTCACACCCCACGATTGGCTTTACAAGTGGTTTCCCATTGGCATCAAGATTTCTATACGCTTCTTTTACAAACTCAAATACACCAAACATGTTTCCATGATCACTGATAGCCACTGCTGGCATACCATCTGATATGGATTTTTTGTATAGATTTTTTATAGAGGCAGCGCCATCTAATAAAGAATACTGAGTATGAACATGTAAGTGACTAAATTTCATTTTAATACCAAGCTCCGCTCAAAGTGATAGATGTTGTACCATTGGTTATTGAAAATGAAGTAGGATATCCATTTTTGTGATCATATAAAACAAAAGGGATTTGACCCATTAAATCTGGACTATCTATATCTGAATCATAGAGATTTATGTAATAAGAAGCTGATAAACTATTGATATCAACGGTGCTATTCCAAGAAACAGGCAATCCATTTGTAGGATTTACTTCACTTATATTATATGCACTGCCATTGTAAATATTTGTACTAACAGAGTCAATGGTGGTATATACGTCTGGATACAAGTAAAGTGACCCTAATCCAAAATCCCAATCGCTTCCAGTACCATCCTTTGCAGGAAAAGCAGTGAGGGTTATAGTATTGATTTTAAAATGAGCATAACTAGTAGCTGTTGGATTGCTTTTTTTGCATGAAACGATGCTCAACAATAAGATTGATAAAAAGATTGCTGATAGTATTTTTTTCATTTTTATTCTTTTATGTTTTTTAAAATTTATATCCTGCAAAATATCATAATTAATGAAGAAAAATGCATTCTTATTGTGATATTATTAACATTGTTGCCAACTAATTGAAATCGGTCTTTTTATATTGAAAATTTGTCATTTATAAGGTATTACTGATCTGTAAAATGAGTAATATTGGTGTTATTCAGTTAATTTTGATCTTATTTATTTGCTCTGAATCTATACACCTTACTTTGAAGCCAATATTCATATCTATCTATTTTTTAACGATTTGCAGTTTAAATACTGTTGCTCAACGGCATGGAAGCAAAACGAATGTAATTGTTGAGGATAAAAGTTTAAAATTTATAGGAGACATAGAATTAAATAACAATTCCGGAACTAAAACAAAAATAGTAAGTACTTATGAAGTGACCACCCCCATTATTTCTCATGATGCTGTTTTGGTAGGAATTGAAGGATTAAGCGCTATCCAATTTAAGTATGCTCAAATATTGAATACGGAGGTGGAGCTCATCCAGAATAAATCTCTTTATAATTTTATTGAAGATTGGTGGGAAACATCCTATCGCTATGGGGGATCAACAAAAGAAGGCATTGATTGCAGCGCCTTTACTGCCAAATTACAAAGCACAATATATCA
>CANFJP010000024.1 GCA_947447485.1 Chitinophagaceae bacterium
TACATTTGTTATCTAGTTTAGTAGCTCAACGTATCTTCAGCAGTAAATAGTTAATGGCCTATATATGGAATTCAGCGCAGCTCAAATAGCACAAATTATTAGTGGAACCGTTGAGGGTGATCCAGCTGTAGCTGTATATTCTTTTGGAAAAATTGAAGAAGCAAAAGAAGGAGAACTATCCTTTCTGGCAAATCCAAAATATGAAGAGTTTTTATACACGACTAAAGCATCTCTGATAATAATAAATCAATCGCTTGAATTAAAACAACCTATCTCAGCTACACTCATTAGAGTGCCCGATGCTTACTCAGCCTTTGCTTTACTACTAGAAAAATATGAACAAATACAGTCACAGCAGTTGAGTGGAATTGAGCAACCTGTATTTATACACGCCTCTGTTAAAAATGGCAAGAACACCTATATAGGAGCATTCGCTTACTTAGGAGAAAACGTAGTTATTGGAGATAATGCAAAATTATATCCGAATGTTTACATTGGAAAAAATGTTGCCATTGGAAAAAATTCGATTATCCATCCCGGAGCAAAAATTTACAATGATTGTATTATTGGTGCAAACGTAATCATTCATGCAGGCGCTGTTATAGGAAGTGATGGATTTGGATTTGCCCCACAAGCAGATGGCTCACTTAAAAAAGTGCCTCAAATGGGGAATGTTGTTATTGAAGACTATGTAGAAATAGGAGCGAATACTACCATCGACAGGGCAACCATTGGTAGCACCCTTATTAAATCGGGAGTAAAACTCGATAACCTACTGCAAGTTGCCCATAATGTAGAAATTGGTAATCATACTGCTATCGCCGCTCAAACAGGCATTAGTGGAAGTACAAAAATTGGTAAGAATGTAATGATTGGAGGACAAGTAGGCGTTGCAGGCCATATTCAAATTGCCGATGGAAGTAAAATTGCAGCAAAAAGTGGCATTACTAAAACCATTAAAAATACGAATAGCACCCTCGCCGGAAATCCAGCCACCGATCATATATCCTCTCTTAAAACTCAAGCACTCACAAGAAACTTGCCTGAGCTAGAAAACAGATTAAAAGAATTAGAAAAAATAATAAAGAAATTAACTACCGGACAATAATATCATTACGATTCATTTATTGGCTATCCTAAATAAAGCATCTCAAATATTTTTACATTGATTTTCAGATTTTTTTTATTTTTTTCATTGATGTTCTTCACCCTTCACTCACAAGGGCAATTTGCTAAAATCAATGGTCAAATAATTGACGCAGATACGAAAGAGCCCGTTCCTTATGCTTCCACTTATTTTAGTCGTGCAGGAACAGGGACCATATCAGATAGTTCCGGAAATTTTAGCATAGCCATTCCTACAAATTCATCAGACACATTAGTCATTAGCTACATTGGTTATGAAGAATTTAAAAAAGTCATACATAGCTATCAGTCAGATGGCAGTATACTAATTCAAATGAAAAGAGGCGGTCTCGGGAAAGATGTAATCATAAAATCAAAGAAAATAAATCGGGGGCTTTTTTTATGGAGAAAAATTATGAGTAAACGGAATCAGTACAACCGATTTAACTTAGATAATTTTTCTTACGAAGCATATAATAAACTAGAGCTTGACCTGAAAAATTTTAATGTAAAGAAAGTAAAAAACAATTTTTTACTAAAGCCCTACTCTTTTATTTTCGATAATATAGACAGCGTTTCAGAGAAAGAACCCTTTCTTCCTGCTTATCTTATAGAAACGCTCAGCGATTATGCTTTTCAAAAAACACCAAACAAGTTTTTCGAAAACATAAAGGCATCCAATACCAAAGGATTAAAAAACGAAAGTATTACAAAAATGCTGGGGGTGATGAATCAGAATGTAAACATGTATGGAAATTACGTTACAGTAATAGACAAAAACTTCATAGGTCCTTTTAATGAAAATGCAGATGCTTATTATAATTTTTGGGTTCCTGATACATTAATCGTTAACGGAAACAAAATATTTCATTTTGTATTTAAGCCAAAATACATTGGTCAAAATACGTTTGAAGGAGACGCATGGGTTGTCGCAAGAACTTTTCAAATAAAAAAATTATCGCTTTATGTTGGCAAGGATGCAAATATCAATTTTGTTGACAAGCTTAGTATATTTCAAGAATTTACTCCACTCAACGATAGTGTCTTTTTCTTAACTAAAGATAAATTTGTAGCCGACTTTAAAGTATTAGGTAAAAAAAACATTGCCATCATTGGCAGAAAAACCACCTCGTATAAAAATATTATTATTAACAACGATTCGATTACAAATGCCTTTAAAACACAATCCATTAAAGAGCTAGTAAGCACCAGCGCTAACACCAACGAGGTTTCAGATTCTGCTTGGCAATATCTTCGTCATGATAGCTTAACTAAAAATGAGAGAAATATTTATGCTACTACCGACAAGTTATTACAAATGCCTAAGTTTCAGCAACTGCAAAGACGATTGCTTTTTCTTGGCACCGGTTATACCGAAGTAGGAAAAATAGAATTAGGTCCATGGTTTAATTGGATTAGTAGCAATGCCTGGGAAGGCCCTCGATTTCGTTTTGATTTAGGCTCTAATTATAAATTCAATAAGAATATTTATTTACACGGATACCTAGCATACGGCACAAAAGACGAAAAATTAAAAGGCGGTGCAGAGGCTTATTGGATTGTTAAAAAAACACCGAACGTATTTCGGCTACATGCTGCCTATACAAACGATATCGACAATGGGATAAGTCATTTAGGAGAAGTGAGCCAAGATAATATTTTTTCATTGGCAATTAAAAAACCAAACATTAGTTTAAAATTCTTACAGATACAAGATACCCGCTTTGAAATTTTTAAAGAATTAGGAAAAGGATTTTCTGCTGAATTATTTTTCTTACGTCAAAATTTTTCTCCTTTACAGAATTTGCCATTTATCCAATTACCCAATCAAGATCCAATTAAAAACTTTGAGGTATCTGCAAAGTTTCGTTTCGCCTATTTAGAAAAGTTTTTTGATGGTGACTTCTTCCGTTATTCACTTGGTAGCAATTACCCAATTGTTGAATTCGTTTTTTCTAAAGGGATATCAGGCGTATTAAAAAGTAACTATCAATACGATAAATTGTATTTTTCTGTAAAGGACAATTTCAAGATATCTCCTCTTGGCAGCATTTCTTATAAATGCTATGCCGGTAAAATTAATGGAACAGTGCCCTTTCCTTTCTTAGAAAATCATCCGGGCAACAACCTGTTTTATTACAGTGACAACTCCTTTAACCTCATGAATAGGTTTGAGTTTTTGAGTGATCAGTTTGCAGGATTACAGGTAGAGCACACGATCGGGTCTGGTATATTTCGCTTCATCCCACTTACCCGAAAACTCAAATGGAGGCAATTTTGGTATGCCAAATCAGTTATAGGCTCATTAAGTGAAGCAAATAAGCAATTAAATAATACCCAGAATCATTTTAAAACCCTCGACAATAAACCTTACGTTGAACTAGGCACAGGAATAGATAACATTCTAAAACTGATACGATTAGATTTCGTTTGGAGGCTTCAAAATGCAGCAGGATACTCAAATTCGGGCAGTAAATTTGGTGTTTTTGGGAGCTTTCACATCCAATTTTAGCATTTCAACTACTATATTTCACCCGCCTTACACGCTGAGTAAGATTTATTTAAAATATCTTTGCAAAAATTGTTGAAAACAGCATGGATAAAAATTTTAACCCAGATAAGCAACATACCCTTTCATCAGCTATAAGCATCTCAGGTACAGGACTTCACACCGGCGTGAATGTAGATATGACGCTGAATCCTGCCAATCCTGGTTTTGGATTTCAATTTCAACGGGTTGACCTTCCTGGATCTCCAATTATAAAAGCGGATTGCGACCTTGTAACAGATACTTCAAGAGGAACTACCATTGAGTTTAATGAAGTGAAAGTAAGTACTGTTGAGCATATTTTAGCTGCGTTGGTGGGAATGGGCGTAGACAATTGTTTGATTCAAATTAACGGACCAGAAATTCCTATCATTGATGGCAGCAGTGAGCCATTCGTAAATATTATTGAAAAGGCAGGTGTGCTTGAACAAGAGGCTACAAAAGCATGGTATACCATTGATACTAATATTTCTTATTATGATGAAAAGAAAAGAGTAGAAATGACCGCCCTCCCCTCTACCAAATACGAAATAACGACCCTGATTGATTTTAATAGTCCAGTTCTTGGAACACAGCATGCAAGTTTAAAAAGCATGAGTGAATTTAAAACAGAAATCTCTCCTTGTAGAACTTTTTGTTTTTTGCATGAACTTGAAATGCTGTTAGACAACAACCTTGTAAAAGGGGGCGATATAAATAATGCCATTGTTGTGGTAGACAAGCCTGTTACAGATGAAGAAATGAACAGGCTCGCAAAGGCTTTTGGAAGAACTAAAGTTGAAGTAAAAACAGAAGGCTACTTAAACAATCTTGAATTGCATTTCCCTAATGAACCCGCCCGCCATAAATTACTTGATGTGATAGGCGATCTTGCTCTTATAGGATATCCAATTAAAGGACAAATTATTGCAAACAGACCTGGTCATAGCAGCAATGTAGAATTTGCAAAAAAAATCAAACAATACATTAAGAAAAACAAGCACACCAAAGATATTCCTGTGTACGATCCAATGCAACCGCCGGTATATTCATTGCAACAAATAGAAAAAACACTTCCACATCGTTATCCTTTTTTATTGGTTGATAAAATTGTTGAATTATCAGACAATTGCATTTTGGGAATTAAGAATGTTACTTTTAATGAGTATTTCTTTCAAGGACATTTTCCGGGAAATCCCGTAATGCCTGGTGTTCTTCAAATCGAAGCATTGGCACAAACGGGTGGAATTTTATGTATCAATTCAATGCCTGAAGGCGAATATGATACCTACTTTTTAAAAGTTGACAATTGTAAGTTTAAACAAAAAGTTATACCAGGCGATACAATGCTTTTAAAAATGGAATTGATTGAACCAATTCGTAGAGGAATTTGTGTGATGAGAGGAAGCGTGTATGTTGGAAATAAATTATGTACCGAAGGAGAATTTACTGCTCAGTTAGTTAAAAGAAGCTAAATTAAAAAATAATTGAGTTTTACTCGATTGAAAAAATATACACAATGATTCATCCACACACCTACATTCATCCCAATGCTAAACTGGCGACAAATGTAAAAATTGATCCATTTAGTGTTATTCATCAAAATGTAGAAATTGGAAATGGAACTTGGATTGGAAGCAATGTAACCATCATGGAAGGTGCTCGTATTGGAAACAATTGCAGAATATTTCCAGGAGCAGTAATTGCTGGTATCCCACAAGATTTAAAATACGAAGGAGAAAATACAACAGTTGAAATTGGTAACAATACCACTATCCGTGAGTTTGTTACGATCAATAGAGGAAGCAAAGACAAATGGACCACTAAAGTTGGCGACAACTGTCTTATCATGGCATATAGTCATATTGCCCACGATTGTGTGATTGGAAATAACTGTATTATGAGTAACAATACTCAAATAGCTGGACATGTAACATTGGGTGACCATTCCATTCTTGCCGGAATGTGCGCAGTTCATCAGTTTGTACAAATTGGTCAGCATGTATTTGTTGCAGGAGGATCTCTTGTAAGCAAAGATGTTCCCCCATTTATAAAAGCGGGGCGAACGCCGTTGAGTTATGCGGGCGTTAATTCTGTTGGACTAAAACGCAGAGGATTTTCTCTTGATAGAATCAATCATATTTTAGATATCTATAGAATTATTTATAATAAAAATTTAAATACCTCTCAAGCACTGAATTTTATTGAGGAAGAACTTCCTGCAACAGATGAAAGAGACGAGATTGTTACATTCATTAGAGAAAGTGGCAGAGGAATTATTAAACGCTTTAGCAAAAGCGGATCAGACGACGAATAAATAAAATGCAAATCACTCTAACCAATGCCGGAAAAAGATTCAATCGAGAATGGATATTTAGGCATTTCAATCAAACATTCTTAGCGGGCAACACTTATGCAATTACGGGTTCTAACGGATCGGGAAAATCCACCTTGTTGCAAGTAATTGCTGGAGCAATTATGCAAAGTGAAGGCAAGGTTACATTTCATCCTCACAATACAATAAACGGAAATGTTCATTTAACAGAAATGAATGAGGAGTCGTATAAAGAAATAGTAATGGCGGCCCCTTATATGGAACTGATTGAAGAAATGACTGCATTCGAATTTCTTAGTTTTCATTCAACATTTAAAAAACTTTCAAAGTCAATAAGTGAAATTCTTAAGGAAGTGGGCCTAGATAAATCCGAAAACAAACAAATTAGATATTTTAGTAGCGGAATGAAGCAACGATTAAAACTTGCTCAAGCATTTTTTAGCAATGCCACTGTATTGTTACTTGACGAACCCACCACAAATCTAGACACAGAAGGAGTTGAATTATACCGTGAATTAATCAAGAATTATTCTTCAGAAAAATTAGTGATAGTGAGCAGCAACGATACAAAAGAATATGACTTCTGCTCAGAGATTATATCAATTGAAAAGTATAAGTAGCCTTACCTTCTGCTGGCGATTAATAAATTCAAATCTGTATATTTCAAGTCGAATTTTTCACTCAAATAAAAGTTAGTCAAGCTCCCTTTAAAAAGATACACTCCAGCACGAATGTTGATCTTGTGCCAAACAATATTCTCTAGCCCTCCATCTTCACCCGTTTCAAGTAATAATGGCATCAGCACATTGCTAATCGCTTGAGAAGCTGTTCTTGCAAATCCACTGGGAATATTGGGAACACAATAATGAATGACATTGTATTTTGTAAAAACAGGTTTTTTATGCGTTGTGACCATACTGGTTTCAAAGCAGCCTCCATGATCAATACTTACATCTACAATTACAGTTCCCGGACGCATATTGCTTACCATTTCCTCACTAACCACAACAGGCGTTCTACCACTTGCACCACTCAATGCACCAATGGCTACATCGCATGACTTTAATTGCTTACCTAATATTTTGGGCTCAATAACAGAAGTCCATAACCGAACTCCAATATTGTTTTGCAATCGCTTTAATCGATATATGCTATTGTCAAAAATCTTAACGCTTGCCCCCATGGCCAATGCTGTTCTTGCTGCATATTCCCCTACTATCCCTGCGCCAATAATAATCACTTTAGTTGGTGGTATGCCGCTGATGCCTCCTACCAACACCCCTTTACCGTTATTGGCATTGCTAAGATATTGACCGGCTATTAGCATTACCGAACTACCCGCAATTTCACTCATGCTTCTAACAATTGGATTATGGCCACTGTCGTCTTTCAAGTTTTCAAAACTTAAAGCGGTTATTTTTTTATCCATCATTTTCTGCAAAATGCTCTTTTTCATTACAGCTGCATGAATGGGAGAAATAATATTTGTATTGGGCTTCAGTAATTCACAATCTTCTTCGCTTACAGGAGCACTCTTTACAATAACACTACAATTAAAAATTTCAGTCTTATCAAAAACAATTTTAGCACCCGCTTCACTATAATCATTATCGCTGTAGTTTGCCCCTAGTCCTGCATCCGACTCTATACATACTTCATGTCCGTTAGCAATTAATACTCCAACAGCTTCTGGAGTTAAAGAAATTCTATTTTCATTAAAAGAAGTTTCTTTTGGTATTCCAATAAGCAACGATTCTCCTTTAGGTTTTATATCTAATTTTTCTTCTAAGGTTTCATACGAAAACGAAGCAGATACAAATGGTTTAGCTTTTGCCATATACTTATGTGTTATTATTCAGTTATTAAACTGATTGTACAAATTACAAATTTATTAGCAGCTTTCTTTCATTGTTTCCTATTGCAGTCAAATAACAATGAAGGGTGTCTTCGGAAAAAATGCCTGGGGCCTTTTCTGGCCATTCAACAAAACAATGATGAGTAGAATGAATACACTCTTCCACGCCAGCAGCAATCGCCTCCTTTTCGTCCTTTACTCGGTATAAATCTATATGAAACACGACCGTTCCATTAGCTGTATTATACTCATTGATAATCGAAAAAGTAGGACTACTAATCATATCTTGTACTTGCAATAACCGGCAGACTGCATTGATAAAAGTGGTTTTACCCGCTCCCATCTCACCGTGAAAAGCAATTACTTTTTTTTCTCTTATTGCGTCTATAAATGCAATAGCCGCCTGATCAATATCAGCCAATGTAAAATTCACAACCATGATGCAAAGATATTTTCATATTTAGTAAATAATAAACTCTAATTAAAAGATATTTTTGCAATATGGAACGGATAGAGCTGAAAGTTGGCGGAATGACTTGTAGTAATTGTGCATTAAGCATAGCTAAGTACTTGCAAAAGGAAGGTTTACAAGAGGTAAAGGTAAGCCCCATCGATGGTAGTGTTAGTTTTAATAAGGAAGAAAACATTCCAATTGAAAAGCTAAAAACTGGAATTACTCACCTTGGTTACACTGTCATTGATAGCAACTCTCCCATAAAAACATCCAATTCCCTACTTTCTACTAACAAAAAGCGCTTTCTGTTTACGCTTCCATTTACTTTAATACTAATGCTTCATATGATTCATCGATGGTATCCCATCCATTGGATCATGAATCCCTGGGTACAAATAGCTATTTGCCTTCCTGTTTTTATAGTAGGTATGCGATTTTTTGGAAAAAGCGCTATCAAGAGTCTACAAAGTGGCATCCCCAATATGAATGTATTGGTAGCGCTAGGTGCCTTGGCAGCATTTGTATATAGTTTGGTGGGAATGTTTTATTTTAAAAATGACAATTTCTTGTTTTTCGAAACGACTGGATCAATTATCACATTGGTGTTTTTGGGAAACTATCTCGAAGAAGCTTCTATTCAATCAACTCAAAAAGCCCTTCATTCTTTGGTTAAATCTCAAAAAGTAATGGCCAATATGATTGCTTTTGATGACAATCATGCTGAACAAGTATTCGCTATTGAAAATACACAATTAAAAACAGGAGACTTGTTGCTCATAAAAACAGGAGAACAAGTGCCCATAGATTGTAAAATCCTATGGGGAGATTGCAGTGTAAATGAATCGATTATTACCGGCGAAAGCATTCCCATTCAAAAAGCAAAAAAAGATTTTCTTATAGGAGGCAGTATATTGGAAGATGGAATAGTGAAAGTTCAGGTAACTGCTGTTGGGAATGAAACAGTACTCTCGGGTATTTTAAGAATGGTTCAAACAGCACAATCGGAAAAACCTCCTATGCAAAAAATGGCAGATCGCATTAGTGCGGTCTTTGTTCCAATGGTTATAACAATTGCATTGTTAACTTTTTTTGTAACCCATTTTTTATTTGATATAACCTTTAGCGTTTCGCTGATGAGAGCCATCGCAGTATTGGTTATTTCTTGCCCTTGTGCAATGGGGCTCGCTACTCCTGCTGCTATTGCCGTAGGACTTGGAAGAGCCGCAAGAAAAGGAATTATATTTCGCAACGCATCAAGCCTTGAGTCTTTTAAAAAAATAAAACAAGTTGTATTTGATAAAACCGGTACGCTTACCACCGGACGATTTGATATTAATACATTTCATTCTTTGATTGATGTTGCCCAATTCAAAGAGATTGCTTTTTCATTAGAAAAATATTCAAATCATCCAATTGCTAAATCAATCACAATGCATTGGAAAAGCAGTCATTTCATTCAATGGAAAAAGATAGAGGAAATAAAAGGGATTGGAATAAAAGCGGAAGACATGGAGGGGAATATTTATGAAGCAGGGTCTTGCCAAATACTACCCGCCGAATCAACAGATCAAGAACACAATGTTTATATACTAAAGAATAAAATACTTTTAGGATGGATTGATGTGAAAGACGAAATAAGACCTGAAGCAAAAAAAGTAATTCAATGGTTACAGAAAAAACAAATCAATACCATTCTGCTTACCGGAGATACTGCACAAAAAGCAATGGAAGTTGCCAATGCCCTTGGAATTAAAGAAGTGTATGCAAGACAATCTCCCCTTCAAAAAATGGAAAAAATTGCAGCCTTAAATAAAATAACCCCTACCGCAATGGTGGGAGATGGAATCAATGATGCACCCGCTTTAGCCAATGCAACTATAGGCATATCATTAAGTGACGCATCTCAATTAGCCTTACAACATGCAGATGTTATATTAATGAATCAGGGCCTTCAAAATCTTCCTGAAGCATTAGGAGTTGGCAGACATACCTTTATTACAATTAAACAAAATCTATTCTGGGCATTTTCCTATAATGTTGTGGCAATACCAATCGCCGCAGTGGGATTACTTACCCCTACATTTTCTGCACTAGCAATGGGATTCAGTGATGTAGTATTAGCCGCCAATTCATTAAAATTGTTTGTAAAAAAGGTTTTATAACTTCACTCCCCACATCAACACAGTAAATTGGAAAGTAGCCATTCTATATTAAAAAAATATTGGGGACATACTCAGTTTCGGCCATTGCAAGAAGACATCGTGAATGCAGTGCTACATAAAAAAGATGTACTCGCATTGCTACCAACGGGTGGAGGAAAATCGGTTTGTTTTCAAGTGCCAACATTGATGATGGAAGGCATTTGTATTGTTATTAGCCCGCTAATAGCTTTGATGAAAGACCAAGTACAGAATCTTACCAAAAAAGGAATTCCCGCTTTGGCCATTTATTCCGGAATGTCTTTTACTGAGGTAAAAAAAACCTTACAAAATGCAGCCTTTGGAAATTATAAGTTTTTATACGTATCACCGGAAAGATTAGAAACGAGTTTATTCTTAGAATTTCTTCCCGCCATCAAACCTTGCCTAATCGCTGTTGATGAAGCACATTGTATCTCTCATTGGGGATACGATTTCAGGCCTTCTTATCTTCGCATCGCTGGACTTAGAGAGCAGTTGCCCCATGTTCCTATCATTGCATTAACCGCCTCTGCAACTTTTGCGGTGCAACAAGACATCTGCGAGCGACTCCTGTTTACAAAAGAAGATGCTCGTTTTCAACAATCATTCGCAAGACCAAATATTTCCTACAGTGTATTTGCTCCCATATCAAAACAAAACAAGCTATTAGAAATATTGCAAAATGTAAAAGGAAGTTCAATTGTATATTGTAAAAGCAGAAAGCAAACACAGCAAATTGCTGAATTATTAAAACTACATCAAATAAATGCAGATTTCTACCATGCAGGCTTAACCAATCAAGAACGTACCGTCAGACAAGAAAGCTGGATACAAAATCAAATCAATACGATTGTTTGTACGAATGCTTTTGGAATGGGCATTGATAAGCCCGATGTAAGAGTGGTGGCACATTATAATCTTCCTGAAAGTTTAGAAAATTATTATCAAGAAGCCGGGAGAGCAGGCAGAGATGGCAAAAGAGCTTATGCCGTTTTATTGTGCGATAAAAAAGAAACAGATGACTTAATAGAACAAAGCAATATTCGTTTTCCGTCATTAAAAGAATTGAAAGACCTATATAAGGCACTGATGAACTACCTACAAGTGCCCGCCGGAATTGGAGAAGGGCAAATATTTGAATTTGATTTGGCACATTTTTCTCAAACATTCAAGTTTAATATTCTTAAAGCAACTTACGGATTGCAAGCTATTAGTCAGGAAGGATTGATTTATTTTTCTGAGAGTTCTTTTAAGCCATCCACTATAGTATTCGAAAGTTCAAAATCAGACTTATATGAATTTGAATTACAACATCCAGCATTGGAGCCACTCATTAAAGGCTTGTTGAGAAACTACGAAGGTATTTTTGATTATCCTTCTGTGATTTACGAATCATTGCTGGCTTCTTTTGTAGGAATTCCAATCGCTACTATAATTGAACAACTTAAAAAACTACATCAATACCAAATAATACAATATACCCCACAAAGCGAAAAGCCACAATTGACACTTTTGAAAAACAGAATGTATGCAGATGATTTTGCATTCAATACAGACAATCTAACGGTAAGAAAAGAAAAATACATAGAAAGAATTAATGCAATCGTACATTATAGCCTCAATAAAAAAGCCTGCAGAAGCGTTATTATTGGAAATTATTTTAATGACACTGAAATAAAACCCTGTGGCATCTGTGATAATTGTATTGATAATAGAGAAAGTGCTTTTTCAGAGAAGGATTTTAAAAAACTTTCAGATGCTATTATAAAAGAATTAAAAACAAACGAACTGCCTTCAAAAGAAATAGAAAACAGGTTTAACCAATATAACCAACAGCACCTCTGGAAAGTCATACATTTTTTGCAGTCAGAAAACATGATCACCACAACCGAATCGGGAGCATTTACATTGATATAAATAGGTATAAAAATAAAAAAGGGGCCAAGATAAAAATCTAGCCCCGCTTTAAAATCCAATATCCTATGAAAAACCAATGTAAAAGTAATAGGTATAATAATAATAGCCAAACCATTTAAACTATTTTTTGAAGAATTTTAACCATTCTTTTACCGTTAAAACACCTTCGCTTCCTTCGTTTTATTGATTGAACGGTTATTTATTGTGCTTGTATTCACTTTATTATACAAATAACTAGCAAACTTACTATAGTCAACGCAAGGCTTTTACATGATTGAATTAATTAAAACCTTATGAAGGATGATTAACTTTACATCAATGCGAACAACAATTGTTTCAATTTTATTGCTAGTGGCTTGTATTGTCATCGCTGGATTTTCTCCATTCTATACGCCTCTAGAAAACGACACCCCCGCCTCTTTGGGCCAAAAGTTATTTAACGAAAAAATGCTATCGCTTGATTCAAGCGTAAGTTGTGCTAGTTGCCATAAGCCTGCTTTTGCATTTGCAGATACCCTTGCATTCAGCATTGGAATTGGTGGTAAGCTGACCAAAAGAAACACCCCGTCTGTATTGAATATGAAAAATAGGCCATACTATTTTTGGGATGGACGCGCGTCTACATTAAAAGAACAAGCGCTCATGCCCATCAGTCATCCAGATGAAATGGGATTGCCCGTTCAAGAAGCAGTTATCCGTTTAAATAATTCACCTATCTATAGCGCTCTTTTTAAAAAGATTTACAAACAGGCTGCCAACGCTAAAAATATAGGTGCTGCATTTGCGGCTTATGAAAATACACTTGAAACAATCAATAGCAAATTTGATGATTGGGGTAATAATATAAAAAACTTATCAGCAAGCGAAGAAAGAGGCAGACAAGTTTTTATAAGTGCAAAAGCAAAATGTTTTGATTGTCATTTTAGAGAAGACTTTACAAATGACGACTTCAAAAATATTGGACTTTTTAATGGAAAAGATTTAAATGACAGTGGAAGATTCCTTATTACCAGAAAAAGAATAGATATAGGAAAATTTAAAACACCCGGACTGAGGAACATTGCTGTAACTGCCCCCTATATGCACAATGGAATGTTTGCTACATTAGAAGAAGTAGTAGATTATTACAACAATCCTAAAAAAGTAGTGCCCGATGCCATTAATATCGATCCATCACTTCAACAACCACTTGGATTGACTGAAAAAGAAAAAAAAGATTTAGTGGCGTTTTTAAAAACATTGACAGATAAGAAGTTTATAAAAAAAGAAGCATTAATGCACAACCAACTGACTTCAATTATTGATAAATAAAACTCTAATCAGATACGAGTCAACCGATTGTCCTATCTTGAGACCTTTAACAAAAAATTAGGCAGTATAATTGGTATTTAAAAACCGATTGGTCTATTTTGTAATTATAAATTAACTCTATATGGAAACAACTAAGCCAAAAATCTTATTGTGTGAAGACGACACTAATCTCGGAATGGTTTTAAAGAATTACCTCGAGCTGAATGATTATGATGTAATACTAGAAAGAGATGGTCGTTTGGGATTAGCTGCTTTTCAACGCGAAAAATTTGACATCTGCCTTTTAGATGTAATGATGCCAAACATGGACGGATTTAAAGTAGCAGAAGAAATAAGAGACATCAACCCTGATGTGCCTCTTTTCTTTCTAAGTGCTAAAACAATGAAAGATGATATTATCCAAGGATATAAATTAGGAGCGGATGATTATATTACAAAGCCATTTGATAGCGAAGTGTTATTACATAAAATAAAAGCAATTCTTAAAAGGAATGAAGAAACACATCGCGAAGAAACAAATGCAGAGTTCGATTTAGGACAATATCACTTTAATCCTCGTTTACGCGAATTGACCGTTAATGGAAAAGTTCAGACGCTCTCTCCAAAAGAAAACGAATTACTTAAAATGCTTGCAGAATACAAAAATGATTTATTGCCAAGAGAAGCCGCTCTTAAAAAAATATGGGGAAGTGATACTTATTTCAATGGAAGAAGCATGGATGTTTACATTGCAAAATTGCGCAAATACCTAAAGGAAGATGCTAAATTAGAAATTGTAAATATTCATGGAAACGGATTCCGATTGGTTATTACCGAATAAACTACCTCAAAATAAATCTGATTGAGTGCCGCCTTTGTGCGGCACTTTTCCTAAGTGCTTGTATGCTTTTTCTGTAGCTTCTCTTCCTCTAGGTGTTCGCATGATAAATCCCTCCTGAATTAAAAAAGGCTCATACACTTCCTCTAAAGTACCTGTCTCTTCTCCAACAGCGGTGGCAATTGTAGTTATTCCAACAGGACCTCCCTTAAATTTTTCAATAATGGTACTTAGTATACGGTTGTCCATTTCATCCAATCCGTGCTGATCAACATTCAATGCTTTTAGAGAGTGTTTCGTAATCTCCATATCAATGACCCCCGTTCCTAAAACTTGAGCAAAGTCTCTTACCCTTCTCAATAAACTATTTGCAATTCTAGGAGTACCTCTGCTTCTGCGTGCAATTTCAGCAGCTGCATCAGCATTAATGATTGTATTGAGAATTTTTGAACTCCTTAGAATAATATTTTTTAAAGTTTCAGCATCATAGTATTCTAATCTGGCTTTTATTCCAAATCTCGATAATAAAGGAGCCGAAAGCAAGCCACTTCTAGTAGTAGCACCAATTAAGGTGAAGGGATTTAAATTTAGCTGAACACTTCTAGCATTGGGGCCGCTATCAATCATAATGTCTATTCGATAATCTTCCATTGCGGCATATAAATATTCTTCCACCACGGTGCTAAGTCGGTGAATCTCATCAATAAAAAGAACATCATTGGGTTCTAAGTTTGTAAGTAGGCCTGCTAAGTCGCCTGGTTTTTCAATTACTGGGCCGGATGTTTCTTTGATACTTACCCCCATTTCATTCGCTACTATTCTAGACAAAGTTGTTTTACCTAATCCTGGAGGACCATGAAATAAAATATGATCCAATGCCTCTCCTCTTAATTTTGATGCCTTTATAAATACAGTGATATTATCAATAATTTGGCCTTGGCCACTAAATTCATTAATAAATCCTGGACGGATATTGTTTTCAAAATCTTTATCAGCAGATTGTAAAGAATCTTTATTAGCATTTAAATTGGGGTTGCCCATCAGAAAGTGTGTCTTTGTTGTAAAACTAAACATAATCGGCTAAATATTAATAGGAGTTACATAATAAATGAAACCTCTTCAACATTTAAGGTGCCTCCCAAAACGGGATTTGGCCATTTGTCAAGTGTTTGACCCTAATTTTAAAAAACTAATTAGCTTTACAAGACTATGCTTAAACGAATTTCAATTTATTGGTGGTGTCAAATTGCAGGCTGGACAACGTTTGCTGCAATCAATATTTTTTTTGTGTTAACATTCGGAAAAGCCGACTCCCTCTTTTATCCTAGTTTATTGTTAACTATTTTAGCGGGCTTGATGATTACTCACTTCATGCGTTGGAATATTCTTTACTTCCATGTGCTTCAAAAGTCATTGAAAAAACAAATTTTATTTCTGATTTCTTTCACCATACTTTTTTCTTTGGCATTTGGATTTATATCAGAACTAATTGACTACACATTACATTATCAGCCTGTAAGATTAAAAAAATACAATGAAATAGAACGTTTTTTCTTAAGTAGCTTTAGTTCGGTTTGGATATTACTCGTATGGAATATGATTTATTATATCTTTCATTTTGTAGAAAGAAATAGACGTCAGCAAGTAGATACCTTAAGATTAGAGGCAACAGTAAAATCATTGGAATTAAAAACGATTAAAGCTCATATCAATCCGCATTTTATTTTTAATTCACTCAATAGCATTCGTGCACTTATAGACGAAAATCCTGAAAGAGCAAGAACAGCCATTACAGAAATAAGCAACATCCTGCGTAGCAGTATGCAAATGGAAAAACTAGAAACCGTTCCCCTAAGCCAGGAACTAGGTATTGTAAAAGACTATCTTGCTTTAGAACAAATGAGGTTTGAAGAAAGATTAAAAATAGAATTCAACATCCAGGAAAACACCATCACTCAGCCAATTCCTCCCATGATGCTACAAACATTGGTAGAGAATGCTATAAAGCATGGTGTGAGCAAGCAGATTAACGGAGGGTTTATTAGAATAAGCTCCAGTTTTAATAACAATACCCATGAACTTATTGTGCAAAATTCTGGACAATTAAACGAAAATAAAATATTTACTGAAAGTGGATTTGGCATTAAAAGTACTCAAGACAGATTGAATCTATTGTACAATGGAAAAGCACATTTCGAAATTAGAAATATGGAAGATATGAATGTGGTAGAATGCAAAATTGTAATGCCAGTCAACATTACTCCTGCTTAACTTTAAAAATTGAATTGCAATGTATAAAGCACTGATTATTGATGATGAAAGACTTGCTAGAAATGAACTAAGAAAACTTTTACTAGATTTTTCTGAAATAGAAGTAATTGGAGAAGCCACCAATGCTAAAGAAGGAATAGAAAAAATTGAGGAACTCTCTCCTGATCTAATATTTTTAGATATTCAAATGCCTACCAAAACAGGCTTCGACATGTTGCTTGAAATAGAGAAATCTCCTCGTGTAATTTTTACCACCGCATACAACGAATTCGCCTTGAAAGCATTTGAAGTAAATGCATTGGATTATTTAATGAAGCCAATTGAGCCTAAGCGACTGAGCGAAGCAATTCAAAAATTAGCGCAGAGCGAAGAAAAAGAAATGGCATCAATGTCTGTTCAGAATAAGGGATTGTTAACAGCCAATGATCAGGTTTTTGTGAAAGATGGAGAAAGATGCTGGTTTGTAAAACTCTCCGAAGTTCGTTTATTTGAAAGCGTAGGAAACTATGCTAAGGTTTTCTTTGGAACAAATAAGCCCTTAATATTAAAGTCTTTGAATGCATTGGAAGATAGACTTGATGAGAAAACATTTTTTAGAGCAAATCGAAAACAAATTATAAACCTTCGGATGATAGATAAAGTAGAGCCCTATTTTAATGGAGGCCTTCTAATTGATTTAATTGGAGGAGAAAAAATAGAAGTCAGCCGAAGACAAGCTGTTAAGTTTAAAGAAATGATGAGTTTGTAATGAATCCTACACAGCCAAGGTTTTTACACTATGAATAGCGGCAGCAATTTCTTTAATTAATATTGGATCCTTTTCAATAGCATTTCCTACTACAATAATATCTGCACCAGCCTTACAATTGAGATATGCTTTTTCTGCATTCTTAATACCGCCGCCCACAATGAGGGGTACTTCTATACAAGAAGAAACTTTTTGAATCATTTCTTCGGAAATACTTTTTTGCGCCCCACTACCTGCATCCATATAAATTAATTTCATTCCAAGCATTTCACCCGCCATAGCAGTACACATGGCAATTTCATTTTTATTGGATGGCAAGGGAGCTGCATTGCTAATATAAGAAACCGTTGTTGGAGCGCCCCCATCAATAACCATATATCCAGTTGGCATAATCTCAAGCCCGCTTTGCTTTACAAGGGGAGCAGAAATTACATGTTGACCAATTAACAACTCAGGATTTCGACCACTGATTAAAGAAAGGTACAATAGCGCATCCGCATACTTACTCACTTGTGAAGGACTTCCTGGAAAGAGCACCACAGGGATATCGCAACTCTTTTTTATAAATTGAACACATTCATCTAAATAATTAGAAATCACCAAACTTCCGCCCACAAAAAAATAATCAACTTTAGATGTTGTAGCCAACTCAATTAATTCCTCCATACTGCTATCATTCACCTTATCAGGATCAACCAAAACAGCAAATGACTTCTGCTGCTGTTGCTTGCGCTCAATAAATGAATGATACACCCGTTGTGACATATTAGTAGACTCCTTTGATGCAAATTTGTGCAATTTTTTGTTCATACCGAAATATTAACCAAATGAGTGACTATAATGACCTCTTTTTAGATGTATTTATTGGTAATTTTGAGTATGTCTGAGTTTCAAAAGGAAATAAAATTTAAAACTGCCAGAAGTGGGGGAAAGGGTGGCCAGCATGTCAATAAAGTGGAGACAATGGTGGAAGGACATTGGCATGTACAATCCTCCTCTCTATTTTCAGAGGGAGAAAAAAGCCTGATAAAAGAAAAACTAGCTAATAAGATTACTGCTTCAGGATTTTTACTCGTAAAAAGTCAGCTATATCGAACCCAACTCAGTAATAAAGAAGAGGTTGTAAAAAAGATGACATTGCTTATCAAAAAAGCGCTTGTTGTTCCCAAAAAAAGAAAGACTACAAAAATAAGTCGTGCTAAAAAAGAAAAAAGATTGGATTCAAAAAAGAAGTCTTCTGAAAAAAAGACTCAACGAAAAAAAATAAAATTGAATGATTAATCAGCACATAACATTGTGGGGAATACTCAAGAAAAAAAAACTAATGTATAGTCTGTTTTTTTTAATCACTCCATTGTTGTCATACAGTCAGCCTCCTATAGGTAAATTGAAAATAAAATTTACAACTACCGTAAATAATGAACCAATTATTTTAAAAGACAAAGTTTATCAAAATCCTTTTGGAGAAGACTATTCTGTCAATAAATTAAAATATTATGTGGGGAATTGTAGTCTTTCAGGAAATGTCATAAAAAAAAGCAAGCACAATTATTTCCTAGTGGATGCTTCTGCACAAAAAAATTGCTTAACAATAGAAGTACCCGTTGGGGAATATAATAATCTTGGATTTATGTTAGGGGTAGACAGCATTGATAATTGCAGCGGGGCGCAAACAGGTGCATTGGATCCAATTAATGATATGTTCTGGACATGGAACAGCGGATATGTTTTTTTTAAGCTAGAAGGCTCCTCTCCTGCTTCCACCGCAGATTTACAAAGAATACAATATCATATAGGAGGATATAAAGGAGTGAACAACGCAGCTAGTGTTATTCAACTATCTCCAACAGATCAATCAATGATAACAATTAAAAAAAA
>CANFJP010000025.1 GCA_947447485.1 Chitinophagaceae bacterium
ATTGCAGCCTCAGTATATAAACCAATTTGTAGAAAAAGATCTGCGATTGCAGTGTGAAGAATCTTTTGTAGCGCTCCAAAGATAACTACGGCAGCAGCTAGAGATACTGCAACATCCATCCATTTACTTGTTTTTGGATCAATTTTAACTGACATGTGCTTTTAATTTTTAGGTTTTTTAGTGAGATTTTAATTTTTAAAAACTTAGTTTAAATACTGTATTAATACAGCATTAATTTTTTTATGAATGCTTTGAATTCGAATAACTATTTTCTACCGCTTTTAATTGTAGATGATGGCAAGTCAATCACACAACGGAAACCAATATAAGACTTAGCTGTATCTTGATATTCGTATGCACGAGTACTAGTTTGAAGAAAATAACCTACATCTTTCCAGCTACCACCACGAATCACTTTACGTTTCATTCTTGGAGGATCAGAATCTTTCGCATTCCAACGAATATCTGGATTCATATCATGTTGAAAATTGTAACCCCCTTCATAGTACAAAGAAGATGTCCACTCTGCAACATTACCAGACATATTATATAAACCAAAATCATTTGGCCAATATGCATCTGCTCTAACAGTATAAAATCCACCATCTTCAGGATAATTTCCACGACCTGGTTTAAAGTTAGCTAACAAACAACCTTTTTTATTTCTCAAATATGGACCGCCCCAAGGATAGGGTGATTGAGATCTACCACCTCTTGCAGCGTATTCCCATTGTGCCTCAGTTGGAAGCCTGAAATCAGTTTCAGTAGCTCTTTTTTTAGATTCTAAAAAAGCATTTTGATAATGAGTTCTCCACTCACAAAATACAGTTGCTTGCTTCCAGTTGATCCCTACTACAGGATAATTACCAAAAGCGGGGTGACTGTAATATTTTTTAGCCATTGGCTCATTGTAAGAATAGGCGTAATCTCTTATCCAGCAAAGAGAGTCAGGATAAACTGGTACTCTTTGTTTAAGAATAAATGCAGATCTTGGAATGGTAGCATCTTTATTTTGAGCTGCAGCTTTATAATCAAATACTTCTGATTGATAAACAATCTTTGTAGCATCAATTTCTTTCTTTCCAAAAATCCTATTATCTGGAGTAACAATGATTGCATCAATTTTTTCTATTGTTGCTTTATCGCCCCATTTAATAGTTGATGCCTTTTTCCAATCTACTTGTTCAACACCATCGGGAGATTGTTTAACGTATCCCATCAACTTTGCAGCAATAGAATCTCTTACCCAATTGGTAAATTGACGATATTCATTATTGGTAATCTCAGTAGCATCCATCCAAAAGCCACTAATAGAAACCGACTTATTACGTGCAGTAAATGAGTAGTTAACATCTTCATCACTAGGACCCATATGGAAAGTCCCTGATGGAACATATACCATTCCGGGTGGTCTTGAAGGAGACCATCTTGTAGCAGGTGCCACACCATGTAATTGACCATCGTTTGGCAACCCTTTTCCAGAGCTGTTTTTGCCTCCTAACATTTTGCAACTACTAGAGCTTGCAGTGATAGCCACAAATGCCATCATGTAAATCAACGTTTTTTTCATTATTTATACTTTGTAGGTATCCGCAAATGTAATGATAATTCTATTTAAAAATCAAATTGTACTAGTTGATTTTTAAATAATTTTATTGCTTAAATAAATTAAAATAAAGTCTCAATTTATTAGAATATTATTACCTAAAATGTTAAAGACTACCCAAATTTGATTATTTCCTTAAAATCATCCATACTTCTTACGGGTGATAGGCAGGCCTGGTTCTTACAAACATATGCCATCGCTCCTTGCTGGAATTCTTTATGCCGAAACAAAGGGAAGTCCTTTATTTTATTGGATCTTTGCACTATTTTATTGGGTAAATACATGTTTAAAATACCCTCATTTAATGCTTCCTGATTGTCTCCAGTTATAATAATCTCCCAGGTTCCTTGCACTTGCATTAAAATCGAAAAAGACCATATGCCAAATGAACTCGGGTATTTTAATAGCAATGGCGTCATAGCGGTGAGCATTTGATTTGCTTGGAGATGCCATTCTTTTTGATCAAATATGGCAGATAAATAGAGCAGATTTTCAGCCATAATACTGTTTCCCGACGGAATCGCCGAATCATAGATTTCAACCTTTCTGACAATCAAATCCTGTTGGCCCTTATGAGTATAATAGAAAAAACCCGTATCCTTTTGGATAAAATGTTCCATTAAGTACAAGGTAATTGATTGCGCATCTAGTAAATATTGCTGATTACCCGTTATTTCTTGTAAATGAATAGCTGCCTGAATCAGATAGGCATAATCATCCAAATAAGCGGGGTGCTTAGCTATCCCGTTTTTATAGGTATGGTGAACAATTTGCCCGTTAACAGAAAACTTTTCCAGTAGAAAATCATATAATAAGATGGCGGAATCCTTGTATTCATCATTGTTCATTGCAATAGAAGCTTTGCACAAAGCAGAGACAAATAGCGCATTCCAGCCTAGAATAATCTTATCGTCTGTTATGGGTCGGATTCGTTTCTCTCTTTTGTTGAGTAGTTTTTGTTCCGCTGAAGCTAGCAATTCATTTAATTGGGCTACAGACAATCCTTTACCACTTACAAAATCCTCTTTTTCATACTTACTGTGTAAAATATTGGTGCTTTCCCAATTGCCGTTGTCAGTTATTCCATACCATTCACAAAATAAGGGGGCTTCTTCTCCAAGGATTGCATCAATCTCCTTTTTATTCCAGACATAATATTTACCCTCTACTCCCTCACTATCTGCATCCAATGCTGCAAAAAATCCTCCTTCTTCATGTTTTAACTCTTTAAAACAAAAATGGAGGGTTTTTTCAATAGCGTGTTTAAAAAAATCATCCCCAGTTAATTGACTTGCATCACATAAAACATTTATTATCAATGCATTATCATAAAGCATTTTTTCAAAATGAGGAGCCAGCCATTGATTGTCGGTGCTATAGCGTGATATTCCTCCTCCCAAATGATCATATATGCCGCCTTTGAGCATTTTTTTTAAAGAGAACAATGCATGTTGCAGCGCACTATTGTCATTATAAAAATGACCATACGCAAGCAAAAATTGAAGGGAGAATGTTTGAGGAAATTTAGGAGCATTGCCAAATCCGCCATCGATATAATCAGCATTCTTTAATATTTGATCACAGATTTTTTTACAAAAATATGCATTGAAATCTCCTTCGTCGGCTTGTTGCAGCTTTACTGTTTTTTGTTCAAAGAAATTACTAGTAGTTTTTAAATGCGACAATAATTTATCGGCTTGTTCTTCAATTTCATTTCTTCTGTTTGTCCATGCATCATGGATGTAATGCAACACATCCGACCAAGAAGATCGATTAAACGCTTTCTGTGGAGGAAAATAAGTACCTCCATAAAATGGTTTGCCCTCAGGAGTAAGAAACACATTCAATGGCCAACCTCCATTCCCGGCAATTGCCTGTACAGCATCCATATAAATATGGTCGATGTCTGGACGTTCTTCTCTATCAACTTTAATATTTACAAAATAATCATTCATTACTTGAGCGATGCTTTCGTCTTCAAAGCTTTCTGTTTCCATCACATGACACCAATGGCAAGCAGCATAACCAATGCTAATTAAAATAGGCTTATTCTCCTTCGTAGCTTTTTGAAAAGCAGTATCACCCCAGGGCAACCAGTTAACAGGATTGTGCGCATGCTGCAATAAATAAACACTTGATTCGTGAATTAATTCATTGGTGAATGGATGTTGCATGGAATAAAATTACACTAAAGAAAAAGGTAGAACGAACAATATTTAATTGCTAAAAGCAAAGAGATTTATTTCTTAACAGGTGTAGTTAAGAATTTTTCTAACGCACTGCTCATGCTGGGCGTTTGAGGAGTAGGCGCTTTGATATCAAGTGTTAATCCGGCTTCTTCTGCAGCTTTTAAAGTATTGGCACCGAATGCGGCAATTTTAGTGCCGTTTTGCTTAAACTTAGGGAAGTTTTCTAAAAGACTTTTAACGCCTCCTGGAGTAAAGAAA
This sequence comes from Chitinophagaceae bacterium, assembly GCA_947447485.1. Classification (GTDB taxonomy): domain Bacteria; phylum Bacteroidota; class Bacteroidia; order Chitinophagales; family Chitinophagaceae; genus Ferruginibacter. The sequence continues at coordinate 4,054 of CANFJP010000025.1, forward strand.
CAAATTACATCATACTTTCTGCCTATTACTTCTTTCACATCATTGCTGATAATCTTGTATAATACCGGTGTTGCATATCCGCAATTATTGGTTTTAAGCCAATTTGTTATTTCACTATCAAATGATTCTGAGCAAGGATACAAAAATCTTTCGTTGTCTTTGTGCTTATTGATTACATCAAACAGACTTTTATTTACCCCATCAGCGCCATAAAACACTTTTCTTTTCCTGTACAAAATAAATTTCTGTAAATACAATGCTACAGATTCGGTAATACAGAAGTATTTGGTATCCTGGGAAACGGTTACTTTCATTTCTTCACAAATGCGAAAAAAATGGTCAATGGTATTACGACTTGTAAATACCACCGCAGAATAGCTGGCGATATCGATTTTTTGTTTTCTGAACTCTTTTGCGGGAATTCCTTCCACTACAATAAAAGGATGGAAATCTACATGTAAGGCGTACTTGTTCGCCAAATCAAAGTAAGGAGACTTGAGGCCTTCTGGTTTAGGCTGAGTGATCAGTATTTTCTTAACAGCCTGATGAACCTTTGCTGTTTTATTGACGCCTTTTTTTACCATACTTTTTCTTCCGATGATGTTGCAAAATTACAAACTTTTACTAAGAAAACTGACCACCACCTTATAAATCAACAAAATGGGCATTAATTCAACTCCTATAATATATAATGCAAAATGAAAGAAGCTTACTTTCAATCGATGCCGAAGAAGGCCATATGAACGTATAAATCTTAAAATAAGCATGCTGCCAATGAGTAAATAAGATAAATACAACGCGATATTGAGTATAAAACTATCTGCAAAAGCAATTAATATGATTAATGGAAGCAATAAAAGACCAATGATTTTATTAAGAAGAAATACAATAAAAATATAGGTATTGGCTTCATCATTGAAACCAGAAAGCCATCCTGCAAACTTCAGCACTATGTTTTTTACAATATAAACTGCCATTAGGCAAAGTGTTGCAATCAATAACACATCACAATGCTGATAGGAGGATGTGTCAAAATGATTTAATACTAGATAAATGTACATCCCCCCAATTGCGAAAAACAACAAATTAAAAAGTAGCGAAGGTAGTTTTGCTTGCAACAATTGATCTGTTAACTGGCTTTGCCTTAAAGATGAATTAAAAAACACCCTAAACATATTGCCAAAATACTTATTGTAGATGAGTTTCAATACTCCTACCATTAGCACAAGTACAGCAAGTAAATAGAATAAATAATCCTTAGAAAAATAAATCCTGGAAATTTCCAGTGGTGAGACCGGAGCTGATTGAGCATTCAAAAATGAATTTTTATTCAATAGCACTTGAAGAGAAGATGGCCGAGATACTCCCACAACCGTATCCGTCTTATTTGCAGACACTAAAGCGGTATCCTTATTTTGAGCAATGGAAAATACAGGCAGCAACTGTAGTATTAACAACCAAGAAAAAAATATGTGTTTCAAATTGCTACTCTTTTTACAAAAATACTTTGCTTTTGTGATAAACATTAAAAGTAATTGATATAACCGAAATGAATTTTAGAAGCTTCCTTAATATTGAATTTGATATCGTTTCTTTTACCCAAAGCATAACTTACGTTCAATAGCCCAACTTTTGTTTCATACACAACCCCCATGCCAATTCCTATAAAGCTATTATTGATATTAACTGACTGATACTTGTTTTTGGTGAGGGCTGCATCGGAAAAAAAAGATAAATAAGAGTTTAAAGAAAGCAGCAATCTATATTCTGCGGTGACCATTCCAAAACGATTCGCGTAAATACTCTCTTCATCAAATCCTCTCAAAAGCTTATTACCTCCAATCTGAAATAACTCATTCCTGAAGGTAAACCGAGTGGCATAGTAGCCGCAATTGATGGCGGTTTTAATAGTAGAAAGTTTTCCAATAGGAAAATAATGAGCAGCGGATACTCTTACACGTAACTGATAACTTTTCGCATTTAGGGAGTCGTACAATGAAGCATAATTAAAAGAAGGATCCTTTAAGCTTACAATATCATTGTTTTGTTTTATCTGTTTAACTCCTACCGTAGAAATTAAATTCAATTCGCTTCCCATACGAGGATTCAGTAAATAATTTGTATTAATCCATTCATAATTTAATCCAATATTTAAACCTGTCATATCTATATTCAGTGGAAGCTTCTTTGATGACTTCACAAGATTGGTATCAACAGCACCAGGCAACAACAACGTATTTTGCCATTGAAGAAAAAGCTTTCCTGTTTGATGCATTGATAAAACATATTGCAATCCAACTTGCGCATTCAACCGTAAAAAATTAGAATCTTTTTTAAATAAGTCGAATAAGAAATCGGCACCAAAAGAAGATTTAAAAATATAGGGCTGATTAAATCCGAGTGTTAGTCTAGGAGATTGAGGCTGTAATTGTTGCCATTTCAATAAAATCCTTTCCCCTCCTCCAAGTAGATTTTTTAAATCCAAATTGACATCCCCTGTAAGCTGAAGCTTACCCGTATTTTGGGAGGAAGGTAAAAAGCCGACTAAGAAATTAATTTGACTACTTTTCTTCGGTTGTAGATAAAGATTTACAACCGCTCCGCTACCCAACATCGTAAGATCAGAAGGTTGCACAGCAGTTACAAAAGAAAGCTCCTGAATACGCTTGTCAATGTCTGTTAATTTTTTCTTGCTATATATTGATCCATTGGAAATGAAAAGATATCGTTGCAAGAAGGTAGGTGAAACTTTAATTTTTCCGAAGGTTCTTATACTATCAATATGATACAATACACCTTTATCCGCCTTAAGGTTAGCACTGATTTTATCTTCCTCTATCTTTATACTATCTAGTAAAACAGCTGCAAATGGATATCCCTCGTTTTCATAATATTCAAGTAGCCGACGTTGTAATAATTGCAGTTGATTGATATCAACTAGTTTGTTGGGAAAATTTATAAAACCAATGCCAGATGCATTTAATGCTATGGGTTCTATCAGCGATGTATTGAGATTAATAAAATTATACTGCATTCCAAGATATAAGTTGAGATACATAGCGGTATCTGTTGCATTCATCTGATCAATAGATGCTATTGGAAATCCTTTTGAAATTAGCAATGCAGGCAACCTGTTGACATATACCATTGCTTGAGAAAGATCATTGAAGCCGACCTGTAACTTTAATTGAGCAGCAGTAAAGGAGCTATCTTTGTCAATAAAAGCATACACTAATTTATAATGGTTTTTTGAATTTGTATTTTGCGCATTCAGTTGCATCAAAAGAAAAGAAGCAATCATATATGTTGCCCATTTCTTTATAATTTGATTGCTTTGAGAATGCATGTGATTAAATTAACAGATTCGAAAACGTAAATCTACAATCTTTGGCGGGTATTTACATTCATATTCCTTTTTGCAGACAAGCCTGCACTTACTGTAATTTTTTCTTTTCTACCTCATTGAAACAAAAAGAAAGCTTTTTAAGTGCGCTTCACCAAGAGATATTGTTGCCTCAAGACTTTATAGCTCATACAGAAACAATTGATACTATTTACTTTGGAGGAGGTACGCCAAGTTTGTTGAAAAAAGAAGAACTGCAAACCATCATTAATACAATTACAAAAAAGTTTTCTGTTGACAATAAAGCAGAAATAACATTAGAAGCAAATCCAGATGACATTAACGAGGCCATTGTAAAAGAGTGGATGAATATGGGCATCAATCGGTTAAGTTTGGGGATACAGTCCTTTAACGAAGCTGAATTAAAATGGATGAATCGCGCACACAATGCAACCGATTCGCTTAAAAGTATCGATGTGATTAAGAACGCAGGAATAGAAAATTTTTCTGTGGATCTAATTTTTGGTTCTCCTTTACTCTCTGATAATGAACTGAAGGAAAATGCAACCATCATCATTGAGAAAAACATTCCTCATATTTCTTGTTATGCACTGACTGTAGAGCCTAAAACCACTTTACATCATTTGGTTAAAACAAACCAATCTGCTCCAATAGATTCCGAGAAACAAGCTAGCCAATTTTTGATTTTATCTGATTTATTAGAAAGTGCAGGATATGAACATTATGAAATAAGCAATTATGCAAAGCCTGGCATGCGCAGCAAACACAATAGTAGTTATTGGAAGGGGAAAGCCTATTATGGATTTGGGCCTTCGGCACATTCATATGATGGATATAATAAAAGACGATGGAATATCGCAAACAATGCATTATACATTGAAAATGTCATGAAAGAAGAAGTAGTTTTTGAAGAAGAAATGCTGACTGAGACACAACAAATAAATGAATTTATCATGATCTCAATCAGAACTACCGAAGGAATCCATCTTGAAAGAGTTGAACAAAAATTTGGAAAAGAAAAAGCCAATAGCCTGCTAAAAAAATGCAGCGAATTGATTCAAAGTGAAAAAATACATGTCAAAAACAATAACATTATTACGCTTACAAAAGAAGGAAAATTATTTGCAGATGGAATTGCAAGCGAATTGTTTTTTTAAATCAATACTTCTTCAATTGTTTTAAATCCTTCTTTAGCAGACAAGTTTTCCCACAACACTTTATAGATAGCAGAAGCAATCGGCATGTCAGCACCAATGGTTGTATTGATGTGACTCATGCACTTGCTGGCGTTGTATCCTTCCGCTACCATGCTCATTTCTAATTGAGCCTCCTTTACCGAATGCCCCTTCCCTATCATGTTCCCGAACGTTCTATTACGGCTATATAACGAATAGCAGGTGACCAATAAATCACCTAGATATACTGATGCTGCGTAGTTGTTGTGTATTTGTTTGGATTCAGCATTTTTTTTATGTTCTATGTATCCAACTTCAGCATTTATAATGCCGGCCTTTCTTAAAAACCCTGCCATTTCATCGGCACTGTTGGCTATTAGTACACTCAAAAAATTATCGCCATAATTTAATCCTGTGGCAATACCCGCTCCTACTGCATAAATATTTTTTAACACTGCTGCATACTGAACTCCATAAATATCTTTGTTCAATATTGTTTTCAGATAAGGAGTAGTAAAATAAGTAGCGATTGCTGATGTAGTTTTTTGATCGATTCCTGTAAATGTGAGATATGATAACTTTTCTGCAGCCACTTCTTCGGCATGACATGGACCCAGCAGAGCAAAGTAGTTTTCTAATTGGAAATCAAAAGCACCTATAAGATAATCGTTCAATAATAAATTTTGCTCTGGCAAAATACCCTTGATAGCAGATAGAATTTTTTTCTCTTTAAAAATACTTGAAGGCAGTGTCGATAATACCTGAACAGCATACGCCGAAGGAACCGCTATTACAATAACATCTGATTGACGAATAACCTCCTCTAGATTGGAACTAAGTTTGAGTTGATTGATATTAAATTGAGCAGAAGATAAATATTGCGGATTATGAAAGTTCGTTTTTATTTGTTCAATGCTAGATTCACTGCGATTCCACCAATAAATTGTTTGACCGTTGTCGGTTAAAATTTTTGCAATGGCTGTACCCCAGCTACCACTTCCTATGATTCCAAATTTCATACAATACTTGTTTAGTTATAGAAGTTTACAATTGATATAATAGTAGTGAGACACTTTATATCAAAAAAACTTCAAAGAAACATTTTAAATACCTAATTTCTCTACTGCTAGTTGTGCTGCTATTTGGCTAGCCTCTTTTTTATTAAATCCTTTTGCCTGAGCAATGATTTCTCCATCAACCGTAGCGGCAATTGTGAACAACCGACGGCCATGTTCGTATTTTTCATCAAGGGTTGCAAACTCAACTGCTTTGCCATTTTTATTAGCCCAACCGTATAGCTTGTTTTTGATATTGATATCAATTCCTTCCAAATCATCTGTAAATAAATGAGGAAGAATAATAAAATCTTCTACCCATTGCTGTGTATTTTTATACCCTCGTTCAAGATAAACCGCTCCAATAACAGCCTCTAAAGAATTGCCAAAGATTTGTGAGATCTTCAATGCGTTATCAAATTTATTATAAAACGTAATTTTTTTCAGCCCCATTTTTAATGCAATCTCATTGAGTTTCTGACGATTGACCATTTTGCTGCGCATTTCGGTAAGAAATCCTTCGCCTTTATAGGGATATTTCTTAAAAAGATGATGCGCAATGATTGAACTCAGCACCGCATCTCCTAAAAATTCAAGCCGTTCATTATTTTCATCTGCCCCTTCTCTAACAGACCTATGACTCAGGGCTGTTTTATACAAAGACAGGTTCTTCGGAGTAAAGCCAAGTACATTGGCAAGTTGTTTTTTAAACTCAATGTTTTTTTTATTCCCTTTAAAAAAATCAAATAAAAATTGCAAAATATATCTAAGGATGTTTGTTTGAAATTAAACTATTTGTATTAAAGTAAATACAAGAGAAAAGATTAGAGATAAAAACTAAGCAGAATATTTTTTTACAATCACAGAGGCATTGTGTCCGCCAAAGCCGAATGTATTGCTTAGTGCAGCATTGACTACTTTTTTCTGTGCTGTATTAAAAGTAAAATTAAGGTTGGGGTCTAGCTCGGGATCATCTGTGAAATGATTGATGGTAGGTGGAATGAGATCATGCTTCACCGCCATGATACAAGCAATGGCTTCCATCGCACCAGCTGCTCCAAGGCAGTGGCCAGTCATACTTTTAGTAGAACTGATATTTAAATTATACGCATGTGCACCAAACACATTAAGTATTGCTTTTGTTTCTGCGATATCTCCTAATGGAGTAGATGTTCCGTGAACATTTATGTAATCAATATTTTCAGCGGTCATCCCAGCATCTTTTAAGGCAACACGCATTACATTATTGGCGCCAAGCCCTTCTGGGTGTGGTGCAGTAATATGATGTGCATCTGCAGTAGCGCCTCCGCCAGCAATTTCACAATAAATTTTTGCACCTCTTGCTAGAGCATGTTCCAAACTTTCAAGTACCAAGGCGCCTGATCCTTCCCCCATTACAAATCCATCGCGATCTTTATCAAAAGGACGACTAGCTGTTTTAGGGTCATCGTTTCTTTCGCTCAGGGCTTTCATTGCATTGAATCCGCCTAAGCCGGCAGCACTGATTACAGCTTCGCTTCCTCCAGTGATGATAATGTCTGCCTTACCCAAACGAATATTATCAAATGCATCAATAATAGCATTGGTGGAAGATGCGCAAGCACTAACTACAGCATAATTTGGACCACGAAAACCGTGTCGCATGGAGATTTGTCCTGCGGCAATATCAAGAATCATTTTGGGAATAAAGAAAGGATTGAAACGAGGCGTTCCATCTCCTGAAGCAAAGTTGAGTACTTCTTCTTGGAAAGTAATTAAACCGCCAATGCCACTTGCAAAGATTACGCCAACCCGATCGGGATCAACATTCTCTTTACTAATTCCAGCATCTTTTACAGCTTCATCACTAGAAATTAAAGCGAACTGACAATACCTATCTAGTTTACGCGCATCTTTTCGATCGAGGTAAACGGTAGGATCAAAATCCTTAACCTCACAGGCAAATCGTGTTTTAAATTTAGCAACGTCAAATTGCTGGATAAAGTCACACCCACTTACCCCATTAGAAAGGTTTTGCCAAAATTCATTGACAATTTTTCCCAATGGAGTGATGGCACCCAATCCGGTAACGACTACTCTCTTTAAATCCATACAATTTACCTGTGAAAATTAAAAAGATAATTACTTGGCATTTAACTCCAAGTATGAAACAGCCTGACCAACAGTTGTGATGGTTTCAGCCTGCTCATCCGGAATAGAAATATTAAATTCTTTTTCAAATTCCATAATTAGTTCAACGGTGTCCAAGCTATCGGCACCTAAATCATTAGTGAACGAAGCTTCAGGGGTTACCTCTGCTTCATCAACACCTAATTTGTCAACAATGATTTTCTTAACTCTTGTTGCAACGTCTGACATGATAGTAAAATTTAGTTTATACTGGTGCAAAAATATACTTTTTGAACTAATTACAAAGAAATACTATTAAGGATATTTTATATTTATTAAAAGATGGCCTAAAAAATTAAAAAAATCAGCATTTTAGCTATAAAATTTGCGTATATTTAAAGCGATTGATGGTGTATTATTTACTAAAAATATGTTTATGGGCTTAAAGCAAATTGACCATGGAAGTGAAGAATACAAACAAATGGTTCAGTTGAGGCTACAAATTCTTAGACAACCATTAGGGCTGAGTTTCACCCATGAGGAATTGTTGAAGGAAAAAGACGAAATGCTGATTGCAGCCTTTGATGATGAAGAAATAATGGGCTGTTGTATGCTTTGTCCTGTCAATGAAAACACCATCAGATTAAGACAAATGGCTGTGCAAAATCAAGTACAGCGAAAAGGAATTGGCGCCTCTATTTTGTCATTTGCAGAGAATATTGCCAGGGATAAAGGATACAAGAAAATGATGATGCATGCTCGATTAGCGGCGATGGGCTTTTATGAAAAGTTTGGATATAAGCCAAATGGACAAGAATTTTACGAGGTTGATTTGCCTCACTATTTGATGGAAAAGGATTTATAGTTCTTACCTTTTTATCTTTTGAGCTAATACCCTTCTAGCCTCCTGCACTTGATCAGCCGCAAATGCTTCTTTAGGGATTAGAAAAAAACTACTGTTATTAAAATATAAATGAAAGTGATGCGGACTTTCCATCCATGTGCTAAATTCTTTCCAGACCCAGCTTCTGTTGCCATGATTGTTTTCAATTAAAAAATGCTCATTTCCCAAAGTGGCTTTAAGTTCATCACGAAAAGTGGGTGATTTTGCATAAATAATCTGAGGTAATAAAAACCAAAATAGTATCATCATGATAAACCAAAGAGTAGAGCTCAGTAAAAAAGCAAGAGGAGATATTTTTTTAAAGTAGTACAACCCTGCAGAAAGCAATGCAAATACATTCACCAATATCATCATAAACTTAATTTCCTTCCGACTGATAAAATGATACCTTAATGCCTGTATTACTTTTGGCTTATTATATTGAAAGAATGCAGAAGTCATATATTATGTTGAGGTTTATTTTAATAGTACTATTTACTTGGTTTCAAATCGTTTTCATTCACACTCCATTCGCCAAGCTTTTCTCCTTTAAGACCAATAAACTCGACCTTCATCACTCTTTCATTTTTCTTTCCAAGAAATGAAACTTTTGCAAAATTTTGCGCTTCTACCAACGTATTGGGTTCTCGATAAGGATTATTCAATTCTGGGCCGGAAACCTTGCTAATGTTCGCCGTATAAGGAGATACCGTTATATCGTATAAAGGATAATTAGCCACTCTGGGCATTTTAATTATTTCACTATGATGCCTGTCTCCCGTTAAAAATACAACTCCTTTTATTTTTTGATCCGTTAAAAAACTCAATAGCTGGTTGTATTCATAAGGATAATGTTGCATGCATTCGTATTTATTAAAAGGATTGAGTGCCTGACTTCCGGTTACAATGATTTTAAAGGGAGCGTTGCTGTATATTAAAGCATTTTTCAACCATTCTAACTGCTGCGTTCCAAAATAGAATTTTTCCTTGTTGGGCATTCCATTGATAGAATCGGCCATTTCATCTTCTGATCTAAAATACCTGTCATCTGTTAGAAATAAATCCACATCACCATAACTAACCTTGGTATAGATTCCCTTCCCTTCTTCTCCATAACTTGGATTCAGTGTATAATTTTTAAAAATATTTCTGCTTTCTTCTTTAAGTATATAACTTTTACCCGCATCATTTGGTCCATAATCATGATCATCCCAAATAGCATATTGTGGCATTGATGCCATAAATGATTGAAGCACTTTTTGTCCTCTATCACGAGAGGCTCTGTAATTCAAGCCCCAAGCAGAGTTGTAGTCAACTTCTCTCGTATACCAATTATCGCCCAACCAAACTTGAAAATCGGCGTGCGTGTTGGCCATCGTTTCAAAAATAGAAGAGTCGCCGCCGTAAGGCTTTCCTGGCCTATCATATTTAGATTCATTAAAATAAGCGCAACTACCCGTTAAAAAACTAAACTCAGGAACAGGCTTTCTATATTGCCATAGATCTTTGGTAATGAACTGAGTCTTAAAATCTGAACGAATTTCTTTGCCGTCTATTAAAAGCCTATACTCATATGTTGTACCAAATTCAAGGCCTGTTAAATTTATTTTGATAGGATTAAATGCATTTCCTAATGACCCCTTGTACATAGCCAATTGACTCGATGCGGGTTGGTTGATGGGATAATATTTAACTGATACCGACTTAGCAGCAGCGCTGACTTCTGCCCATATTGTAGCAGTTCTTAATTCTACATTACCAGCCCATGGACCGCTGACTAGTTTTAGGTTTTGCTGACCAAAAGAATTAAAAAAGAAGAAACTCAATAGGATAACGAAGGAGATCGCAGATTTTTTCATTGTAGAACGATTTTATATGGAGTGCAAGTTAATTCAATAGACTTTAAATATCGGAATCGGTTAGTTTGGTATTGTGAAGATGACGATGACTGTCTCTTAAAGATTTTTTTTCAAAATTTTTATGAAGTGCCTCTGTTAAGTTAACTCCCGTTTGATTGGCTAGGCAAATTAACACCCACAGCACATCCGCCATTTCATCCGCTATATCTGCCCCCTTATCTGATTCTTTAAAAGATTGTTCGCCATATTTTCTAACCATTATCCTGCTCAACTCTCCCACTTCCTCCATTAATATTCCCAAATTAGTTAACTCATTAAAATATCTTACGCCAATTGTTTTAATCCATTCGTCTACTTTTATTTGTGCTTCATTAAGGGTAATGTTGTTCATAATGCAATAGTTTAAAAGTTTAATTAAGCGACACTATTTAGAAGTAATTTTTATTCCTATTCTTTGTTTTTTGTGTCTATTAAAATTGTTATGGGTCCATCGTTTAACAACTCCACTTTCATGTCTGCTCCAAATTCCCCCGTTTTAATTTGCTTCCCTAAATCTTTATTTAATTGTGCAATTAATTGCAGATACAATGTGGTGGCTATTGCTGGCTGACTCGCGCGAATATAACTAGGGCGATTACCCTTTTTGGTTGAAGCATGAAGGGTGAATTGACTAACCAATAAAATATCTCCATTGATGTCTTTAACAGAAACATTGGGTACTTTATTTTGGTCATCAAAAATTCGGAGATTAATAATTTTATTGCTCAGCCATTCAATGTCATTTTCGTTGTCTGCATTTTCAATTCCTACAAAAATCAGCAAGCCATTTTTAATAGATGATGTAACAATATTATTAATCGTTACACTTGCATTTGTTACTCTTTGTATGACAACTCTCATGGTTTAAAATTAAGTACAAAAAAGTAGGCAATAGAATTTACCCAATAAAAGAAATGAAGAAAATAAAATCACCCTTGATCCTACGACATAAATCCTCCTAAAAAAAATTTATTCTTTCCCCAAAAAGTGTAAAACTCATCAAAATCAAGCCACGTTTGAATTGTGAAAATATTCACAAATTTTGTCCACAGGCTGTTGATATTTAAAGGCTGATTTGTTCGCCTGCAAAAGATATTTTCGTTGTCTTCGTTTCAACGATAAAATAATAACTTTATTAACCCCATAATATAGCAAGTAGCATGTCAATTAAAAAACAAGATTCAAAAGCTTTAAGCTTCACTCGACAGTTCACAAAAGAAGGTGTGAGCCCCTACGATATGTTCGAATACGACTATCGCACTTCGGTAATTAAAAATCCAAGTGGTGAAGTAGTATTCCAAATGGATGATGTAGAAGTGCCCCATCAATGGAGCCAAATTGCTACCGACATTCTCGCACAAAAATATTTTAGAAAAGCAGGCGTACCTCAAGCAGACGGCAGCCTTGGAAGAGAAGCTTCTGCTAAACAAGTAGCTCATCGCATGGCTCATTGTTGGAGAGTATGGGGCGAGCGCTACAACTATTTCGCTTCTGATAAAGATGCGCAAATTTTCTACGACGAATTAGCCTATAGCATTCTTAATCAAGCATGTGTTCCTAATAGCCCACAGTGGTTTAATACGGGGCTTCATGAAGTGTATGGTATTACCGGCAAACCTCAAGGTCACTATTTTGTAGATTCAAAAGATGGCCAACTTAAAAAATCAACTTCAGCCTATGAGCGCCCTCAACCTCATGCTTGTTTTATTTTAAGCGTGGATGATGACTTGGTAAACGAAGGCGGCATCATGGATTTATGGGTGAGAGAAGCGAGAATATTCAAATACGGTAGTGGTGTAGGTACAAACTTTAGTAGCATTCGCGGTGAAGGAGAAAAATTAAGTGGCGGTGGAACATCAAGCGGCTTAATGAGCTTCCTAAAAATTGGCGATCGCGCTGCTGGAGCTATCAAAAGTGGCGGTACAACAAGACGTGCAGCTAAAATGGTTTGTCTTGATTTAGATCACCCTGAAATTGTAGACTTTGTAAATTGGAAATTAAAAGAAGAAGATAAAGTAGCTGCTCTAATTGCCGCAGGATATGCAAGCGATTATGAAGGTGAAGCATACAAAACAGTAAGTGGACAAAATAGCAACAACTCTGTTCGTATTCCAAATTCTTTCTTTAAAGTATTAGATGAAAAGGGTGATTGGGAATTAAAAGGAAGAAGTGATGGAAAGACGATGCGAACCGTAAAAGCAACTGAATTATGGGATCAAATCAATTACGCTGCATGGCGTTGTGCTGATCCTGGTACTCAATATGACAGCACCATCAACGAATGGCATACTTGTCCAGAAGGCGGCCCCATCAGAGCGTCGAATCCATGTAGCGAATACATGTTCTTAGATAACACCGCTTGTAACCTTGCTAGTGTGAATCTTCGTCGTTTTTTCAACGAAAGTGATAACAGTTTTGATGTTGCTGGCTTTGAACATACTTGTCGTTTATGGACAGTCGTTTTAGAGATTTCTGTTTTGATGGCTCAGTTCCCTTCAAAAGAAGTAGCACAATTAAGCTACGATTACAGAACGCTTGGATTAGGATATGCCAATTTGGGTAGCATGTTGATGGTTAGCGGTATTGCTTATGATAGTGAACAAGCTAGAGGAATTGCAGGAGCAATTACAGCTATCATGACAGGTGTAGCTTACAAAACATCAGCGGAAATGGCTGGGTTCTTAGGTGCTTTTGATAGATACAATGATAATAAAAAACACATGTTGAGGGTAATGCGCAATCATCGTGCAGCAGCCTATGATGCAATGGACGCTTATGAAGGCATCGAAATAAAACCACATGGTATCAATGCAAAATATTGTCCTGATTATTTATTGAAAGCTGCTACAAAAGCTTGGGATGATGCAGTTCAATTAGGCGAAAAGAATGGTTATCGCAATGCACAAACGACCGTTATTGCTCCTACCGGAACAATTGGATTAGTGATGGATTGTGATACTACTGGAGTTGAGCCAGATTTTGCTTTAGTGAAATTTAAAAAATTAAGCGGTGGTGGATATTTTAAAATCATCAATCAAAGTGTACCACAAGCATTGCGTAATTTGAAATATTCTGAAGCGCAAATAGAAGAAATTGTAAACTTTGCAAAAGGACACGCTACCCTAAAAGGTGCTCCAGGCATTAATGAAACAACTCTTGCGCAAAAAGGTTTCCTGCCTGCAGAAATCGATAGACTGAATGCAGCGATGGCTAGCGCCTTTGAGATAGGTTTCGTATTCAATGTATTTACGCTTGGAGAAGCCTGTTTACAACGCCTAGGATTTACTCCTGAACAATACAACGATTTTGGATGGAGCTTATTAGAATCCCTTGGATTCAGTGATGAAGAGATAGACGCAGCGAATATTTATGTTTGCGGTACCATGACAGTAGAAGGAGCTCCTTATTTGAAAGATGAGCATTTATCAGTATTTGATTGCGCAAATAAATGCGGTGCTACAGGCGAAAGATTTATTCATGCACATGGCCATATTCGCATGATGGCTGCAGCGCAACCTTTCCTTAGCGGAGCCATCAGCAAAACAATCAATCTTCCAAACGAAGCAACTATTGAAGAGATTGCAGATTCATACAGACTAAGCTGGGAATTAGGACTTAAAGCATGTGCCCTTTACCGTGATGGATCTAAATTAAGTCAGCCCCTCAGTAATAAATCTGATAAAAAGAAAAAAACAACAGATGCTACAGAAGAAGCAGGGCTAATGGACGGCGCATTCGTAGATATGGGGAAATTAACCATCGACGAATTATTAGAAGAAATGAACAAGCGCGTTCAAAGCAGTGCAGACACTTCTTTGAAACGTCAACTAGCTATGATTGTTGAGCGCAGAGCATTGCCAGCAAAACGCAGAGGCTTTACACAAAAAGCAAAAATAAATGGACAGGCATTGTTCTTACGTACTGGAGAATACAATGATGGTACATTAGGAGAAATCTTCATCGATATGGCAAAGGAAGGTGCTACCATGAGAAGTATGCTTAACTGTTTTGCTATTGCTATTTCAATTGGATTACAATATGGCGTTCCATTGGAAGAATATGTAGAGAAATTTGTGTTCACTCGTTTTGAACCAGCTGGAATCGTGGATCACCCAAATATCAAAACCACTACTTCTATTATCGACTTCATGTTCAGGTCTCTTGCATATGAATATTTAGGTAGAACCGACTTGGTTCATGTATTAGATAAACCAAAATTGGAAAATCTTGGAGACGAACCTTGGGATCAAAATACACCAACCATTGGAGAACGCACACCTGAATTAAGCGAAATTAGAGTGATGGGACATACTTCACCAGATACTACAAAAGCAAAAGTAAGTACTGCTACTGCTGGAATGGATGCAGTGAATGCAGCAAATAAATTTATGCAAGGAGATGCTCCAGCATGTAATACTTGTGGTCACATTACGGTACGCAGTGGCACATGTTATAAATGCTTGAATTGCGGCAATAGTTTAGGTTGCAGCTAAAGTATGTTTTTTGATTAATTGCCCAAAACCATCAGTATAAAAGCTGGTGGTTTTTTTATTTCTTTGAGTTGAATCATGAGAAAAATAATTACTTAATTGCCCACCACTGGTGGTTTTTTTATTTTTTTGAGTTGAATCATGAGAAAAATAATTACTTAATTGCCCACCACTTAAGTGGTTTTTTTATTTCTTTAATTTGAATCATGAGAAAAATAACCACTTAATTGCCCACCACTTAAGTGGTGGGCAATTAAGTGGTGGACTGTTGAGTATAGAATATTTAGTACCCTCACTTCAATAATACTTTTTTATTTTTTTGATTTTTAATATATTGGTATACATTCTGCAA
>CANFJP010000026.1 GCA_947447485.1 Chitinophagaceae bacterium
CGGTTTCATTTCTTTGAACAGTTGTAATAGGCTGTCTTCCGGGAGGCAACTCGTCAATTACGCTAAAATCAAGGTCTCCATAAACCGTTAAAGCAAGTGTTCTAGGAATAGGCGTGGCAGTCATAACCAATACGTGTGGGGGCACAACACTCTTTTTCCATAATTTAGCTCTTTGCGCCACTCCAAATTTGTGTTGTTCATCCACAACAGAGAACCCAAGATTTTTAAACACCACTTTATCTTCAATGATTGCATGTGTTCCAATTAAAATAGTAACAGCCCCCTCTTCGCAACCCTGAAGAACAAGCCTTCTTTCTTTTGCGGTAGTAGATCCTGTTAATAGTTTTATACTCAACGGAAGGTCTTTCAGCAAATCAGTAATGTTATTATAATGTTGCTGTGCAAGAATTTCAGTGGGCGCCATTAATACACTCTGATAGCCATTGTCTGCAGCAATTAGCATTGAGAGCAAAGCAACCATCGTTTTGCCACTTCCTACATCTCCTTGTAAAAGCCTGTTCATTTGACGTCCGCTGCCAATATCTTTTCTAATCTCTTTTAATACATTTTTTTGTGCATTGGTGAGTTGAAATGGAAGATAATTTTCATAAAACCCATTAAACAGCTCGCCTATTTTTTCAAAAACGAGTCCTTTACTTGTCTTAAGTCGATTAATCTTAATTAGCTGAATACTTAATTGAGCAAGAAATAATTCTTCAAATTTCAATCTCCGAACTGCTTGTTTATAATGCTTATCTGATATAGGAAGATGAATTTGCTTGAATGCATCAAAGCGATTCATTAGTTTGAATTCTTTCAATATTGAATGAGGTAAATTTTCAGGAATATCCTTTTCAGTTATTTTTTGAAAAAGTTCCTGCGTCAACTTCCCTATTATTTTACCATTCAGTCCTTTTGCCTTTAGCTTTTCTGTTGATGGATAAACAGGCTCTAGATGGGATTTGCCCGCAGCATTTTGTGGTGTATAATTTTCAATGTCGGGATGCGCCATTTGTGGCTTTCCCATAAAAAAACCCAGCTTACCAAAAACCAAATATTGATTACCAATATGTAATATTTTTTCTACCCATTGAATGCCTTGAAACCATACCAATTCAATTATGCCCGTTTGATCTTTCAGTTGAGCAATAAGCCGGCGACTTCTTTTTTCACCTACAATTTGCATACTGATTAACTTACCGGCCACCTGAGCATATTCAGTTTCAATTAAAATGGAGGCAATGGTATCTACTTTAGTCTTATCTACATGCCTGATAGGATAATGTTCAAGTAAATCTTTGAAAGTAAAAATCTCTAGTTCTTTGCGCAACAAATCGCCTCTAATAGCACTGACGCCTGTTAGGTATTCAACCGGACTTGATAATATGTTTGAAACGGAGGAGATGATTGTATGTTTATACAAATATATTTCAGGAAAACGCTATTGTTTATCTAGTGTCTCTTTTTTTTCCAAAATGCGGTCTTTTTGAATTGTTTCCTCCAGAAGAATGAGACTGAGGTGAATATTCGGGCGTTTCACCAAACTCAGCAGGTACAACCCCTTTGGGAACAGGTATACCCAAAAGCTTTTCTATGGAACCAAATTTCTTTTGCTCCTTAGGACTCACTAATGTATAAGCGCTACCCTCCGCTTTGGCTCTAGCTGTTCTTCCTATACGATGTACATAATCTTCCCCATCATGAGGAACATCGTAATTAATTACTAAATCAATATTATCTATATCGATGCCTCTACTTAATATATCAGTTGCAATAAGAATAGGCAATCTGCCGCTTCTAAATTGACTAAGAACTTCTTCTCTTTTTTCTTGCTCTAGATCACTATGAATTTCATCTGCTTGAATCTTATTGTGTTTAAGCTCTCTTGTTAATTGCTTTACACTTTGCTTGCTACTACAAAATATAAGTACGCTATTGAAGTTTTTTTGACGAAGCAAATATTTAATTAATGGTATCTTCTGTAAATCATAAACTATAAAAGCCTGCTGAATGATTTTTTCGGGTGGTTTGCTAATAGCAATATTTACTTCAATTGGATTGTGCAATAAATGACGTGCCAATTCTCTTATTTTTTGAGGCATAGTCGCTGAGAAAAGGAGATTTTGTCTTTTTGCAGGAAGATGTTTTACAATAAACATGATGTCATCAAAAAATCCCATGTCGAGCATCCTATCCGCTTCATCTAATACCAAATAATTCAAACCTGTTAATTTTACATAGCCCATTTTAATATGAGACATCATTTTCCCTGGCGTGCACACCACAATATCGGCGCCCATACTAAGGGCTTTTTTTTCTTGAACAAAAGCATTCCCATCACCACCACCATATACCGCAATTGAACTAACTCCTGTAAAATAAGAGAAGCCCTCCAGATGCTGTGAAATTTGTATGGCCAATTCCCTAGTGGGAACAATGATGAGCGCATTGATTGTTTGCGCATCTTGACTTTTAGTAATGATATTATTAATCATAGGCAGTAAGAAAGCAGCCGTCTTTCCAGTGCCCGTTTGCGCTGAAGCAATGATATCTTTCCCTGCAAGTATATGGGGGATTACTTGTTCCTGAACAGGTGTTGCGTCATCGTATCCTGCGGCATCTATACCATCCATTAAACGACTATCAAATCCAAAATCTGTAAACTTCAAAATGCTATATAATTTGAGTGAAGATACTATATTTCCGCTTTGCAGCTCGATGCTGTATCTTGCAGTAAATATCAATCAATGATTAAGGTAGGCCAATATAACCTGTTAAAGGTGCTTAGAACTGTTGAATTTGGAATGTATTTAGACGATGGCGCTGAAGGCATTCTTCTTCCAAAGCGATTTGTACCTGTTGGACTTAAAGAAGGAGAAGAGGTTAAAGTATTTATTTACCATGATGGAGAAGATCGATTGATTGCCACTACTCAAACGCCCAAAGGCGTATTAGGAGATATCGTGAAACTCAATACGGTAAGTGTTACGGAGCAAGGCGCCTTCTTAGATTGGGGACTAATGAAAGATATTTTTGTTCCAAAATCTCAACAGCAACAAAAAATGTTACCTAATGGATCTTATCTAGTAAAAATATATCTAGATGAAATGACAGGAAGAATAGCTGCTACTGAAAAGATTGACCCCTTTTTAAGCAACGATGTACTGACTGTTAAAGAACTTGAAGAAGTTGATCTAACTGTGTACAGAAGAACAGATATAGGCTATGTAGTGATTATTAATAATATCCACACAGGCGTTTTGCATTTCAATGAAATATATAGAAACATTACCAGTGGAGATACTTTTAAAGGATTTATAAAAAAAATATACCCTAAAGAAAATAAAATAGATGTTGTAGCGGGAAAGGCAGGATACAAAAGAGTAGAAGATGAATCAGAAAAAATAATAAGACTATTAACTGAGCACGGGGGTTATTTACCCTACTACGATAAAAGTGACCCGGATGAGATCTACTCTTTTTTTGAAATGAGTAAAAAAACTTTTAAAATGACAATTGGAAATCTTTATAAAAAGAGATTGATCACATTCGAAAAAACAGGGATAAAGCTGGTGTAAATTATGTCCCGCCGTAATATTCAATCAATACTATCTTGCGATAGTTTTTTAGCATTCCTTCATCTACAAATTCTACATCTCCTCCGCTTGCCAATACTTTTTCTATTGCATCATCAACCGCATCTTTAATATAGAAAGCATTCTTGTTAAATTCGTCTTGCTTAAAAATGATTTCAGGGGAAGCACTATGATAGGCGGGATAAACATAATTCTTTTCAACAATCAACAACCTCCCTTTCTTTTGAGAAGCTTCCTTCCAAACATTTTCCATTCCGATGGCTAACTTTCTTTTACTCATAGCCTCTTCAATTTGCTTAAGTAGATTATCCTGAATAATTTTCTTCCAATCGGCTACATAAGGTTCCATAATTTGATGCAACTCATTCTCTGACTTTTCTTCAAAATTTCCATGTATATATTCGATAACATGCTTGGCATTATGAGTGATTGATTTAAAATAGCCTGCAGTCTTTACAGTCCCCATAACAAACAATGGAAGTTTATATGCCTGAAGCAACAAACTCAAGCCGTTATCTGTGTGCATGAGAAATTTATTTAACACAATTTCTTTCCGCTTATTTTCATCGCTAAAATTGGCAATTTTTTCACTGATGTCATTTTTAAAAGCCTCTATATTATCTGGAACGTTTGATGTTATACGAATAAACTGAGTAGTATTGCCTAAATAAATTTTTGTCCATTTGCTACTCAATACAACTAATAAATATTTATGAATTTCCTTTTTGCTATATATCAAATCTCTAATTTCAAAAGATTCGTCAATTATAATTTTTTCCTCCACAGACATATCGAGATAATAAACTTTTTGAATTAATGGAGACACAAACACTGCAATGCTTTTTTTATGTGTATGGTAATTCAAGCTGCTAATTGCCTGTTGAAACTTTTCTAAAACAGAAGAAATAACCAATTCAGGAAAATTCAACATCAATTCTGCTTCAATTTTATTTTTCGCCAATTTTAATTTATGATCGAGTTCGCGCTTTAAACTCATTTTAGGCTCAAAAGGCATTATCAAAGAAATACAAGGCAAATACTTAGGGCTTTCTAATATTTCTGCATATTGTTCGGATAATTTAAGTTCCATATTTTATATTTATATAAGTCGAAAGTAAAATTGAAATACACGTGTACAAATGATAATAATCATGGATAGCTTTGATACGATTCATTAAAAGTTTGTTATCTGATAAATCCAGGCAAATCATCAAAAGTAGCTGCACTCACAGAATCTAAAAGAAAATCCTTTAATCCGAAAACATAAGACTTGTATGCAGTATACATTTCTCTATTAAAATTTATTAAAGTAGATATTTCAATCTCAGAAAGATGAGCATTAGTACCCTTTTGAAACAAATCAGCCAATACATCTACATAATCGTTCGCCAAAAGGGTATATAACTCTTTTAACTCTTTGAAATATTGAGAAGAGCTGGATTCTAATAATAGAAAGTTGGTTTTTGAAGCATAAATAGATGCTTTAGACATAGCATTAGTATAGAAAAGGTATTTAAACTCATTTGTAGAATTCTTAAGCTGAGCAATATCTGGTATAGCATCTTTTACACTCTTAAGTGCATACATGCTATTTCTACTTGAGGCTATTAAACTATTAATTTTGATAACATCTTTTTTGTCTTCTGTTAAATTCAGCAATCGGATTGAATAATTATATAATTGACCATGAAAAAATTTAAGCCTCTCATACAATTTGATGAGATTTTTTTTCTTGTTATTGTCTTTCTGAGATAAATCATCATACAAATTAAAAACGTCTCGTAAAAATTGAATTGATTGCAATAAAAACCTTTTGTTATCTGATTCTAATGCAATAATTCCGTTGTCCACATTTTTAAGACCCACTTCATCAATTAATAGATAATTCATTTTGGAAGTCGTAATTCTTTTTTCTAAAAAATTAGAAAACCTATTCAGAAATGGGTAAAATAAAATAATGCAAAATACATTTACTATTGTTTGGAAAAGAACCAGGGCTATGACATTGTCGGTAAGCTTAAAGAAATTAATAATTAGCTTATCAATAAAAGGCAAGAATATGAAAATAGGTAAAGCAGCAATAAGATTGAAAATAAAATTACCTACCGCCACTCTTTTTTTAACCAAAGGGCCATTGTAAGATGCAATTAGAAGCTTGATGGTAGTGCCCACTTCCGAGCCCAATACCAAAGCAGAAGCGCTTACTAAATCAATTGCATTAAGATTTAATGCACTCAAAACAATTGCCATAGTGGCCATGCTAGATTGTATGAGTGCCGTTATTAAAAACCCCAGTAATAGAAAAAAAATAGAAGAGTATTGAGTATAAGAAATAAAATTTAGGTGAGCAACTAACTCACTCATACTATTTTTAATATAATCTAACCCAAGAAACAATAATCCAAACCCAAAGAAGAACTTACTAATATTATACCACTTGTTATCATGATTGAGTAATGCAATAAAAATTCCGGCAACACCAATTAATGGAAAGGCAAGATTTTCAATATTAATTGAAAAACCTATAACTGCAATGATCCAACTACTAAAAGTACTGCCCAAATTAGCCCCCAATATTAATCCCAATGCATTTTTAACTTGAATTACATTAGCACTAACAAATGCTAAAACAATTAAATTGACTACACTACTGCTTTGCAATGCAGCTGTTGTTATCGCTCCGGATAAAATTGATTTAAGATTGGACGAAGTCTGCTTTTTGAGAAATAGTTTAAAAGTACGACTGGCCAAGTTTCGCAAAGAAGCTTCTATATAATTCATGCCGAAGAGAAAGAAAGAAATCCCTGCAAGCAACTTCCATACATTGAAGTAAAAGACCATATTTTAGGATATAAATTAAACTACATGCAGGGCCAATTGATGCATAATTTCGTTTGAAGAGACTATGCCGCTTTTTCGCCAAATAACACTGCCGCTTTTAAAAATAATAAGCGTGGGTATAGCTTGAATATTGTATTTTTTAGCATAAAAACTATTTTTATCAATATTCATTTTTAACACAGTGGCCACATTACCTACCGAGGCCTTTAAATCCACTAAAACAGGATGCATCATTTTACATGGCACACACCCATCAGCAAAAAAATCAACCAATACTAGCTTTTCACCGCGAATATGGTCTTCGAAATTATTTTCTTTCATTATAAATATTTTTCTTGTTCGAATTTTCTGTTGGTACCATGCAACAAATCTTCGGTTTTGGTTTTACCTATTTCATTTTGCTCTTCTAGGGTTAATTCGTCGGTACCAACAGATTGAATCCATTTATCTCCATGGCGTCTATAAATCTGAACAAATAATCCAAATCGATCCTTAAACTCTTGTTCTACCAAGCCAGTTTTCTGCCAATAATGCAATTGAATACTCCCTGCCAAATGATTGTTTCTAATGTCACCGATTTTCTTATCCTGATGAACAAGTTGCGCAAGCATTGACTCTTCCTTCCAATCATGCGGCTTAAAATAAAAAGAAAGCTTTAAAAAAGGGAAATACTGATTAAATAACTGACTAATTGTACTTATCTGAATGGTATCATCTATTTTAATTTTCATAATAATTTATCATTAAAAAATCATTGATATAAATAGGCTTATCAGAAATTTAATTCAAACCAATAATTTACCTTTTAACTGAATAGAAATTAATATTATTAAAACTCCAGCAACTAAATAAATGGAATTAAACCATACGACAGATTTTATAAAAACTATTTGAAATGCAATCCAACCAATTACCAAAAAACCACCCAGCATTGACCAATTATATCGGCTTGGTGCTCGTTGAAGATTATAGAAAATGGCCATAATATTGATGCCGCCAATAATCAGCAATAAAACAAGACCTGGTATTTGGAAATCTTTGAATGTAGACCCTTGAAGAATGTTAATAGGTAAATTTAAAATACTTCCATCAGGAACACTAACCATTAAAATACCAAATAACAAGGCAGACACGGCAATAAAAGAAACTAAAAGAAAAAGGAGTGATTTCATTTGAATTAATTAGTTATTTTTTTATAAAGTCCACTTACCTCTCCATAAGCCACAATATGTGGACTCATTGCTTT
Organism: Chitinophagaceae bacterium; assembly: GCA_947447485.1. Classification (GTDB taxonomy): domain Bacteria; phylum Bacteroidota; class Bacteroidia; order Chitinophagales; family Chitinophagaceae; genus Ferruginibacter. The sequence goes on from CANFJP010000026.1 coordinate 7,684, forward strand.
TAAAAGATCTAATTTTTTTGTATTGCCTGGCAGAATAAGTAGTGTGTCTAAGGCATACACTTTAAATACATATCGATGTGTTCCATTAAGAGGACAAGGTCCACAATAGTAATGTTTCCCAAAATCATTCAGGCCTTGTTTGCCTTTAATACTATCTTCTTTTAAGTGATGTGTTAGAGGAATATTCCAAACGAGCCAATGAATCCATGTGTTTATTGGAGCATCTGGATCTTCAAAAATTACAGCCAAACATTTAGCCTCAATGGGGACGCCTTGAATATCGATAGGAGGACTAACATTCACTCCATCACAAGTATACCTTACGGGAATAAATTCGTCTTCCTTAAATACACTACTCGTTACATTGAGCAATTTAAAATCAACTTCTTTTTCTACATGAATCATAATCATATTTTTAAAGTTATGGCGCTTCGCCAGGAAGGGGCACTTCGTAAGGTGGTGTTTCGTATGGACTTTCTTCAGGAATGATATCCGGTTCTTCTTCTGGAAGTAATGGATTTTCAGGAATTACATCAGGATTAAACTCAGGATTCTTTTCTGGTAATGGAAACTCTGGCGGAGGCTTAGGTAAAATATTTTTTCTCATTAATATAAAATATAATTGAATCGATAAAAGATAAAGTAATCAAATAGGAACATTGTAAGCAATGAGGGATATTATTGATAAAAATGATGGTTGTCATTATTATTCAATGAAACAAAAAATATGTTTGTAATAATAAAAACATACAGCCATGGCTAAAAACTATAACAACATAACCACCTTACATAACCTACTGGATTATGATATTAGGAAGTTTACGATTGGAGAAATTCAATTAGAGAAAGTCTTAAGAGCATGGATTAATAAAGCCAACTCATTAAAATTGAAGACCATCTTGCAGAAATACATGGATTCAGTAGAAAAACACATACAAAAAATGCAAGGCTTTTATGAAGAAGGAGGAATATCTTCTATTAGCATTTCAAATAGAGTGATGCAAGCCTTTATAGATGAAACCGAAGAGAAATTGAACAACTGTAATGACGATGCAATAAAAGATGCTTGCCTTCTAGAATCAGTACAAGCAATCAATCATTTCAAAATAAGCACTTATGGTTCAGCAAGAGCATTTGCAAATACATTGGGCTTAGAAAAAATAGCTACCATCTTGCATGAGGCAGAAACAAATGAAAAACAAATAGACGATAGATTATCTCAGTTAGCTGAACATCAAATAAATATAGAAGCAAAAGCACCCATTGTTTTAACATACTAAAAATAATTATGAACTACAAAATTAATAGCGAAGTGAAAATTCCATTAAGAAATGTGGAGTTACAAGGAGAATTTATCGTACCATTAAAAGCAAGAGGTCTGATAATATTTGCACACGGAAGCGGAAGCAGTAGATTAAGCCCAAGAAACAAAATGGTGGCTAAAGAGTTACATCAACACAATTTTGGAACACTATCACTTGACCTACTAACTGATAAAGAAGATCAGAGATATAGGAATCACTTTGATATATCATTGCTTGCAAAAAGACTCATAGGGGTAACCAATTGGGCAGAAGAACAACCCGAAACAAAAGGGTGCAGCATAGCTTATTTTGGATCCAGCACTGGGGCAGCAGCATCTTTAAAAGCAGCCGCATTTTTACCACAAATTGAAGCAGTCATATCCAGAGGCGGAAGACCCGATTTAGCAATTGAATGCCTTTCAAATATTGATACCCCAACGTTGTTTATAGTAGGAAGTTTAGACTACGATGTAATAGAAAAAAACAAAGAAGCATATAGGCATTTACATTGTGAGAAAAAACTAGAAATCATTGATGGGGCTACCCATTTATTTGAAGAGCATGGAATGATGAAAAAAGTAGCAGCATTGGCTGCAGAATGGTACGAAAATCACTTACATGCAATTTTGATATAGCTACTTAATCAGAAAAGTAATCACAGTTAAAATTGTACTATTAGTATCAAAAGAGGCAAATAAGGTAATAGATACAGAGTAATAATTGAAATTCAATTATTATGATTCCTTTGATGAAAATTTAATCAAGTAATCGACGATTACGAGATATTTAAAAAAATAAAAAGATTGCTTACTGCTTTGATATACATCAAAATTGATTATGATAGACATCATTGCTAATAATAACACTATATAGTTTCTTTGACAATAAAATTAATTAACAATAATAAAAAAGATCATGAAAACAGACAATGAAATTCAAAAAGACGTGATTGAGCAATTGAAATGGGAGCCATTCTTAAACTCATCTCAAATTGGAGTGGCAGTAAAAAATGGCATAGTTACATTATCAGGGCGAGTAGATACATTTTCAAAAAAAATACTTGCTGAAAAGGCTACAAAAAAAGTTTCAGGAGTAAAAGCAATTGCAGAAGACATCCAAGTGGGCATCTCCCCTTCTTACAAAAAGACCGATACGGAAATTGCAGAAGCGGTGGTAAATGCACTTAAATGGCATACCATGATTCCTGAAGAAAAAATTAAAGTAAGTATAGAAGAAGGAAACGTGAAATTAGAAGGTGAAGTAGAATGGGAATATCAAAGATCACAGGCAAAAACAGCGATAGAAAATTTAGTAGGTGTTCGATTTATAACAAACTTGATTAATGTTAAGGCAAAAATAACACCATACGAAATCCAACAGAAAATAAATACAAGCTTTCAAAGAAGTGCAAATATAGATGCAGGAAAGATAAATGTGGAAGTAGTAGGAAGCAAGGTTACATTAAAAGGAAAAGTAAGGTCATTTGCTGAAAAAGAGGATGCAGAAAATGCCGCCTGGTCAGCACCAGGTGTAGTTTCGGTGGATAGCAAACTATCTATAGAAGAGCCGGCTTACGCTTTTGAAGATTAAAATTATAAGAAGAATTTAAAAAGCTGCCTAATAAATAGGCAGCTTTTTAGTAATAGACAACTTGAGAAATTTATTTTTTTAAGGTTTCAGATAAAAAGTCATAGCAATAAGACTTGATATCAATATATTCTTTTTCAATGAGCGATATCCTTTGTCTAAGTTCCGACTGTGAATCTTCCATTTCTATAGTAACAGAATCATCTTCGATAAGATTTTCATTCACTTTAATTTTATTAAACTGAATGTCAATTTCCTTATGGATCTTTTTAAACTTTGTAAAAATCTCATTAAGTAATATTTGGTGAGCTTCAACTTTGGCGGCAATATCTATCAATGAATTTCTTTTAATGACTTCGTCAAGCTTCGTATCAATTATTAATTTTTGTTCGCTATAAAATTTGATAGAACTCAACCAGGTTGTAAGCTCTACCTCATAATAAGATGATTTTTCTTTAGCCATATTATTGTTATTGAAAATAATGAAATCATAAGATATTAACAATATATCAATTCTTAAATGATGAGAATACTTAACTATATGATTTTAATCAGTACAAATAGTGGTTATTCCATTGAAAAATAAAATCAATCATAAAAATCATCTCCGTTAAGTAAGTAAATTCACCAATTGCAGAATTTAGAATTATTATGATAGAAAAATTACACCAAAAGACTATAGCAGAATGGGTAGATACATAATTATTATCGCTCCTTTAAACATAACTAAAACCAGATTATATACAATATAATTTAAACGCTGAGAACTTGAATAAAAGAACTGAAAATGAAATACTCAAATTCAAATAGTGCAGTACTTATTAAAGGAGGAAAAGATTATTTTGATAAATTAGTAACGATTATACAATCAGCAAAAAAATACATTTGCTTACAAACATATATATATGATGAAGATGATACAGGCAAATTGATAGCAGCTTCCCTTGAAGCAGCAGCAAAAAGAAATGTACATGTCTATATTATTGTTGATGGATATGCCTCTCAATCATTATCGAATAATTTTAAAATAAAACTGTCAAATGCAGGAGTGCATTTAAAGCATTTCGAACCAATATTCAAAAGCAAGCATTTTTATTTTGGAAGACGAATGCATCAGAAAGTAGTAATAGCAGATTCCACAGTAGCACTAGTAGGAGGAGTTAATATTTCTAACAAATACAATGATATGCCCAATAAAAAAGCATGGCTAGATTTTGCTGTATACTTAGAAGGCGATATTGTAATAGAACTTTGTAAAAACTTTTGGAAAACATGGAAAGATGATTTGAAAGAAGATATAAAAAATATATGTGAGTTAAATGAAAGCAATATAATTATACCAGAAGAAAAGAAATGCAACATAAGGATGAGAGTAAATGATTGGGTTGATGGAAAAAATCAAATATCTAGAACATATTTTGAAATATTACGAAAATCGAAAAAAGAAATAACAATCCTTTGTAGCTACTTTATACCGGGGCAAATAATGAGAAACGAAATGCTTAAAGCTGTGAGAAGAGGAGTTGATATAAAAATAATTATAGCAGGAAATTCAGATGTGCAATTGGCTAAAAATGCAGAAAGATGGCTGTATGATTGGATGTTAAGAAATAAGATACAATTATTTGAGTATCAGAATAATGTATTACATGGGAAGATTGCAGTCAGCGATGACGAATGGGTTACAATAGGATCCTACAATATCAATAATATCAGCGCCTATGCAAGTTTAGAATTAAATACAGATATCAAAAATCATTCTTTTGCAAAAAACACAAAAAAAATACTTGATAAAATAATAAACGAAGAATGCTTAAAAATAACCAGTCATCAACATTTATCTACAAAAAATATTTTTAAACAATTTTGGAGATGGCTTTCCTACCAATCAATTAGAATGATATTTATTTTATGTACATTTTACTTTAAGCAACGGCATTAATTCCCTACGATGCGAATGGCTAGATTTTTTAGAACCTGCCAATCCCATTTTTCAAATCGACCTCTTTGAACAACGAGTTTATTATCATTAGGATGTTGTAAATAATAATGAAAAACAAATTTTTCATGGCTGTTTTGCCAACCAATCATCTGTCCAAATCGTAAATCATTAAAAACCAAGGTATCTTTCCATTGCTCAATAGTATAGTAGTTATTAGAAAACCGAATCAATTTCTGCAAGTCTTCATGGTTAGAAATTGATTTCAATAAGTACTCGTTACGATAAAATTGTTGAAAGTGAATTCGCTTCTTCTTATCAAACAACGACTCGTACCCTATTAGATAACCATCGGCAGTCTCTACTACGATGTACCATAACCAATTTTGCAAGGGTGCCGGAGTAGTAAGATACCTCTTATACAATACATGTTGGTTGTTTAAAATATCCGCTGTTTCGTTTTCAATGATAAATTTATTAACACTACAATAAAAAATATAAAAAAAAGGAATGATTACGCCCACCTTCCACCAAAAAGCTCTTTTATTATTGTGAGCATGAAGCAATAAAAGCATAAGAAAAGCAATAAACGGCCAAATAGAAAAAAATGGATCAGCAACAAAAATGGCATTTAAGGAAAACCTAGTATGAGTGAATGGTTCTAATAAGCCAATACCATAACTATTGTATAAATCAATAAACAAATGTAGAAAAATTTCAATAGCAAAGAAAATAACCCACTTTGAAAATTTAATATTATGAGGCTTATGAACGCGATCAGCGACTAAAGAAAAAACAGGTATAATCATTATGGCAAATAAAATAGAATGCGTAAAGCCTCTGTGGGCAAGTAAAGCCTCAGGAGTATTCATCCAAAAGGAAGAAATGAAATCAATATCAGGAATACTTTGTGCCAACGCACCCCACAACATCGCCTTTTTACCGAATCCTCTTTCAAAAAAAGATTCACCAATACAAGCTCCTAATGCAATATGAGTGAGTGAATCCATGAATACATAATATTTATGCAATTGGGATAATACTATTTACTATGAGCAATAAATAAGGGGAGCATTGAATTTTTAATCAAAATATCTGCAATACTCGTTTTAAACCACCTTGAAAGATCAGATCTTTTATAAGCCCCGCTAACAATAAGAAAATTCTGAGAAGCATTTGAAAAATAATTAACAATTTCTACATCAGAAATACCCTTTAATACAGAATAATTAACATGCGCGTAATGACGCTTAAGAAAATCCTTAATTAATTTGTTGTCAGGCAAATGAAAATCATCTTCTACATCTTTTACAGACAACAGCTCAATTGGCAATTTTTTAAAATTGGGCAATAAATAGCTAAACATTTTAATTGCAAAAACCGATGAAGGAGTACCATCATAAAGTAAAACTACTTTTTCGATTGCTTTATAGCTAGCAGGGACTACCAATACGGGACATTGCACATCTGCCAGGACATCCTTAATAAAACGACTTGGGTGTTTGTCGTCATAATGAGTTAACGTTTCCTTTTCATCAACTATTAAAAAATCGGCATAAATACTTTCATGAATCAGCTCTTGTAAGGCAACATTGTGATCATGATGGACATTGTATTGTAAGCCAGCATGTTGAGAAGACTTTTCGAAATTCAAAGTGGAACTTTCTCTTTTTAATCTGTCAAGCTCTCTAAAATTCTTGATTTTCTTCTCAGACACACCATCCTTTAATACAAGATCATAAATCTTATAACTGGTATACGTTCTGTCATCTAAAAAAACACCTGTTAAATAAGCATTATTCAAACTGGCTAACTCTCTTGCATAGGAATTAGCACTTTCTGAAAAATTCAGTCCATCAAAGGCAACAATTATTTTTTGCATCTAATAAATAAATATAAAGAGATACTTGAATCGGTTGAAATTATCTGTGAGCAATAAAAACAGGAAGGCGATGATCCTTGATTACATCTGTAATGAAACTCTTTTTGAAAAGCCTTGAAATAGATGATCTTCCAAAAGAACCACTAATAATAACGGATCCTTTCTTTTCGCTTATCCAAGTAGCAAAACTTTTCTTAGGGTTAACATCTAGTTTAGTCACCGTTAAATCACCAAAATGCCTAGAAGCCAACTCTTCAATATAAGGTTCATCTGGAATACTATCTCGCTCTTTATCGTTTGCATACACTAAAATCGTTTTATTATTTAAAAACTCAGGGAATAAATACGCAAATTGCTTGATAGCAAAAACAGACGAATCAGTTCCGTCATAAGTAAGTAAATTAATATTGGGAAATTCGAATTTTTCAGGAACCACTACAACAGAGCACTCGACCCCATGTAATGCTTCTTTTAAATAGTTATTAGGCTCGCCAGTTCCCATATTTTCATAAAAAGATTCACCCCCTATTATTAATAAATCTGCAAATCTTGTTTCTTTTTTCAATTCAGGTAAAGCCAAATCAACAAAATCTTTTCTAACCCTATATTCAATTGAGTTTTTCAAACACAAATCCTCAAACCGTTGCATATTTCGATCTATTTCTTCTGATTCGGAATCGTCTAAAACAGGCACAAAAATAGGACCTCCTACCCCATCTGCATAACTCCATAAGTTAGAATAATTTAAGTGAGGCAAGAACACTCCAGTCAATAAAACAGGAGTTTTCTCGTTTAGTTTTTTTGCAAATTCAAAGGCTCCATCTGAAAAGTTTTTATCATCAAAGGCAAGAAGAATCTTTCTCATAAAATTAGTTTATACAAACTTATCTTTTGAACAAAGCTTGTTCTATGATATACATCAAATAACAACTTGATTTCAATCATCTATATATCATTAGCAAAAGTTAAAATTTGTTCAATTTGATACAATTATTCCTCTTTTATAAAAAAAGCAAGTCATCACTATGGAACAAACAATTATTATTAAAAGATTTCTAGATGAGCTAGGTGATATGTCCAGATTTAGCGGAAGATTTTTTTCAGAATGGTTTAAGCCCAGATATGAGATAGCAGAATTCTTTAAACAATGTTATGTTATAGGATATAAATCACTTCCCTTAATAGGACTTACAGGATTTATAATGGGATTGGTACTAACCATGCAACTAAGACCTTCCATGGTAGATTATGGTGTAGAGTCACAGCTACCAGCAATAGTAGGCATAGCCATTGTAAGAGAAATTGGCCCTGTTATAACAGCGCTCATTTTTGCAGGAAAAATAGGGTCTAGTATTGGAGCTGAATTAGGATCAATGAAAGTGACAGAACAAATTGATGCGATGGAAGTGAGTGGCACAAATCCTTATAAATATTTAGTTGTGTCGAGAGTATTGGCAACAACTTTTATGCTTCCTGTACTAGCAATTTTGAGTGATGGCATATCGCTTTATGGATCTTATCTAGGTGTTAATATAAAAGGTGAAACGAGCGCGCTCCTATTTTGGACGCAAGTATCCAACAGCTTGGAATTTTATGACGTCCTGCCAGCATTTATAAAAACATACTTCTTTGGATTTGCAGTTGGAATGATTGGATGCTATAAAGGTTACAATAGCAGTAAAGGAACAGAAGGTGTAGGACATAGTGCAAACTCAGCAGTGGTAATATCATCCGTTACCATTTTTATATTAGATCTATTGGCAGTTCAAATAACGGACTTACTAGGATTTAATTGATAAAAGTCATTTATGAAAACTACATCAATAACACAATTGACTGAGATACCAGAAACAATCATGTCTATTAGCAATTTATATAAGTCATTCGGTAGCAACAACGTACTAATCAACTTCAATCTGGATCTATTAAAAGGGAAAAACACTGTTGTACTTGGGAAGTCTGGATCTGGAAAATCCGTACTTATAAAATGTATCATAGGATTACTTAAGCCAGATAGTGGGAGCATAATAGTATACAATGAAAACATAGTAAATCTGCATGGAGCTAAACTAGATAAAATTAGAGCAAAAGTAGGCTTCCTCTTTCAAAGCAATGCTTTGTACGATTCCATGACAGTAAAAGAAAATATCGAATTTCCATTAAGAAGACATTGGTTAAAAGTTACTCAATTAGAAGTAAGTAAAATGGTAGAGGAAGCTCTAGAAGATGTAGGATTGTCGCATACAATAAACATGATGCCAGCAGAGCTTTCTGGAGGAATGAGAAAAAGAATTGCATTGGCAAGAACACTTATTTTGAAGCCAGAAATAATATTATATGATGAACCCACCACTGGACTAGACCCAATTACAGGCAAAGAAATAATCAATCTAATGATTGATATAAAAAATAAATACAATACATCCGCTCTAATAATATCTCATGATATGAATTGCGTTCGTTGGGCAGGAGATCGAATAATAATATTACTAGAAGGTAAATGTTATGCAATGGGAACTTATGAAGAATTAAAAAATAGCCAAAACCAAAAAATAAAACAGTTTTTTGACTAAAAAAATATTTATGGCAATAAAAACATTCAATAATATCAAATTGGGCGCATTTGTACTAACAAGTCTGCTAATCTTGATTTTGCTACTTTATATGATTGGCAGGAATAGAAATTTGTTTGGATCAAATTATACATTAAAAGCAACATTTGAAAACATACAAGGATTGAAAGCTGGAAACAACGTTCGATTTGCAGGAATTGATGTAGGAACAGTAAAAAAAATAGAAATTAAAAATGATACATTGGTAGAAATTACCATGATTATTGACAAGAAAGTAAAAAATATCATCAGAAAAAATGCAATTGTATCAATAGGTACGGATGGATTAGTAGGAAACAAAGTTGTAAACATAATAGCCGCTAAGAAAATAGGTGAACTAGCAAAAGAAGGTGATTTCTTGCCATCAAAAAAACCTCTAGACACAGACGATATGCTAAAAATTCTTCAAAAAACAAATGCAGATGCATCGGTCGTTGCAGAGAACTTAAAATACACTACTATGCATATCAATCAAAGCAATATTATTTGGAGCATATTAAATGATACTTTATTATATAAAAACTTGAGAAATTCAATTGTAAACATTCACCAGATAACAGAAAATGCAAATAAAACAGTATCAGACATCAAAAGCGTAGTAGTAAACATAAAAAATGGAAAGGGAACACTAGGGGCAATCATTACAGACACCGTTATATCAAGCAATTTAAACAAGGCAATTAACAAAATATATAATGTAGGAAAATCTACAGATACATTGGTCATAAAATTAAATCAAATTACTTCAAAAATAAACTATCAAATAAATAACGGCAATAATATCATTCATTCAATATTTCAGGACAGCATTATACCATTAAGAGTTAACCAAAGTTTAGAAAATATAGAAAATGCTAGTAATGGACTAAATCAAAACATGGAGGCGTTGAAACATAGTTTTTTATTTCGTCACTATTTTAAAAAAAAGGAAAAGAAAAAACTAAGTAGGATAGAGAATAAATGATTTGTATCAATATGCAATTTGATATAAAATATTGGCTATTAGTTGAAATGGATTGACATTGAATAGAAAAAAAATAATCTACTCAACAATGGTCAACGATTTATCAATTGAAGAAGCAGAAGCAATCTTAAAAGGGAAAGCATATGGGCATATAGGTTGTAATGACGGGTTTAATACTTACATCTTCCCTACTAATTATGTTTATGATGGAAAATGCATTCTATGTCAGTCTATGCCAGAATCTAAAATATTAGTAATGCGCGAAAACAAAAGAGTTTGCTTTCAAGTAGACTCAGTTAATAAATTAAGCGATGTAACCAGCGTTACAATCATAGGAGAATACGTTGAGATTAAAAATGTAAGAGAACGATATTATGCAATAAAAATATTTGTGGAGAAGATGATGCACTTGAATTTGAATGAAGAAATACATTATTTAGATAATCAAAATAAAAATTCAAAAAATAAAAAAGAAATACTTTTTAAGCCCGTATTTTATAAAATTTATATTGAGGAAATGAAAGGGAGCGCAATTATAAACAATCATTGACATGAGTGATTTTCATCATTTTAAAAGGACTAAATGGGTTCTATATTTGTTTTGGGTTTTTCATAGGATATTGGATATAAAAAAACAGAGCTGGATTTCTATCCGGCTCTCTTATTTATGTATATATCTCTGCAATACTTAGAGTAACTAGATTGTATATAATCATGACCATTGTCATCTTTAAATAGCCTCAAATCATAGATAAATGGACACAAAAAACAGACATTGCTATTATAAAATTATCTACTTTTTAAAATAAATTATCATGAAAACTAGCAGTAAAATTTGGATTGCCCTAGGATCAGGGCTGGCGCTTGGAAGCATTGCAGGGATATTATTTGCCCCAAACAAAGGGACTGAAACAAGAAAAAAAATTGCAGGGGCTGGGACAAAAATTAGCGACCAACTAAAAGACAAGGTTCAGCAAAGCAAAGATCGAATATTAGCATTTAAAGAAGATATTAAAGAGAGAATAGAGGCCTTAAATGAAAAGGTTGATAACATACTTTAATCAACAACATGATACTAAAAGAAACAGGTGCTAAAATAGAAGAACTTGTTGGCCATGCAAAAGAATATATTCAAAATAGAATAGATATTACAAAATTAGAAATAGCCGAATCAATTTCTATATTAATAAGCACCCTTTTTTCTGCACTATTTTTTATATCAATATTATTTATTTCAATAATATTCTTTGGAATATCCATTGCCTTTATATTTTCAAACTTAACAGGCGAATATTATTGGGGTTTTATGATAACGGGAGGGTTGTATTTCCTTGTGGGCCTATTTTTCTGGAAAGCAAGAAAGAAA
>CANFJP010000027.1 GCA_947447485.1 Chitinophagaceae bacterium
ATATCAATTCAGGATTAGGCAATTCAACATCAGTGAAGAGTTTAATTGTTTCTTTCTTGGCTTCTTTTTTTGTAATTTTTTTGTGTCTACGAATCACATCAGCTACCTGTGTGCCGCATGTGAAAAGCGGATTGAGTGAACTCATGGGTTCTTGAAAAATCATTCCAATTTTATTGCCGCGTATAAAATTTATTTCTTTATTATTAAGTGTACGCAGATCTACTAACTCCTCGTTGTTATTTTTAAAGAAAATATTCCCACTAATGCTTGTTTTTTTGGGAAGTAGTTGAAGAATAGACAACGCGGTAATAGATTTACCCGACCCGCTTTCCCCAACAAGGGCTGTGGTGCTGCCTGCATTAATGTCAATTGATATTTCCTTAACGATTTGAAGCGAATTGTCATCTTCCTTAAACTGAATAGATAATTTTTTTATTTGTAGTAAAGGAAGCATTGTAAATAAAGCAGACGTTGTTTAGATAGCAAGATAATGTTAAATGTATTCTTTTATACAGGGAAGTTTCTCACTATGAAATAATAAGCTAGCCAGCTGTCCATAAAAGTATCAGCAATGAAATACAAGACAACCTACACAAAAAATTTATTTCAAGTAAGTGATATTTGAAGTAATGGATGAAATTTTCAGCATTGATTTTTAAATTAGTCAATCGCTGTCTACTAGAATTTAAGATGTCTTACAGTTAGTCCGTCATTGATAAGTTGTTTAAGAGAATCGATGCCAATTTTTAAATGTCTTTCTACAAATTGTGCGGTTACATTGATGTCGCTGGCTTCTGTTTTTACGCCTTCAGGCACCATAGGAGAATCACTTACAAGTAATAGGGCTCCTGTAGGAATTTTATTATAGAAACCTACGGTGAAAATGGTAGCAGTTTCCATGTCTATTGCATAAGCTCTTATTTGCTGTAGATATTCTTTAAACACTTCATCGTGTTCCCAAACTCTCCGATTGGTAGTGTAGCAAACTCCGGTCCAATAGTCACATTCGTGATCACGAATGGTTGTAGAAATAGCTTTTTGGAGTGCGAACGCAGGTAGGGCAGGTACTTCGGGAGGAAAATAATCGTTGCTTGTTCCTTCTCCGCGAATAGCTGCGATGGGCAGTATAAGGTCTCCAAGTTTATTTCTTTTTTTAAGTCCTCCACATTTTCCTAAAAACAATACTGATTTAGGATTGATGGCGGTTAGCAAATCCATGATAGTGGCGGCTCCAGGACTTCCCATCCCAAAATTAATAATGGTAATATTATCGGCAGTAGCGCATTGCATGGAACGATCTGCTCCTATTACTTCTACATTATTCCAGCTTGCAAAAAGTTTTACATAATTTGAAAAATTTGTAAGGAGAATGTATTCTCCAAAATTTTCTAATTTTTCACCTGTATACCTTGGTAACCAGTTTTCTACAATCTCTTCTTTTGTTTTCATCTGTATATTTTTATTATTACACTGTTGTCACAATGCATCCATAAAAGTACAAAATATTATGATCAAAGTGGATTAACATATTTTAGTCTGTCTAAATATATTAAAGTATAGCTATTAGGTTAATACATGAATAATTTTTATTTTTATCTTTTAATATTAGTTCCATGAAAAAAATAGTAATCTATTGCTTGCTTTTTACGATCATTTTAAATGCTTGTAATAAGTCTGGCATCAACAATTTGAATCCTGCCAATGAATCTCTTATTGCGCGAAGTGATATAGATGCCTTCATTAAAAATCAAATAGCCTTGCATCAAAAATTTGAATGGCAAACTGCCTCCTATCAAATGGTTTGGAGTGCATTACAACAATCTGATCATATTATTTCTATAGGATACAAGCCAGCTGGAGTGTACAATATTGAAAGCAATCTACATACTATTGATATCAATTCAAATGAATGGGTTAAAGCAAAAAATTTCGTTTTACAGTTGGTGTTAACTTCAGAACAGCAATTAGACAAGTCTATTGTTTTAAAGAATATTATACAATGGCAAGAAAATGTGTTGCCAGTTATTGATATAGTGGTTAAAAATCCAAACACAATTAAATTATTAAGAGCAAGCAATCTTGTTCGTTATGCGGAGCCAATGGGATACGAACCTGCAGATGTATCGTTTAAGCCTACTCAAAATGCCAACAATAATGCAGTCTCCAGTAGCAGTGGATGTGATTACAATACCGCAGAAGTTGGGTTAGTTGCTAATGTAGATTATACTACCATTACTCCTGCGTCTAAACAATCATGGAATCATTCTTATCACAAAATTCAGAATGCCTGGACAAAATCAACCGGGAAGGGTGTAAAAGTATTTATCATAGATACAGGATGTGAATTGGATCAAGAAAACTTAGGCAGTGCATTTAACCAGGGCTTGTCAACTGGCAGAACTATAGAAAAAATTGTAACATTACCTCAATCAACTTTTTTAGGAATTCCTACTGGTCCAATTGAAACAGCAGATGATGGCTGTGGTCATGGTACTTCTATGGCAGGTGCTTGTGCGGCACCTCGTGGTATAGATGGGGCTGCATGTGGTGTGGCGTACAATTGCAGTTTGGTTACTTGTAGAGCTGCTGCAGATGTATATCTAGATGAAAGTCGTGAGGCAAAGGGTGTTGCAGATGCGTTCACTAATGCAGCCAACAGATCAGATGTAAAAATTATTAGCATGAGTATGGGAAGAATCACTTCAAGTTCTCAAATAGAAGACGCAATTAATTATGCTTATGGTAAAGGAAAATTAATTTTTTGTGCAGCGGGTACTTCATTTAGTTGGACAAGCAGTTGGTTTGGTGTAATTTTTCCTGCGGTGCTTTCTCAAGTGAATGCGGTAACGGGGGTTAGAGATAATAATTACGGAAACACCTGTACTGATTGTCATAGTGGTAGCGAAACTGATTTCACTATTGTGATGGAAAAAGCTTCAAATGGTAGGCATCCTCTTACGCTTGCAATGACTGGGGATATCCCCTCAACAGTAGGCGGCTCATCCGTATCAACTGCTACTGCAGCAGGAATCGCCGCATTGGTTTGGAGTAGATTCCCTTCTTATAATAGAGATAAAATACTTAGCAAATTAATATCTACCAGTGCAAATTATCCTACTCGAAATGCATCATTAGGATGGGGTAATTTAAATGCAGACGCAGCAACAAATTAAAAAATACTTTTTTAGAGCGTCAAACAAATAGATGCTATAAGTAAATGATTAAGATACTTTATCCTGAGAAAAAACCTTCTGTTAAAATAGATGCTGGTAAAGAGCTGGTATTTTGTATAGTTAGAAAAAGCTGGTTGGTACTCACTCCAGAAGAATGGGTTCGTCAGAATTTTTTATTATACTTAATTGAAGTATTAGGGTTTCCTCCTTCTTTGATTGCAGTAGAAAAACAAATCATTTTATCCGAAGTAAAAAAAAGATTCGATATCGTTGTATACGATCGAGCATCGCAGCCTTATATTGTGGTGGAGTGCAAAGAAATGAATGAACCACTTTCTCCAAAAGTGCTGGATCAAGCACTGAGATACAATGCTGTGTTGCAGGCTAACTATATTATGCTAACCAATGGGGTAGACACGATTGGATTTGAAAATAGCCAACAAGGGTTCATAGAAACAGACAGTATAAAAATGTATAAATAAAAAGCCCAGAAAGATCTGGGCTTTTTATTTATTAAGTAGGCGATTGCTTTCTTATGGGAAAATTCCTAATTCAACATAGCTAGTAGCTACTTTGTTGATAGCGCTCACATAAGCAGCTGTACGCATGTCGGGAATGCTAGGATTCTCTTTCCAAATATCCATGATTTCTCTGGTCGCTGCAATCATTGTTTCTTCTAGTCCGCTATGTACCAAATCTTGTTCATCTGGTCCGTGCATAATGAATTTACGTTCGATGTCATCAACTCGTTTTCCAGTTAACTCTTCAATTTGTCCTAGAATATGAGTATTTAAATTTTCTGTAAAACGTTTTTCCATTCTGCCATAACGAACATGGCTTAGGTTTTTCAACCATTCGAAATAACTTACTGTAACACCTCCTGCATTTAAGTACATATCTGGAACACAAAGGATTCCCTTCTTTGAAAAGATTTCATCTGCTTCTGGTGTACAAGGTCCGTTTGCGGCTTCACCTATGATTTTTGCTTTTACATTTGGAGCATTGTCGCCATTGATAACATTTTCCAATGCAGCAGGAATTAAAATGTCGCACGCAAGCTCTAGTGCATCAGTATTTTTAGCTAAGTTTTTAGCTCCTGGAAAATTTAATATAGAGCCAGTTTTTTTTCTGTGTTGAAATACATCATCTTCATTTAATCCATCTTCACAATAAATGGCTCCTTCAAATTCAGCCAGTGCTACTACTTTTGCACCACCTTCTCTGAAAAATTTCGCTGAATGGTAACCCACATTTCCTAATCCTTGTACAACAACAGTTTTCCCTTGTAATCCAACTGTTAATCCTAATTTTTCCATTACGTCTGTCATATTACAAACTTCACGGATTCCAAAGAAAACGCCTAGTCCAGTAGCTTCTGTACGTCCTCTAACACCGCCTTGAGTAACTGGCTTACCTGTTACGCAACCCGCCGCATCAATTTCTCCTGGCTTTAATGAAGCATACGTATCTACGATCCATGCCATTTCTCTTGGGCCGGTACCATAATCGGGAGCAGGTACATCGATGCCAGGTCCAATGAAATTTTTCTTAACTAGTTCAGCTGTATATCTACGAGTGATTTTTTCTAATTCATAAGTGGAGTAATTGCGTGGATTTATTTTAATTCCACCTTTACCCCCGCCGAAAGGAACATTCACAATCGCGCATTTGTAAGTCATCAATGAAGCGAGAGCCATTACTTCATCTTGATTTACTTCGTCGCTGAAGCGAATCCCCCCTTTACAAGGTGATTTGTGCTGACTATGCTGCACGCGATAAGCTTCAATTACTTCGATGTTTCCGTTGTCAAGTTTTACAGGGAAACGCATTTGGTACACACTATTACAAGCTTTAATCTGTTCAAGGAGACCAAGATCCCATTTAGTAAATTTTGCTGCTTTGTCAAAACTCTTTTCTACACTCTGAAAAAAGCTATAATGCTGATTTGATGACATATGATTGTTTTTTTTATTTCTTATTTAATAATGAATGAAAGTTTTATTTATCTTTTTCGATCCGAGTTATTTTTCTATCAACGGAATAAACGTACATAATCAATCCGAATAAAATGGTTAAACAAACAGCTACTACCACATATATCTTTCCATTGCTTCGCATCGCATCTGCCATTTCAACTTTATTCTGAGCCTCCGCAATACATGAGCAGAAAACCCCCAATAAAAAAAGGATTATTTTATTCATTGATTAATTTTTTATCATTGATTAATGCAATTCTAATTTTCAAAGTAGCAATCCAAACTCCTAACAATGTCCAACCAATCACCGCAGGATAAAAAACCATTCTCATGGTTGCATCTAGTTGACTTTTATCCAATGCAGGATTTCCGCTATCACTTCCGGGTGCTCCTGGGTGCAAACTTCCCACCAATCTTGGTATTATCCAAATACTTGGGAACAACATTACGAATGCAAAAATATTGTATACGGCACTGATCCTTGCTCTTTTATCGATATCTGTAAATGATCCTCTTAGTACAAAATAGGCGCCATAAATTAATAATGCGATTGCTGCGCCAATTAGTTTGGGCTCTTTTAATACACTACCAAAAGATTGTCCTTGGTCTGTTATCCATGTTACAGAAACCCACAATGCACCCGTTAGATAGCCAAGTATTCCAAAAAAAGACCCTACTGCAGCAAAGTTGCTAGCAAAAATATCATTGCGATATTGAAAGCCTAAAAGGTATTTGATGCTGTAAATAAAACTAATGGTAAAGAGAATCATCATGCCAAACCACATGCATACATGAAAGTAAAGATTGCGAATCGTTTCGTTAAGAATAAATAGGTGAGGCACATCGAGTAGGAAGCCACCAATGATGGTATACACCAATAAAATAAAAGATAATATTTTCCACCAGCTTTTTCGCACTAATGCAGGTTATTTATTTCAGTGGCGCAAAGTTATGGGAAACTACATGACACTTTGAAAAATAATATTTTATATAATTTTTTTCTTATTTAATCCTTCCATAGGTAGGGAAATAAAATTACCGCCAATACAATCACCATAATATCCATTAAAACAGTCAATCCGGTGAGTTGCAGCAAGGCTCCGTCTCTAAAAACCTCTGCAAAAGCTGCTTTGCTTAATTTCATTAATAGCAGCAGTTGGGGCAGAATGATGGGAAATCCTAATATTGCAATCAATGCAGCATTTTGTTGGGCTTTTGCAGCAATGGCGCTCATAATAGTAAAAACCAAGCTGATTCCCATTCCCCCCAGCAATACGATGCCAATAAATTGCAAGCTGTTTGAAACGGGATTGTCTAGAAATATAAAAAAAAGCAGCAGGCTAATAAGGCTCATAAACAACATTAATATAGCGTTGTAAATGAGTTTGCTAATAATAAACTCCACCGGCGAGGCTATGGTATAGAAGTAAAGCATTCTTCCTCTGGTTTCTTGTAGAAAGCTTTTTGCTACTGCATTTACACAAACAAATAGCTGTATTACCCAAAATAGACTGTTCCATACAATCGCATCTGGGCTAGTGGGCATAGAGAGATATAAAACAAAGATGGTAGCAGCTATATATAGCAGAATCCCATAAAACGTGTGCTTTTGCCTTAATTCAAGCAAGATATCTTTTTTCAGCAGTGCTAGTATTCGACCGTACATTATTGCTATGGATGATTTTATGGCGTTATATAGAGATCAAGTTTTTTATTAATCTTTTAATTCGGCGCAATGTCTACACCTTGGTTCATATATATCTTTTTCTCCCAATAGCACTTGGCCGCTATCGGCTACCTTTCTATAGCTGATATTGGCAATGGTTCCACATTTCATACAAATGGCATGTAATTTAGTAATGTAGTCTGCCATCGCAAGTAAATTAGGCATTTGTCCAAATGGTTTGCCCGTATAATCCATATCTAAGCCAGCTACAATTACCCGAATCCCTTTAAGCGCAAGCGTTTCACAAACCATCGTAATGTCTTCATCAAAAAACTGCGCCTCGTCTATACCTACCACATCCACATGCTCAACAAGTTTTAATATGTCTTTTGAGCTTTTTACGGGGGTAGACTGAATGGCATTCGTATCATGACTAACAATTTTTGTTTCGTCGTAACGCGTGTCTATACTAGGTTTATAGATTTCTACTTTAAGGTTAGCAATTTTCACTCTTTTGAGTCTTCTGATTAATTCTTCTGTTTTTCCACTAAACATGCTGCCGCATATCACTTCAATCCAGCCCCTGCGTTCTCCTTTTAAATGTGGTTCTATAAACATTAAATAATTTTTTAGAAATGTGTTTGTAACTTTATATTATATACGTGCAAAGATTAAGGATTCTGTTCATCGAGCAAAACTAAATTTAAAGCACGAATTATTTTTTACACTTTAAAAAAATGATATGGAGCGGGTGGAAACACTCTGTGAACGTTTAAGGGAGCAGCTTTCGCAACATGCGTCAGCTGACGAATTGCTGTTAACTGTGCAAATGCTACAGTCTGAATTGCAGCACATTAAATCTACCGAGCAGGAAAAAGGCAATCATTCAGCGGTATCTTTTCACATTGCCAGTGCTGTAGAAACCAGGGCAGAACAACCAGCAGCCTTGCCAGTAGCAGAAGAAAGAGTATTGGTTTTTTTAGATGTGAATGAGTCTGAAGTGGAAAGGGAACTAGAAGAAATAAAAATGAATGCGGAATCAAAAAATAAAGTGAGTCAAAAGAACAAACCTCCCATGTTATTTGATCCGATTGAAGACACCCCAACGCTGATTCATCAAAAAAACATTCTTTCTGAACCCAAAAAAGAATTGAATGAAATCATTGCTCCCGAAAGTGGTGTTTCTTTAAATGATACATTAAGAGAGCAAAAAATAGAAATCAGCGAATCGTTGAAAGATGATCCCATTAAAGACCTAAAAAAAGCGATCGGAATTAATGATCGTTTTTTATATATAAGCGAATTGTTTAGAGGCGATGAAGTGATGTATGAAAGAAGTATTAAAACAATTAATGGTTTTGCTATTTATCCTGAAGCGGAATATTGGATTAAGCGCGAATTAAAATTAAAATTGGGCTGGGATGATAAGAATGAAATCGTAAAACAGTTTGATCAATTGGTAAGAAGACGATTCTCTTTTATATAGGTAATAATTTTATTTGTAGCCCCTCCGGATTGTAGTACATATTCTTTTGAAGCCTCGCTCGCTTTTGCTAATACTTCTTTATTATTAAAAAGCCTATCTAACAATTCTTCTAATTGTAATACATTGTTTATAGTAAAAGCACCTCCTGTTTTTATAAGCCCCACTGCTTCTGCAAATTTTTCATAAACTGGTCCAAAAATAACAGGCTTTCCTTGTGCAGCTGCCTCTAAAGTATTGTGAATTCCACTACTATTGAATCCGCCGCCTACATAAGTAATATCAGCATATTGATAGAGTGTTGCCAACATGCCAATATTATCTATAATTAATACGGATGCTTCGTTTGCGCTGTTTTGTTCTTTTGCTAATTCAGAATAAAACAGGGCGTGTTTAAATTCTTTTTTGAGGGTATTTAAATTAATCAAATCTATTTCGTGCGGCGCAATAATGATTTTTATTTCTGGATGTATGCTGGCATAATGAATCAGTAGCTTTTCGTCATCATCCCATGTACTACCGGCAATTAATACACGGTGATTGTTAATAAATTCTTTGATGTACAATACAGGCTCATTTTTTTCTGCAATTTCAATTACCCGATCAAAACGTGTGTCTCCACTGACCGAACTGTTATTGTTATTTATTGTATTAAGTAATTCTTTTGATTCTTCATTTTGAACAAAAAAATGAGTAAAAGAGGAAAGCATTTTTTTATGTAATGTTCCGTGCCATTTAAAAAAAGGTTGTGAATTTCTAAAAATACCCGATACCAATAATACTGGAATTTGATGTTGTTTCAGTGTAGTTAGAAAGTGATACCAATATTCATATTTCACCCAAATGGCAATGGCGGGATTGATTTCTTTTATCAATCTATTTGCATTGTGTGCCGTATCAATTGGCAAGTAGATTATCTTATCTGCTCCAGGATAGTTTTTTTTAATTTCATATCCGCTTGGAGAGAAAAAACTTAGCACTATTGGATAGGTGGGATATTCTTTTTTGATTGCTTCTAATAAAGGTCTTCCTTGTTCAAATTCACCCAAGCTTGCGCAATGCATCCAAATTGTTTTATGATCAAAATTCATTGAAGGAAATGCCTTTCTTCCTATGATCCATAGCTTTGCTTTATTGTTCCATAGGGCAGCCGTTCGAATGGCTGTCGTATAAAGTGCGATAAAAATATTGTATAGAATAAGGTTCAACTGGTTCATTTTCAGGCCAAAAATACACTCATTTACTCGTTAAATCAATTCGGCTTCTCGGGTTGATTTTGGTGTTCAAAATCTTATCTTTGCTCGCCTGCTTTAGCGGGGTTCTAATACTTGATTTATGAGGCCTATACAAATGGTAGATACTAGCACACAGTATCAAAAAATTAAAACAGAGGTAGATGCAGCAGTGATTGCTGTGATGGAAAGCTCGCAATTTATTGGAGGTAAAGTAGTTAATGAATTCTCCGCGAATCTTGCTAAGTACAATGGAAGCAAGCATGTAATACCCTGTGCAAATGGAACGGATGCGCTTCAGATTGCCATGATGGCGCTTGGTTTGAAGGCAGGAGACGAGGTAATTACACCTTCCTTTACTTATATCGCTACCGTAGAAGTGGCTGCATTATTAGGTATCAAGCCCATATTTGTAGAGGTAGATCAGCACACGTTTTGCATAGATCCTTCATTGATTGAGGCAGCCATTACTCCCAAAACAAAAGCCATTATACCAGTTCATTTATATGGACATGCAGCAGATATGGAAACAATTATGGCCATTGCTAATAAGCATCAATTGTATGTTATAGAAGACAATGCACAAGGCATTGGCAATGATGTTATTTTTAGTGATGGGTCTATTAAAAAAACCGGAAGCATTGGACATATTGGCTGTACCTCTTTTTATCCTTCAAAAAACCTGGGTGCATTTGGAGATGGAGGAGCCATTTTCACTGAAGACGATGAACTAGCCAATCAATTAAGGATGATTGCATCTCACGGACAAAGTAAAAGATATTATCATGATGTGATAGGATGCAATTCAAGATTAGATGCTATTCAAGCAGCAATTTTAGATATTAAACTATCGCATTTAGATGAATATATAATTGCTCGCAGAAAGGCCGCAGACTATTATGATACTGCTTTTGCAAATCATCCTAGAATAACAATTCCTTTCCGTGCTACAAATAATCATCATGTATTTCATCAGTATACATTGGTTTTAAATGGTATTAATAGAGATGCATTGAATGAGTTTCTTGCTGAGCATAAAGTGCCTTCTATGATTTATTATCCTGTTCCAGCACATAAGCAAAAAATGTTTGATGCATTTGGGGGAAGCGCATATCAGTTGCCTGTCACTGATTGGTTAACAGAAAGAGTTATTTCATTGCCTATACATACTGAATTAGATAAGGCGCAACAAGATTTCATTATTACAAAAGTGCTTGAGTTTGTAAACTTATAAAATTTTCATTATGAAAATAGCAGTTATTGGTACGGGTTATGTAGGATTGGTAACAGGCACTTGTTTTGCAGAAACGGGCAATGACGTTACTTGTGTTGATATCGATATCAATAAAGTAGAAAAGCTAGCAAGTGGACAAATCACTATTTACGAGCCAGGTCTTGAAAAAATATTTTTGAGAAATCAGAAGGAAGGAAGATTGCATTTTACTACTTCTTTACAAGACGCTGTTGCTGCTGCACAGGTGATATTCCTAGCTTTGCCTACTCCGCCGGGGGAAGACGGAAGTGCAGATCTTTCCTATATTTTAAAAGTTTCTGCTGATTTAGGTAAATTAATACAGCCTTCCGATTATAAAGTGATTATTGATAAAAGTACCGTGCCCGTTGGGACTGCTGACAAAGTGAGATCGATCATTTTATCAACTGCTCAGCAAAAAATAGAAAATGCTTTTGATGTAGTTAGCAATCCTGAATTTTTAAGAGAGGGTGTAGCAGTAGAAGATTTTATGAGACCAGATAGAGTAGTGATTGGCACGTCGTCTGAAAGAGCTATTAAAATCTTAAATGAATTGTATGCTCCATTTGTTCGGCAGGGGAATCCTATTATTTTTATGGATGAAAAATCTGCCGAGCTGACCAAATATGCGGCAAACTCTTTTCTTGCAGTGAAGATAACTTTCATGAATGAAATTGCACAGCTATGTGAGCGATTGGGCGCAGATGTAGATATGGTAAGAAAAGGAATAGGAAGCGATGAAAGAATTGGCAAAAGATTTTTATTTCCAGGAATAGGCTACGGCGGAAGTTGTTTCCCAAAAGATGTTCAGGCGCTAGCGAAATCATCAGACGAAGTACATTATGATTTCAAAATATTAGATGCAGTTATGAAGGTGAATGAATTACAAAAATTGCATCTCATCCCTAAGATTAATACTTATTTCAATAACAAACTTGCTGGAAAACATTTTGCTGTGTGGGGTCTTTCTTTTAAACCTAATACAGATGATATCAGAGAAGCGCCTGCTTTTAATATAATAGCCGCCTTGTTGGCAAATGGCGCCACTGTTAGTGCATTTGATCCTGAAGCAATGCCGAATGCGAAGCAAGTATTGGGCGACACAATTCATTTTGCAGAAGGACAATATCAGGCATTGGAGAATGCGGATGCGCTTATAATTGCTACAGAATGGAGCGAATTTAGAACGCCTGATTTTGAAAAGATGAGCACAATCATTAAAAACAAAGTAATTTTTGATGGTAGAAATCTTTTTGATTTAGACCAAATGAATACATTGGGGTATTATTATCAAAGCATAGGAAGAAGAGTAGTAGAATAAAAAATATTGAATACAGGGTTAATTTTTTAAATAAAAATACTAAAGTGCTAAATAAAAGAGTTTTAATAACAGGTGCCGCTGGTTTTCTTGGCTCGCATTTATGTGATCGATTTATTCGCGAAGGATTTGATGTGATTGGTATGGATAATCTTATTACGGGCAACATTAAAAATATTGAGCATCTTTTCAATTTAAAGGAGTTTGAATTTTATCATCATGATGTTTCTAAATTCATTCATGTTCAAGGGGAGCTTGATTATATTTTACATTTCGCCTCTCCCGCTAGTCCTATTGATTACCTTAAAATTCCCATTCAAACACTAAAGGTGGGCTCACTTGGAACGCACAATTGCTTGGGTTTGGCATTGGCTAAAAAAGCAAGAATACTCGTAGCTAGTACCAGTGAAGTGTATGGAGATCCATTGGTACATCCACAAACAGAAGAATATTGGGGTAATGTAAATCCGGTTGGTCCAAGAGGAGTGTATGATGAAGCCAAGCGTTTCCAAGAAGCCATCACCATGGCGTATCATACGTTCCATCAATTGGAAACAAGAATAATAAGGATATTTAACACATATGGCCCCCGCATGAGATTAAATGATGGAAGAGCATTGCCTGCCTTTATTGGACAAGCATTGAAAGGAGAGGATTTAACTGTTTTTGGAGATGGAAGTCAAACGAGAAGCTTTTGTTATGTAGATGATCTAATTGAAGGAATTTATAGATTGCTGATGAGCGATTATGCTTATCCGGTAAATATTGGAAATCCAGATGAAATTTCTTTAAAAGATTTTGCAGAAGAAATTATTCAATTAACAGGAACCAAACAAAAGATAGTGTATAAGCCTTTGCCTATTGATGATCCCAAACAAAGAAGACCTGATATTACCAAGGCTAGAGAATTATTGAATTGGGAACCGAAAGTGTCAAGAGCTGAAGGATTGAAAATTACCTATGATTATTTTAAAGGACTCTCAACCGAAGAGCTTTTTCAATTGCCCAAAGAATTTGAAAGTAAAAAATAGTGACAACACAATTTTAAAGCATGTACGACGATTTATTAAATAAGAAGAAAACCTTAGCAGTGATAGGGTTGGGTTATGTTGGCTTGCCAATTGCCCTTGCTTTTGCTAAAAAGGTAAAAGTAATCGGATTTGATATCAATGCAGCTCGTGTAGATATGATGCAGCGTCATATTGATCCTAGTCAGGAGTTGCTACCTGCAGCTTTTGAAGGGTGTGACATTCAATTTACGAATGATTTAGATGTATTGCGCAGTGCTAATTTTTTTATTGTAGCGGTTCCTACTCCTGTAGACGAACACAATGTGCCTAATTTAATTCCTATTTTGAAAGCAAGCGAAACAATTGGGAAGGTGATTAAGAAAGGAGATTATGTTGTTTTTGAAAGTACTGTTTATCCTGGTTGCACAGAAGAAGACTGTGTGCCTGTCATAGAAAAATTATCTGGGTTAAAAATGGTGGATGATTATAAAATTGGCTATTCACCAGAAAGAATCAATCCAGGAGATAAAGAACATACAATTAGCAGCATAGTGAAAGTTGTAAGTGGATGTTGCGATGAAAGTATAGATACTATTGCTAAAGTGTATGAATTGGTTGTTAAAGCAGGTGTGCACAAAGCATCTTCTATCAAGGTGGCTGAAGCGGCGAAGATTATTGAAAATACCCAGCGAGATTTAAATATTGCTTTAATGAATGAGCTTTCTATCATTTTTGATCGCATGAATATAAATACTTACGAAGTATTGGAAGCTGCGGGAACCAAATGGAATTTTTTGAAATTTCAACCAGGATTGGTAGGTGGACATTGCATTGGCGTAGATCCTTATTATCTTACTCATAAGTCGAAAGAGCTTGGATACGAAAGTCAGGTAATTCTTGCTGGGCGTGTTATCAATGATGGGATGGCTGAGTATGTTGCAAAAAAAGTGTTGCAATATATTATTCAACACAATGGCAATATTAAGGAAAGCAGGGTGTTGATTATGGGAGCTACATTTAAAGAAAATGTAAGTGATATCCGCAATAGCAAAGTAGCAGATGTGGTAAAAGAATTAAAATCTTTTTCCATTAATGTAGATGTAACAGATCCTTGTGCTGATAGCAATGATTTATTTGATGAATATGGATTTGAGCTAACTAAAAACCTGAGAAATGACTATGATGCCGTTATAGTTACGGTGTTGCATGATGAGTATAAAAAACTAGCCGACGACTATTTTGCTTCTATCACTAAGCCCACTGCATTGATTGCGGATATCAAAGGTTCCTTCAGAGGAAGAATTAAGAGCAGGGGTTATTGGAGCTTATAAAATAAAATTATTGTAGATTAAGTAATTATGCCAAAAAATAAATATCATACAAAGGACATTACCAATGATGTTTTTTTGGTAACTGGAGGCGCGGGATTTATTGGAAGTCATATTGCAGAATATCTTTTGTTGAATGGTGCCCGAAAAGTAAAAGTGCTTGATAATATGTCTAACGGGTTCGAATCCAATCTAAATATTTTAAGACAATTTGATGCATTTGAATTCATTCAAGGAGACATTCGTCATTACGAAACATGTTTAGAGGCTTGCGAAAATGTAGATTATGTGAGTCATCAAGCTGCATTGGGTTCAGTTCCTAGATCTATTCAAGAGCCAGTTTATTTCAATGATGTGAATGTAGGAGGATTTGTAAATATGCTGAAGGCAGCAGTGGAACAAAAAGTAAAAACTGTTGTGTATGCCTCTTCCTCCTCTGTATATGGGGATGATCTTACTTTACCTAAAGTAGAACATACAACAGGCAATTGTCTTTCGCCCTATGCCGTTACAAAAAAAACCAATGAATTGTATGCGGAAGTTTTTGCGGGAGTGTACGGATTGAATTTAATGGGCTTTCGTTATTTTAATATTTTTGGTCCAAGACAAGATCCTGATGGGCCCTATGCAGCAGTGATTCCACTTTTTGTAAAAGGGATTATGCAACAAACGCCTCTGTTTATCAATGGAGATGGCGAACAAACGAGGGATTTTACGTTTGTTGAAAATGCCATTCAAATTAATATTGAAGGAATGCTTACTGACAATTTAGGTGCTTTTAATAAAGTGTACAATGTAGCAGCCGGCGAATCTTTTTCCATAAATCAACTGTACGATTATTGTTTACAATATTTAAAAAGTGATTGGAAGCCAACATATAGAGAACCGCGCGCAGGTGATATTAGAAATTCATTGGCAGATATATCTTTTGCTAATAATCAGCTTCATTATTTGCCGACTGTTAAATTTAGAGAGGGACTGATTGAAACCATTGAATATTTTAAGAAGCAATATGCTTAATTCATAAAAAATTATTACGATTATACTATATGCCATTTATTGAAACCACTTTCCCAGGATTATTAATTTTTGAGCCAACTGTTTTTGAAGATAGCAGAGGGTATTTCTTTGAAAGTTATAATCAACAAACATGTGAAAAGGATAATGTTAAAACAATATTCATACAAGACAATCAAGCTCAATCAGTCTATGGCGTGATAAGAGGAATGCATTATCAATTAAATCCCCATGCTCAAACGAAATTTATCAGAGCGTTGAGCGGTACTATTTTAGATGTTGTGTTGGATTTGAGAGTAGGGTCGCCCACATTTGGCAAACACTTCTCGATTGAATTATCAGCAGAAAATAAAAAACAATTATATATTCCGCAGGGTTTCGCCCATGGCTATTCTGTGCTCAGCGAAACGGCAGAAGTTTTTTATAAGTGTGATGCATTCTATAATAAAGAAACTGAAGCAGGAGTTCAATTTTTTGATCCAGCATTAAACATTGATTGGAAAATTCCTTCAGATAAGCAGCTTGTTTCTGAAAAAGACAAATTGCAGCCTGCATTTGCAGATTGCAAAAACAATTTTATATTTTAAATTAACTTATTCTTTTCATTGACGAATAGCAAACACATACTCATCACAGGATCCAACGGACAGCTAGGTAACGAATGCAGGGTGTTGAGTTTGAATTACCCTCAATACACTTATACATTTGTTTCCAGAGACGAATTGCCTATTGATGATTTTGATGCAGTAAAAAAAATATTTTCTTGTACTCAATTTGATTATTGTATCAATTGTGCTGCCTATACTGCGGTAGATCAAGCAGAAGTTGAGCAATCGCTTGCTTTTAAAATGAATGCAGAAGCTGTTGAGAATTTAGCCGGTTTATGTAAGCAATATTCAGTTCAATTTATTCATATTTCTACTGATTATGTTTTTGATGGCGAAAATGCACTTGGGTACAACGAATTAGATGCAACTAGTCCATTGAATGTGTATGGCGCATCAAAATTAGCAGGTGAAAAAGCAGCCTTGGCCATCAATCCTTCATCAATCATTATTCGTACTTCATGGGTGTATAGTTCCTTCGGTAAAAACTTTGTAAAAACCATGATGCGCTTAATGCGTGAAAAAGAACAGATTAGTGTTGTTGCAGATCAGATTGGAAGGCCTACTTATGCGGCTGATTTAGCCGATGCCATATTTAATATCATTTCAAAACACCATCAAATTATTCCAGGTATTTATCATTTTGCAAATGAGGGGATTATTTCTTGGTTTGAATTTGCACAGGAGATTAAATTAATCCGCGCAAACAACTGTCAGATTATGCCTATTAAATCTATTGAATATCCAGTTCCTGCAAAGCGGCCACATTATTCAATCCTTTCCACAAATAAAATTGAATCTACCTTTGGCATTCATATGAGTCATTGGAAAGACAGTTTGCGTAGATGTATGCAATTGATTCAATAATTTTATTTCAACTAGACTAACAAAATGAACCTATTTAATATTCAAAGTCGGATTATCATCACTTGCAGTAATCGATTGTCTCCTTATTTGCAAAAAGAAATTGTGGAGCTTGGCTATACTCCAGTGAGGGTTTTTAAAACAGGAGTTGAGCTATCGGGTGATTTAAAAGATTGTATCAAACTCAATCTGCATCTTCGATGTGCCAGCCAGGTATTATTTTCTTTAAAGGAGTTTAATGCAAACGACGCAAACGATTTGTATAAAACGTTGTTAACGATTGAGTGGGAAAAAATAATTCCTGCTAATAATTATTTTTCTATTACTAGCAATGTAAGCAACGAAACCATTACCAATAATTTGTTTGCCAATGTAAAAGTAAAGGATGCGATTGCTGATCGATTTAGAGAAAAAACCGGCGTCCGACCAGATTCAGGTCCTGAATTAAATTCAGTGGTGGTTCATTTGTATTGGAAAGACAATCTTGCAGAAATATTTTTAGATACTACCGGCGAAACATTGTCGAAGCATGGCTATAGAAAGATACCCGGTAAAGCCCCAATGTTAGAATCCCTTGCTGCTGCAACACTTTTAGCCACCAATTGGGATAGAAAATCAGCTTTTGTAAATCCCATGTGTGGGTCGGGAACGATTGCAATAGAAGCTGCACTGCTCGCAACCAATAGAAAACCGGGATTGTATAGAAGCAATTATTCTTTTATGCATTTATGCGACTATCATGAGGATATGTACAATGAGGTATATAAAAAAATAGAATCGCAGGTTTGTCATGTGTCCGATTTGTTAATCATTGCTTCTGATATAAGTGAAGATGCTATTAATATTTCTAAAGTGAATGCAGGCATTGGGTGTGTAGAAGATTTAATACAATTTGAGTTGTGTGATTTTGCTCAAACAACAATACCTTCCAATAATCCAGGTGTCGTTTATTTAAATCCCGAATATGGTGATAGAATGGGAGAAGAAGAAGCATTGCAAGAAACATACTCGCGCATAGGAGATTTCCTTAAAAAACAATGTAAGGGCTATACTGGTTATATTTTTACAGGAAATTTAGAGCTTGCAAAAAAGATTGGATTAAAACCAAAAAGAAGAATTGAATTTTATACAAGTAAAATTGATTGCCGACTATTTGAATATGAGTTATATGCAGGCAGTAGAGAAATTTCAAAATAAATTAACCACAGATGATTGAATTTTTAAAACAACCATGGCCTTGGTATATTGCAGGGCCACTGATTGGATTGATGGTGCCATTGTTATTGATTGTTGGGAATAAATCTTTTGGCATCAGCTCTTCTATGCGGCATATTTGTGCGGCTTGCCTTCCGGCCAACATTCCTTTTTTTAAATACGATTGGAAAAAGGAAGCATGGAATTTATTTTTTATTGCTGGAATTTTTCTGGGTGGATTGATCGCTATGCATTGGTTTGCAAATCCTAATCCAATGATGGTGAATCCGTCATTAGCAAAAGAGTTGGCACAGTATGGAATTACTGATTATTCCAGTTTGGTGCCTGTTCAGTTATTTAATTGGCAGGTACTGTTTACCTTAAAAGGAGTATTGATGATGATTGGTGGTGGTTTTTTAGTGGGCTTTGGAACACGCTATGCTGGAGGATGTACTAGTGGTCATTCGATTACAGGGTTGTCTACTTTGCAATTCCCTTCCTTGATTGCCACCATTTGTTTTATGGTTGGAGGTTATCTAATGGCTAATTTTATTTTACCAATTATTTTATCACTTTAATGTATGAATGTTAATAATATGCAGAACGATAATCAGTCTTTAGATACTATTTGTTTGAATGAAAGTAAATTAAAACATACTCCCTATCATTTCGTTAAATATGTTTTAATTGGAATGTTGTTTGGATTGCTATTGGTGAAAGCAGAAATAGTAAGCTGGTATAGAATACAGGAGATGTTTAGATTCCAGTCTTTTCATATGTATGGTATCATTGGTAGTGCGGTAGTTGTAGGAATGGTGTCGGTATTATTGATTAAAAAATTTAATATCAAAACGATTTATGGTGAGACAATTGTTTTCCAGTCTAAGCCATTTAATAAAGGGCAGGTGTATGGAGGATTGCTCTTTGGATTAGGATGGGCCCTTACAGGCGCTTGTCCTGGTCCGCTATATGCTCAAATAGGATCTGGCGCAACAATTATTATAGTTACTTTATTATCCGCTATTGCCGGCACTTGGTTTTATGGATTGATTAGAGAAAAGTTACCTCATTAAATACACTCATTAAAAAAGC
>CANFJP010000028.1 GCA_947447485.1 Chitinophagaceae bacterium
ATTTCCAAGTAGGTCTTGGTTTTGTTATCAACGAAAAGGAGAATATTAAATAATAAAAAAACATCCATAAGTCAAAAAACAAAAACAATGGCATCAGGTCTTTCTCATTTAATTTCTGTAAAGTTTTCCAATATATAACTACCTGAATGAATAGTCGTATTCCAAAAATGCCCACTCCTAATTGCCAATTATAAAAGATGCAACTAGCAATGAGTAAAGGATAAAATAGGAATTGCGAAAAAGCATATAGTCCCAATAGAATCTTATGCAGCGGCTTATAATATCTGCTAGTGGAGTAATGTCTTTTTTTCTGTTTAAACCACTGCGACCAGCTAGTAGCAGGCAGGCTAAGTGTAAAGCTATTGGGGTCGATATTGATTTTTGTATTTTTCTTATTTGCAGCCATATTTATAAAAAGGTCATCATCTCCACCAGGAATGTTATTGTGTGACGAAAATCCTTTGTGTCGCATAAAGACTGCTTTTTTATAACTAAGATTTCTGCCTACTCCCATGTAGGGGGTGCCTGCCAATGCATAGCTTAGGTATTGTAGCGCCGCATGAAAAGTTTCCCATCGGATTACTTTATTCAAGAATGATTTCTTTTTATGATAAGCCCCATAGCCAAGAATGATTTCAGTCCCATCATCATCATAAGCATTTTGCATGCTTTCAATCCAATGTTCTGTTGCAGGAACACAATCTGCGTCTGTTAATAAAAGAATTTCATGTTTGGCGGTTTTAATACCAACGCTCAAAGGGTATCTTTTTCCAGGAATCATTTTAGCTTCCTGTGTAAGTTCCACCACCTTTAATTGTTTGTATATTTTTTTAAATTCTTCTAAAAGGTATTTGCTATCATCATAAGAATTGTCATTTACTACAATTACTTCATGGCTTGTTTTAAATTCTTGCACCAATACGCCAGGAAGATAGTTCGCCAAATTATCAGCTTCGTCTCTTCCACAAATCACCACGCTTACAGGGTGTGTTTGTGAATTCTTTTTTCTGGGTGCTTTATAAAAAGCTAGTCTCGAAAAAAAGAATAAAAAATAAAAAAGCTGAACGCCTGTTGCAACGCAAAATGCAACGAATAGAATAAGGGGCCAATGTTCTAAAAAGAGGGATGGTTTCATTTACGCAAAAATATGCTTTAGGATTATTATTGATGTTATCATTTTGGAGCAATTTTTAAATTTATATTTGCTTGTATTTTATATATTCATGGCTGCACTACATTTCGATATTTTACATAGCGATCCTGCAACGAAGGCGAGAACAGGGAAAATCACCACAGATCATGGGGATATTCTAACGCCTATTTTTATGCCTGTAGGCACAGTAGGTACAGTAAAAGCGGTTACCCAGCAACAATTACAAGAGGAAGTGCGTGCTCAAATCATTTTAGGCAATACATATCATTTATACTTGAGGCCGGGCTTAGAAGTGCTGGAGGCGGCTGGTGGGCTTCATCAATTCAATGGATGGCATGGCCCTATTTTAACAGATAGTGGAGGATTTCAAGTTTTTTCATTGTCGGGCAGTAGGAAAATCAGTGAAGAAGGGGTGGTATTCCAATCTCATATCGACGGCAGCAAGCATCTTTTTTCTCCCGAAAGAGTGATGGATATTCAACGAATCATCGGCGGGGATATCATGATGGCATTTGATGAATGTCCTCCTGGTGGAAGTGAGTATAATTATGCCAAGACTTCAATGGATTTAACACATCGATGGCTTGATAGATGTTTTGCTCGTTTCAATGAAACCTCTGATAAGTATGGCTATACTCAAAATTTATTCCCCATTGTTCAAGGCGGGATTCATCATGATCTTAGAAAAGCATCTTGTGAATACATCAGCAGTAAAAATGCAACAGGCAATGCTATTGGGGGATTGAGTGTAGGCGAGCCAATTGAAAAAATGTATGAGATTTGTGCTTTTTGTTGCGAGCATCTTCCATTGAATAAGCCACGCTATTTAATGGGAGTGGGTACTCCGTGGAATATTCTTGAAGCCATTGAAATGGGAATAGACATGTTTGATTGTGTAATGCCTACTCGAAATGGAAGAAATGCGATGTTATTTACCTCCAATGGAGTGATTAATATTGACAATAAAAAATGGGAAAAAGATTTTTCTCCTATTGATGAGGGAATCAATTGTGCCATGAGCAGTTATTATAGCAAAGCTTATTTACGTCACCTAATGAAAGCCAAGGAATATCTTGGTCTCACTATAGCCAGTGTACACAATCTTTCTTTTTATCTATGGCTGGTAGAACAGGCAAGATTGCACATTGCTCAGGGTGATTTTAAGTCTTGGAAAGAGAATATGGTAGTCCAATTGCAAAAGAAATTGTAAAACTCTCTTATTCTGTTCATTCATCTTCATAAAAAATACTTTAATCAGTAACTTTATACTATCACTTAATGATTGTATTTATATGAAACGTATCCTTTCTTATGCATTTGTATTATGCACATCGCCTCTCTTTACATTAGCACAAGCAGACTCTATTCAAAACGCTTCTATTCCTAAGGATGCGCAAGTAGATGTAATGATGACTGATTTCAACAATAACATTCTTACTCATGAAATCATGGTATTGAGAAGTAGAAATAATGGCAGAGAATATCAGGGATTAACTGATGACAATGGTAAGTTTTCGGTGAGGCTTCCTGCAGGGGACAAATACGATATTTATATTCTTGGATTTAAAGATTCTACTTCACTTGATGTGTTAGATATTCCTGCACTTCAAGGGAAAGCATATTACAAAAATCCTTTTGTACTAAACTTTCAATTCATGCCATCTAAAAATTGGGTGCTAGACAATTGCAACTTTGATTTTGGCAAAGCGACTTTACAAGAGAGTTCTTATGTTGTATTGGATGAATTGGTTGCGTATTTAAAAAGAAAAGAAGATGATCGAATAGAAATTGGTGGGCATACGGATAATGTGGGCAATGCAACGAGCAATCAAAAGCTTTCTTTAGATAGAGCCAATGCAGTAAAGGATTATTTAATTAATAAAGGGATTGATGTTAGTAGGCTTACAACAAAAGGATACGGGTTAACCCAACCAATTGCGGATAATAAAACAGAAGCGGGTAGAGCAGAAAATCGAAGAACAGAAGTTACCATTTTGTAAATAGTGACTTTCCTATAAATAGAAAGGGTGGCAAATTGCCACCCTTTCTATTTTGATATTTTTTAGGATAACTATTGAACAGTTGAGCTTAATAAATTGGTTGTAGTGTTTGTATTGATCAAATCACTTGAATTTCCTAAAACGCTTCCGCTAACATGTAGCTGAAATTCTCTTTTAATCAATCCGTATTTTGGTGCAAAGTAACTATGAATACTTTGTGTGATAGGATCTATCACAACAAGTGGATTGTCTGTGGTAGGGTTTAATATTTCAGTCTTCACTTTTATTACGTTATTATAGGTAATACCGTTAACAGT
The DNA here is from genome assembly GCA_947447485.1 of Chitinophagaceae bacterium. Classification (GTDB taxonomy): domain Bacteria; phylum Bacteroidota; class Bacteroidia; order Chitinophagales; family Chitinophagaceae; genus Ferruginibacter. The sequence goes on from CANFJP010000028.1 coordinate 3,471, forward strand.
CAAAGATGTTCCTTTTGATTCAATGGTGCTTTGAATGTTTGCAGTAATGGTAACTCCTTGTTGTAAGGCAGAAAATGCTTGAGACCAGGTGCCACCTGCGGCAGTGTTGTCATTTAAATACTTTAATTCTAATGGGGGTAGTTGAGTTGACAATTCAGTGTACTGAAAATAATCATTATTGGTGTTGTTATAATATTGATGGCTCGTACCATTGACATCAGTATACTCGAAAATATGATACACCTTACTATTGATAGTAGAGTCGCTACTGGTAGAAGTGAGGGTGTAGGGGGTGGTGGTAACTGCAATATTATCAACGGTTTCGTAGTTCCATACAATCCCGGAGGTAAAAGTCATGAATTTACTAGGAACAACTACTGGGGGGTCGCTTTTTTTACAAGAAACAGCTAGAATTGCTAGACCTAAGCAGGTAAAAAGGGCTTTTTTCATAAATTTATCGTGTTTTGTACTGTAATATTAGGTTTTTTTGGTTAATAATTAAATATTTCTCTTATCTTTGCGCTCCCAAATTTATGGCTAAACAAGCATTAATTAAGCAAGACGGAACGATCATTGAGGCACTCAGCAATGCTATGTTTAAGGTAAAACTGGAGAATGGTCATGAAATATTGGCAACGATTTCGGGTAAAATGAGGATGCATTATATCCGTATTTTACCAGGCGATAAAGTAGGGGTAGAGATGAGCCCTTATGATTTAACAAGAGGTAGAATTATATTTAGGTATAAATAAAAACTAGACTGTAAGGCACGCTGCTTGCGGTTATTATTAAAAGATAAAATCAAAAAAAATGAAGGTTAGAGCTTCAATTAAAAAACGCAGTGCTGATTGCAAAATTGTGAGAAGGAAAGGTCGTCTGTATGTAATCAACAAAAAAAATCCACGCTTTAAACAAAAGCAAGGATAGTTTTCAATTAATTATTTAAAAACAAAATTCAACAAATAATATGGCGCGTATTGCCGGTATAGATTTACCAAAAAATAAAAGAGGCGAAATTGGTCTTACCTACATTTATGGTATTGGCCGTTCTACTGCAAAGTACATTTTAACCAAGTCAGGAATTGATTTGAGCAAAAAAGTTAACCAGTGGAATGATGATGAGCAAACTGCCATCCGTAATGTAATCAACAATGAGTTTAAAACAGAGGGTGCACTTCGTAGTGAAACTCAGATGAATATTAAGCGCTTGTTAGACATCGCATGTTACCGTGGATTGCGTCACCGTAAGGGATTGCCCGTTCGTGGACAACGTACTCGTACCAATAGTCGTACAAGAAAAGGTAAACGTAAGACTGTAGCGGGTAAGAAAAAAGTAATTAAGTAAATAATTGATACCGGTGGAAAATCCTCCGGTATTGCTGTTTATAACGACTTGTATATTTTGAATCAGCGCCGGATCGCAAAAGTCGGCAGGAGGGTTGGTTCAGCTTCGAAACATTCGAAGTTATTTTTTAAGTTCAACTATTAATAAAATTATGGCAAAGGCACAAGGACAAAAAGTTCAAAGCGCGAAATCGGCTTCTAAAAAAAGAGTTGTAAAAGTTGATCCACATGGTGATGCGCATGTTACAGCTAGTTTCAACAATATCATTATTAGTTTAACCAATAAGCAAGGACAAGTTATATCTTGGTCTTCTGCTGGTAAAATGGGTTTCAAAGGAAGTAAGAAAAATACGCCCTATGCAGCTCAAATGGCTGGATCGGATGCAGCCAAAACTGCAATAGATGCAGGATGGAAAAGAGTAGATGTATATGTTAAAGGTCGGGGTAGTGGTCGTGAAGTCGCCATCCGTTCTTTGGCTCAAAGTGGCTTAGAAGTAGCCATCATCAAAGATGTAACTCCATTGCCACACAATGGTTGTCGTCCTCCCAAAAAGAGAAGAGTATAGTATCAATATTATTTTTTAACGGGTGTATTATTCATTTTAAATGACCTTTACAATGATACACCGACAATAAAAGGTCACCAATCAAATTATGGCACGTTATACAGGCCCCAAAACAAAAATCTCCCGCAGATTCGGAGAGCCCATTACCGGAAATGGTAAGTGGTTAACAAAAAACAGTAACCCTCCTGGTCAACACGGCGGTACTAAAAAGCGTAAAACACTGAGTGAATATGGTGTTCAGCTTAAAGAAAAACAAAAAGCTAAATACACGTATGGTTTGTTGGAAAAACAATTCCGCAGAACCTTCGAAGAAGCTGCTCGTAGAAAAGGTGTTACCGGTGAAAATCTAATAAAATTATTAGAAGCTCGTTTGGATAATACTGTATTCAGAATGGGTATTGCACCAAGTCGTCAGGCTGCTCGTCAGATGGTAAGTCACAAGCATGTAACCGTTAACGGTGATGTGCTAAATGTACCTTCTTACAGCTGTAAGCCAGGTGATAAAATTGGTCTTAAAAATAAAAGTGCTGCTAACAATGCTATAACAGGTAATGTTCGTGGTAAAAATCCAAAATTTAGTTGGCTAGAATGGAGCGAAACCGAATTGAAAGGTACTTTCATCGCTTATCCTGAAAGGGAAAGCGTTCCAGAGAATATCAAGGAACAACTAATTGTAGAATTGTACAGTAAATAATCTTTTAAATTTTAAAACAACAAAATACAAATGGCTATTTTTAATTTTGTTAAACCAGATAAAATCGTTCTTCAGAAAGCAACTGATTTTGAAGCTCAATTCGAATTCCGCCCCCTTGAACCAGGCTATGGCGTAACCATCGGAAATGCTTTGCGCAGAGTGTTATTGAATTCACTTGAAGGCTACGCTATCATTGGAATCAATATAGCTGGAGCTGATCATGAATTTGCAACCATCAAAGGTGTTACTGAAGATGTAACAGAAATGATCCTAAATCTTAAACAAGTTCGTTTTAAGTTGAAAGTGGATCATGATGTAAATACTGAAAAGATTTCTCTTTCATTAAAAAACAGAACTGATTTCACCGCAGGTATGATTGGTGAAGCTTCTCCTGCTTTTGAAGTGATGAATCCTGAATTAATGATTTGTACTTTGGATGCTAGCGCAAAACTAGACATCGAAATTACTATCGGAAAAGGTCGTGGATACGTTCCTGCAGAAGAGCATAAAGAAAAAAGTTCTCATTTTGGATATATTCCTGTAGATGCTATCTATACTCCCATCAAGAATGTGAAGTATTTGATAGAAAATACAAGGGTTGAACAACGTACTGATTTTGAAAAATTAATCATCGACGTAGTAACTGACGGAACAATTCATCCAGAAGAAGCTGTTAAACAAGCAAGCCGTATTTTGATTCAACATTTGATGATCATCACTGATGAAAACATCACTTTTGATACAAAAGAAGATAAAAAAGAAGATTTAGTAGATGAACAAACTTTACAATTGCGTAAAATGTTGAAGACTCCACTAGAAGATCTTGATTTGTCTGTTCGCGCATTCAATTGCTTGAAAGCAGCAAAAATCAATTCATTAAGTGAGTTGGTTCAATACGAACAAGAAGATTTGATGAAATTCAGAAACTTTGGTCAAAAATCTTTAAGTGAAATTGATCAAGTGTTACACGAAAGAGGATTGAGTTTTGGAATGGATTTAAGTAAACTTAAATTAGACGACGAGTAATTACATACAATCATATTTATCATAATCCTGTAATTCCTGACACGGTACAGGGTATAAAAACAACAAGTCATGCGTCACGGAGATAAAAAAAATAACTTAAGCAGAACAGCCTCTCACAGAAAGGCATTGCTGATGAACTTAGGTTGCCAATTGATTACTTATAAGAGAATTACCACTACTCTTGCAAAAGCAAAAGCATTGCGTACTTATATAGAGCCAATTATTACCAAAACAAAAGCAACTTCTACCAAGGAGTTGATCATGCACAATCATCGCATCGTTTTCAGTTACTTAAATGACAAGCAAGCAGTAAAAGAACTATTTACTGTTGTAGCACCTAAAGTTGCTGGTCGTCCTGGTGGATACACACGTATCATTAAATTGGGCGCTCGTATAGGTGATAATGCAGAATTGGCAATGATAGAACTCGTTGATTTTAACGAAATCTATGGTAAAGGAACAGCGCAATCAGCTGATACAGCTAAGAAAACAACGCGTCGTTCTGGAGCTAAGAAGAAAGCTACTGCTGAAGTTGCTGAAACAGTTGCCCCTGCTGAGTCAACAGAAGCTGCTACTGAAGAAAACACAGAAGCATAAATGAATCATTCAGTCTTTTTATATAACCCCGATATTTTTCGGGGTTTTTTTTGGATTTGTTTTTATTAATTCGGTTACATTCTTTTTCTTTGTATAATACTTAGTCAATGGAAAAAATAAATAAAACAGCTATTTTAATTCTCGAAGACGGCACTGTTATGCACGGTAAAGCATTTGGCTGCAAAGGCATTGCAACGGGAGAGATATGTTTTAATACAGGGATGACGGGTTACCAGGAAGTATTCACGGATCCAAGTTATTTTGGACAAGTGCTCATTATGAACAATGCCCATATCGGTAATTATGGAACAATGCCTAAGGACGTTGAAAGTGCCGGAGTAAAAGTAAAGGCTGTTATTGGAAGAAATCTAGAGGAGAATTTTAGTCGATTTTTAGCGGATGAATCTTTGCAACATTATTTTGAATCTCAACAAATTGTTGCCATCGATGAAATTGATACAAGAGCATTGGTGGCTCACATACGTACAAAAGGAGCCATGAATTGTATTCTTTCTTCTACAGAACTAGATATAGATGTGCTTAAAAAACAATTGAAAAGTGTGCCTTCTATGGCAGGACTTGAATTGGCTTCCGTTGTGAGTACAAAAGAATCCTATACGCTCGGAGAGGAAAACAACACCCTTAGAATTGCGGTGCTTGATTTTGGAGTAAAACAACATATCCTTCAATGCTTGGTTGACAGAGGTGCTTTTGTAAAAGTATTTAATGCAAAGACATCTTTCGAAGAATTAGCCGCATTCAATCCTTCTGGGTATTTTATCAGTAATGGTCCTGGAGATCCCGCCCCAATGGAATATGCTATTCATACTGTTAAAAAAATTCTTGCTGCAGATAAGCCTTTGTTTGGAATATGTTTAGGACATCAATTATTGGCGTTGGCAAATGACATTCCCACTTTTAAAATGCATCATGGGCATAGAGGGCTTAATCATCCTGTAAAAAATATCATTACTGGACAATCAGAAATCACCACACAGAATCATGGATTTGGAATAGATCCCATCGCAGTAAAAAACAACAACAGTATAGAGATTACGCATATCAATCTTAATGATGATAGCATTGAAGGTATTCGTATTAAAAATAAAAAAGCATTCTCTGTTCAGTATCACCCTGAAGCAACTCCTGGTCCGCACGACAGTCGTTATCTTTTCGATGATTTTATTGCAATGATTCTAAATAATTAGTCTACTCATGAAAATTGCTATAATCAATGGGCCCAATTTAAATCTCTTAGGAAAGAGGGAAACAGCTATTTATGGCAATGAAAGTTTTGATATTTTTTTTGAAACCATTCAAATGAAATATCCCAATATTGAGTTTAGTTATTTTCAAAGCAATGTAGAAGGAGAGTTGATCAATGAATTGCATCGTGTAGGGTTTAGCTATGATGGCATTGTATTTAATCCAGGAGGGTATACGCATACCTCAGTTGCAATAGGGGATGCAGTTGCAGCGATCTCTACCAAAGTAATTGAAGTGCATATTTCAAATATATACAGTAGAGAAGAATTTAGAAAAACATCTTATATATCAGCCAATGCTTCGGGCGTTATTATAGGAATGGGGTTGCAAGGGTACGATTTGGCAGTACAGCACGTTATGAAGTGATATTATTTAATTCACTAAAGTTTCCACTTTTTTATTAATCCCGTAACCTTTTTTTCTAATTGATCAAATGAAGTATTTTGATCTTGTATAAAGGTATTGTCATCAATTTTTCCAATTACTTGTAGCATCTCTTCGTTGTTTTCATAAACCATCTTTCTATAGGGGCTGGAATAATCTTTTTCTCGTGTGCTGTAAATGCTTTTCGTCATCCATTCTTTTGTGATAAGCATTTGTTGAAGAAGTTTTTTAAACAAGGCGGGAGTGAACTGTTTTGAATCAATATTCCATAGTTCTAATAGGCAGGTAAATGAATGGCTTAAATTGTCTTTATCGTAATTTTTTCCTTGTTTTTGATAAAATGCATGAATGTCATCCCAGCTTTTTATTTTATTAGATTTTATTTCTTTTTTAAGGGCACTCATTTCCTCTTCCAGAATCAACTGTCCGCCAATATTGAGCCAATTACTCCTTTTTGATTTGGCATGAAGTTGTTTTTTTAATGCATCGAAATGTTGAATCTTGTTTGCATCAATTGTTTTTAGCATTTGAGAACATGCATACAACTGAATAATCTCTTCATATACTTTTATGGCTTCAGGAAGTTTAATCAGCACTGTCTTTCTTTTTGCATTTTCCCATCCATCAATAACCGCTTCTCCCTGATCACTTATTTTTAGTTTGCTGAAAGTATTAAGTGCTTCAAACACTTCATTGATGGTGTCTGGAGCAAGGTAATCGTATTCAATGTTCTGAATTTTATATTCTCTTTTATCTCTGTTATGGTATTTCGTAACATTTCTTTCCAATGCATACATATTGTACAGAAACCAATAAGCGGGCATAATCACCAATCGGTCTTTTGCCACATCATTGTTAATCAAACAAAAAGGGGCAGGAATATTTAGTTCGGAGGGGTAATCGCCTTTTGCTAAAATAGCAAAAGAGGCAAATTTTGAATTGTGTTTAAGACTCACGCAAAGCCCAGGCCAAAAGCCTCTTCCCGCCACTATTTCTCCATCTGCTCCGCGAGTGTTATGATTGCTTCCAATGGTCACTCCTGCAGCAATATTGCTTTGTCCCATGATGAGAGAAGCGCAAAGAAAGGAATTGTTGTGGTGTTGTTCATGCCCTGGGAAAATCATCGTATTCAATACCTCACAACAAGAAATGGTAGAATTATTTCCTAAGTATGAATTAATTAATCGTGCACCGTATTTTAATTGAGAATGGGATGCGGTTATAAATCTTACAGCTTTTACTCCATAAAAAATTCTGCAGCCGTATCCGATAATTCCATTAACCAACTCACATCCTTCGCCAATTTGTGTTTTTCTATTGCCATCACTATTGATGGTCAGGTTTTTTAATTTGTTTGCTCCCTTAATGTATGCATCAGATCCAATGAGCACGTCTTTTATAATGCGTGCATTTTTAATGATGGTACGCTGACCAATTTTCCCATAGTAGCCTCTTTGTTTGTCGAATTTTTTCTCTGTGAATTCTTTAAACTTTTGCAATAATTTTTTATCGTCTCTGTATTTGCTCCACATATATGCATCTCCTGCAAGCATTCCATTATAGGGGATGATGCTTCTTCCGCCATTTTCATTACGCACTTCTATGATCATTCTTTGTTTCTCGTCTACCTCGCCTTCTTTTAATATCCCATTTCCGAATTTTGCATAATTGGTTGTGGCCAGTTCGTTTATATTAACAAGGATTACATCGTTTTCGATGATATAATGGCTTAGGTAATTTACATTTTCTATACATACATTGTCGCCAATATCACTGCTAATGATGGTGCTATTGTATATGCCTGTAGGTATTTTAAAATCATGAAATTCAAGACAAATAGGCTCTAGCTTTCCAATGCGAACCAATCCGAAAAATTTAGAATTCTTAACAAGTTTCGGATCGAATTTTTTAGAAACAAGAATATTTGCCCAGTTGTCAGATGTATTTCTATTTCGAATGAGAATGTCAATCTGTGCATTTGTTAATGCATGATAAGTTTTCTTATTATTATTTTGCAGATTTCTAAGATGATACTCGTCTTTTCCTTTTGGGATGTATTTCTTCTCAATAAAATTATATCCTATATCATTAATAGGGTGCTGCTTGATGAGGTTCATATCTTTTGAAAATTATTCAATCAGAGATAATTTATTTTCTTGCTTAAATATAACTAATTGTGATGTTTCAATAGCCAATAACTGTTACTTGAAGTTAATAAATTAACTGATTTTTAGACGGTTTTCAGATTTAATTATTCTACCGTAACACTTTTTGCAAGATTCCTTGGCTTGTCAACGTCAATGCCCTTAGCAGTACCCACATAATATGATAATAATTGCAAAGGGATTACAGTGAGGATAGGGGCAATCAATTCGTCTACTAATGGGATGGCAAAGTAGTCGTCACTTAAGCCAGGACAAACGGTGTCGCCTTCTGTGATAATAGAAATGATTTTTCCTTTACGGGCTTTTATTTCCTGCATGTTGCTCACGATTTTTTCGTGGTATGGATCATTTGTAGCAATAAATACAACGGGTAATTGATCATCAACCAATGCTATGGGCCCGTGTTTCATTTCTGCGGCAGGGTAGCCTTCTGCATGGATGTAAGAGATTTCTTTTAATTTCAATGCGCCTTCAAGTGCCACAGGGAAGTTGTAGCCTCTACCCAAGAATAAAAAGTCAGAGGCCCCTTTGTATTTTTCAGCAATTTTTTTAAGCTCCTTTGCATTCTTTAGAATGGCTTCTGCTTTTTCAGGAATTTGTTCTAGTTCCAATAATAAATGATCGTATCGTTCTTTTGATACAGTTCCTTTTTGCTTCGCGATGGCCAATGCCATCATCATTAAAACCGCTAATTGTCCGGTAAATGCTTTGGTGGATGCTACGCCAATTTCTGGCCCTGCGTGAGTATAAGCGCCCGCATTAGAAATACGTGCAATAGAAGATCCAACAGCGTTTACCACGCCAAAGATAAAGGCGCCATTTTCTTTTGCTTTTTCAAGCGCTACCAATGTGTCGGCTGTTTCTCCACTTTGAGAAATAGCTATGATGACATCTCCTTTATTGACAATGGGATTTCTGTATCTGAATTCTGAGGCATATTCTACTTCTACAGGAATTCTACAAAGTTCTTCGATGATGTATTCTGCCACCAATCCTGCATGCCAGCTTGTACCGCAAGCGACAATCATGATTCGATTGGCATTCATTATTTGATCAATATTTTGATCAATTCCACTCATTTTAATAATTGATTCTTTCGCATCTAGTCGTCCACGTAAGCAATCGTATATCGTGCTAGGTTGTTCAAAAATTTCCTTAATCATAAAATGATCGTATCCTCCTTTCTCAATAGCGGCCAATTCCATATCGAGCTTCGTGATGTAGGGAGTTATTTTTTCATTTCCGATGTTTTTTAAAATCAATTCATGTGGCCTTACAATGGCAAGTTCATAATCATTAACATATACCACTTCTTTTGTGTATTCAATAATAGGCGAGGCGTCACTTGCTAAAAAATGTTCTCCTTTGCCAATTCCTATCACCAATGGACTTCCTTTTCTTGCGGCAATAATGGTATCAGGGTTGTCTTGTTCAATGAGTAATATGCAGTATGCTCCACTGACTCTTTTTAATGCAATGCGAAGGGCTTCTTCCAGACTGCAATCATTGTTTTTTTTGATGTCTTCAATGAAATTCAATAATACTTCAGTATCTGTATCGCTGGTGAAAGTGTAGCCTTTGTTGAGCAGCTCTTGTTTTATTTGTGCATAGTTTTCAATGATACCATTGTGAATCATGGCAAGTTTTCCGCTTGCGGAAGAATGGGGGTGTGCATTTCTATCGCTTGGTTCGCCGTGGGTTGCCCAGCGGGTATGTCCGATTCCAATAGTAGCTTCTATTTCTTTCCCAATCATCTCCTCTTCAAGCTCAGCCACTTTGCCTTTTTTCTTGTAAACTTTTAGTTTGCCATCTTTAAGCAATGCTACGCCACTGCTATCGTATCCTCTATATTCTAGTCTTTTAAGACCTTTTAATATAACAGGGTAAGCTTGTCTAGATCCAGTATAGCCAACTATTCCACACATAGTATAATATTTTTGTTATGCTCAACTAAGTTGTTGCAATTTAATGAATTTGTAGTCAATAAATGCTGTTTTCGAGATAGGGGTAAAAGGAGCTTTATTCTAGCTATTTCTATTATTTGCAGACACTATAACAATGTTCCCTTTAGGAAGAAATACGCTACTGAAAAATAGATAACGATACCAGTAACATCCACTAAGGTGGCCACGAATGGGGCAGAAGAAGTGGCGGGATCTAATTTGAGTCTTTTTAAAAAAATCGGCAGCATGGATCCAATGAGGCTACCCCATAAAACAATCGCCATTAAAGAGAAGAATATAGTGATGGCTAGTAAATCCCAGTGAATGCCATAATCAAAAATGTGTAAATTTTGCCAAATAGCAATTCTTATTAATCCTATTGTTCCTAAAATGACGCCTAGCAATGCTCCGGTAATCAATTCTCTTCTCATTACGCGCCACCAATCTTTAATGGTAAGTTCACCCAATGCCATGGCTTGAATGATTAAGGTAGAAGCTTGTGATCCGCTGTTTCCCCCACTACTCATGATGAGCGGAATGAACAAAGCAAGTACAGTGGCTACTTCTATTTCATGTTGAAAGAATTGCATGGCAGAAGCCGTAAGCATTTCACTTAAAAAAAGAATCACCAGCCATCCGGCTCTTTTTTTAAGGAGCTTCGGAATGCTGATATCAAGATAAGGTTCATCAAATGCTTCCGTACCTCCAATTTTTTGAATGTCTTCTCCAAATTCTTCATTGGTAATCCACAGTACGTCATCAATAGTGATAATACCTAAAAGTATGTTTTGGCTATCAGTAACGGGCAGCGCTACTCGATTATTCATCTTAAATACTTCGTTCGCAATTTCTTGATCATCATTCGCGTTTAGCGCAATGAATCTTTCGTCCATGAGTTCACTTACTTTTACTTCAGGAGCCGCGAGGATGATTTCTCTAATTCTAATATCGTCTAATAGTTCTCCTTTGTAATTGATAACATAAATCACATCAATCGTTTCGCTATTGGTGCCAAATCGACGAATGGTTTCAATTACTTCTTTTACGGTATTGTATTCGTACACATACACATAATCCGGATTCATCAAACGGCCTACGCTGTTTTCTGGATAGCCCAACAATTCTAAGGTGATTTTTCTTTCTTCGGGGTCGAGTGTTTTGATAAGTTCCCTAACCACATTGTTGGGAAGCATTTCCAAGAATGCCACCCTATCATCGGCGGGGAGTTCATTTAATAACTCTGCCGATTTGAAAGGAGGAAGGTCTTCAATGATTCTTTTCTGTTCACCTGCATCGAGTATTTTAAACACACTGGCTGCACGATGAATAGAAAGATGAGAAATGATTTGCGATTCGTAATCGGGGTTATCGTAGATTAAATTCGCTACGTCACTTATATTCTGGTCATTTAGAAACACCTGAATAGCCAACTTGTCTTCAGAAGATATCATCTCCTTAAACTGTTGCTGTAATGTAATATCATCCATTTCCAATGCCATCTTCAGAATGATTTCTTTATTAAGTGAGTAAAAAAACCTATTTTGTTAGTTTAACTAATTGTCGCAAAATTACTTTATTCTTTTCTTAAATTATGATTAATCCATCACTATATATTGATTTAACAGAAAAAAAAGGCAAGGGCGTGTTTACTTCAGCTGTCATTGAAAGCGGGGTGGTAATAGAGGTTTCGCCGGTTATCGTGATGCCCAAAGAAGATCGGCCTTCTCTCGATAAAACATTGCTCCACGATTATATATTTGAATGGGGGCCTTTGAAAGATCAATGCTGTATGGCCTTAGGATATATCCCTATGTATAATCATAGCTATTCGAGCAATTGCGAGTATTTTATGGATTTTGAAACCGAAACCATTTTTGTAAAAACGGTTAGAGAAATATCAATAGGAGAGGAATTGACGATTAATTACAATGGTGATTGGGATGATCAAACAACAGTATGGTTTGATGTTGTGGAGTAATAATGTTTAGTTGTTTAGTCGTTGAGTTGTTGAGTAGATAATTTTAATGTCAACTGCTAACCTACTTACTCCTAAACAACTCAACGCCTCAACAACTCAACGATTCCTTACTTCTTATTCGCAAAATCTCTTCTGATAATATTCAAAGCAGCTCCTTCCTTAAACCATTCAATTTGTTGTTCGTTGTATGAATGATTTACCATGATTGCTTCTGTTGTTCCATCACTATGATGCAATGCAAGTTGTAATTTTTTGTCGGGTGCAAAACTAGTTAGGCCTACAATATCAATACTGTCGTCTTCTCTGAATTTATCGTAATCTGCTTTGTCGTTGAAAGTTAACGCGAGCATTCCTTGTTTTTTCAGATTGGTTTCGTGAATGCGGGCGAATGATTTTACCAAAACAGCTCTTACACCTAGGTGACGTGGTTCCATTGCTGCATGTTCACGAGAGGATCCTTCTCCATAATTTTCATCCCCTACCACGATGGTTCCGATGCCAGCTGCTTTGTATGCTCTTTGTGTAGAAGGGACTGTTCCGTATGCTCCTGTTAATTGATTTTTTACGTTGTCTGTTTTCTCATTAAAATAATTCACTGCACCAATAAGTAGGTTGTTGCTGATATTATCTAAGTGTCCGCGAAATTTTAACCATGGCCCCGCCATAGAGATATGATCGGTCGTACATTTTCCTTTTGCTTTTATCAACAACTTTAATCCCTTGATATCTGTTCCTTCCCAAGCAGCAAAGGGTTCAAGGATTTGTAATCTTTTACTTTCTGGTGATACTTTTACTTGCACGCCACTTCCATCGGCTGCAGGCGCTTGATAGCCCGCATCTTCTACTGCAAATCCTTTGGCAGGTAATTCGTAACCGGTTGGAGGGTCTAATTTTACTTGTTCACCTTTATCATTGGTAAGCGTATCGGTTAGCGGATTGAAATTTAAATCTCCTGCAATAGCCATTGCCGTTACTATTTCAGGAGAGCCTACGAATGCAAATGTATTTGGGTTGCCATCAGCTCTCTTTGCAAAGTTTCTATTGAAGCTATGCACAATGGTATTTCTTTCTGCTTTTTCAGCACCTACTCTTGCCCACATTCCTATGCAAGGTCCACAGGCATTTGCAAAAACGGTAGCGCCAATTTTATCAAACACTTCTAAGAATCCGTCTCTTTCAATGGTATAGCGGACTTGTTCAGATCCGGGAGTAATCGTAAAGGATGCATTTAATTTCAATCCTTTTTCTGTCACTTGCTTAGCCAAACTTACAGACCTGCTGATGTCTTCATAAGAAGAGTTGGTACAGCTTCCAATCAAACCTACTTCAATTTTTGTAGGCCAGTTGTTTGCAGCGGCTACTTCTTTCATTTTAGAAATAGGCGTTGCTAAATCTGGAGTGAAGGGTCCGTTTAAATGTGGTTCAAGTTCACTAAGATTGATTTCAATTACTTCGTCGAAATATTTTGACGGATTCGCATATACATCAGCGTCACCTGTTAAATGTTCTTTGATTTCATCAGCCATCGCTGCAATTTCTTTTCTGTCAGTAGCTGCTAAATAACGACTCATGCTTTCATCGTATCCGAAAGTAGAAGTAGTAGCACCAATTTCAGCACCCATATTACAAATGGTTCCTTTTCCTGTACAGCTCATATTGATAGCGCCTTCTCCAAAATATTCTACTACTGCTCCTGTACCACCCTTTACCGTTAGTATGCCTGCTACTTTAAGAATTACATCTTTTGGAGCTGTCCAGCCATTTAATTTCCCCGTTAATTTGATGCCAATCAATTTGGGCATCTTTAATTCCCAAGGCAATCCAGCCATTACGTCGCAAGCATCCGCTCCACCTACTCCAATGGCAATCATCCCCAAGCCGCCTGCATTTACGGTATGGCTATCTGTACCAATCATCATTCCACCTGGGAACGCATAATTTTCTAATACCACTTGGTGTATAATACCTGCGCCTGGTTTCCAAAATCCAATGCCATATTTATTAGAAACAGAGGCTAAGAAATCATACACTTCGCTGCTTTCATTTACGGCCCTGTTTAAATCTGTTTGGCTGTCTACTTTTGCTTCAATCAAATGATCGCAATGTACTGTGCTGGGAACTGCAACGGCTGTTCTGCCAGATTGCATAAACTGCAACAAGGCCATTTGTGCGGTAGCATCTTGCATGGCAACACGGTCTGGTGCAAAATCTACATATGATATTCCTCTTTCTTGTATTTCGGTGGCATTGCCTTGCCATAAATGTGCGTATAATATTTTCTCTGTGAGGGTTAATGGTCTTCCTACAATTTTTCTTGCTGCTTCTACTCTTTCAGGGAAGGCTGCATATACCTTCTTAATCATTTCAATATCAAATGCCATGGGGGTGATTTTTAAAGTTTAACGGAAGGCGAAATTACAAAAATTTGGTGAAGGTTCAAAAACCGGATGATTACGTTCAAGGGTTCCAGTCACTACGCTGGTTCAACGTTCAACCTTAAACCTTGAATCTTGAACGATTCAAATTCCAGTCGCTACGCTGGTTCAACGTTCAACCTTAAACCTTGAATCTTGAACGATTCAAATTCCAGTCGCTACGCTGGTTCAACGTTTAACCTTAAACCTTGAATCTTGAACGATTCAAATTCCAGTCGCTAC
>CANFJP010000029.1 GCA_947447485.1 Chitinophagaceae bacterium
CATTTTGGATACTTCGAATTGATTTCCCTTATTGGCTATGACATAAAATTTTAATTATACCATCATGTACGAAAATAAAAGACAACAACTCGCACCAAAATCAGTTTATAGAAAAAGAATCCGCAACAATGCAGCGATTGCATTTGTTATTCTATTAATAAGCTTGCTGATTGGAATGGTAGGTTACAAAGCAACCATCCCGGCATTTGATTGGTACGATAGCCTTTTGAATGCATCCATGATTCTTAGCGGAATGGGACCAATGATAGATGCAAAAATTATTCTTTCAAATAACGCAAAAGTATTTGCTTCAATCTATGCACTTTTTAGTGGCGTTACTTTTCTTTCTACTTTTGGAATTTTAATTGCACCTCCTATGCACCGTTTTTTTCACAAAATACATTTAGAAGAAGATACTCGAAATTAAATTGATCCATTCCTAATTAGAATCAATTATTCTATTCCCCTATCCATGAATATCCATGAAACAACTCATCTAATCAAAACCAAAGCTACTCAGCTTGGATTTGAGTATTGTGGCATTGCCAAAGCCATGCAATTAGATGAAGATGCAAGAAGACTTGAACAATGGCTACACAAAGGAATGAATGGGCAGATGCAATACATGGAAAAACATTTTGATCTCAGAATTGATCCAACCAAACTAGTACCTGGTGCAAAATCAGTGATCACATTATTACTAAACTACTTTCCCGAATCGAAACAAAATATTGATACCCCCCACATTTCAAAATATGCTTGGGGAGAAGATTACCATGAAGTCATTAAAATAAAACTGAATCACTTTTTTAGCTTTATAAAACAAACGGTAGGCGATGTGCACGGAAGAGGATTTGTAGATAGCGCTCCCGTACTTGAAAGAGCTTGGGCTCAACAATCTGGATTGGGGTGGATTGGTAAAAATGGAAATCTTATCAATAAAAATAATGGGTCTTTCTTTTTTATTGCCTCTCTTATCGTAGACATTGAATTAGTGTATGATGCCCCTTATGCAAAAGACTATTGTGGCACATGTACTAAATGCATCGACGAATGTCCCACAGAGGCTATTTTACCAAACAAAGTGATTGATGGAAGTAAATGCATTTCCTATTTTACGATTGAGCTGAAAGATGCATTGATTTCAGATAACATGAAAGGGAAATTTAACAACTGGTTATTTGGATGTGATGTTTGTCAGGACGTTTGCCCCTGGAACCGATTTGCCACGCCCACATTAGAGAAACAATTTAATC
Organism: Chitinophagaceae bacterium; assembly: GCA_947447485.1. Taxonomy (GTDB): domain Bacteria; phylum Bacteroidota; class Bacteroidia; order Chitinophagales; family Chitinophagaceae; genus Ferruginibacter. The sequence goes on from CANFJP010000029.1 coordinate 1,257, forward strand.
CATTGAACGAAGTACTCAATTATACCAATAAAGACTGGGAAGAAATGACAGAAGAATCATTTAAAATAATTTTCAAAAACTCTCCCATTAAAAGAAGTAAATTTAATGGCATTAAAAGAAACTTGAAGTTTATTAAATCCAGCTAAATGAACAATCGATTAACCCCCTTAAAAAATATAGCAAAGAAAGATAGTCGCATTATTCTTGGACTCATGAGTGGCACTTCGCTTGACGGCTTAGACATTGCGCTTTGCAACATAAAAGGCAATGGATTAAATACAAAGCTTTCATTGATTCAACATACAACTATTCCATATCAGTCTAATTTTAAAAAAGATATTAAAACCATTTTCTCTAAAGAGAATGTTTCTCTACAAAAGCTGTGTTTACTAAATGAAGAAATTGGAAAAACGCATGCAAGGATGATTAACAGCTGTTTAAAAAAATGGAAGATTAGCAATAAGAAGGTTGATTTAATTGCCAGTCACGGCCAAACCATCTATCATGCGCCTAAAAGCTTACATCAACTCAAAACTTACGGAAATGGAACATTGCAAATTGGAGATGGAGATCACATTGCTTATAACACTGGCATTATTACCGTAAGTGATTTTAGACAAAAGCATATTGCTGCAGGAGGAGAAGGTGCTCCACTAGCTGCTTATGGAGATTACTTACTTTTTAGACAAAAAGATAAAAATACTATTTTGTTAAATATTGGAGGTATTGCGAATTGTACATTTATCCCTGCTAAAGCAAATTTTAGCGAGATAATCTGCACAGATATTGGACCAGGAAATTCATTAATGGACGCTTGGGTTCAAAAAAAATACAAAGGAAAATACTTCGATAAAAATGCAATGATTGCAAAAAAAGGCAAAGTTAATTCCACTCTTTTAAAATCGTTGAAATCAACCAATTTTTTTAATCTCGCCTTTCCAAAAACTACTGGAGCGGAACTATTTAATATTGATTACGTATTAAATGCTCAGCAAAAAAGCAAGACCAATAATATATCTTCTGAAGACATGCTGGCCACCCTAAATTTATTTACAGCAACTATTATTTGTGAAAGTATTCGGAAAATAATTAAGAAAACCACTCGCTGCGAAATTTTAATTAGCGGTGGTGGAATCAACAATCCATTATTAATGGAAAATATCAAAAACTATTTTACCACAAATAAGGTAACAACCACGGCAGAGAAAAACATCCATCCTGAAGCAAAAGAGGCGATTTTATTTGCGATACTAGCAAATGAATTAATTGCGGGGGACAATAAAACATTTGGAAAAGGAGAAAAGGGAATGCCCAATATTGGAATGGGAAAAATCAGTTTCCCTAATTAGTAGCACTATTCCCATTTAAAAACTTTCACAGCTACAAAATAGACCGCAATCGCCCATAACATAAGAATAAACAACACCGGAATATTATAGACATGGTGGAATAGCTCAATTTTACCAGTAGTAACCTCCCAAATGCTTTGTCCTTCAAAAGAAATTTTTCTCATAGCCTCGTTAACATGTGTTAAAGGCATTGCATTAGAGACAGGTTGCAGCCATTTTGGGAATGAATCAATAGAAAAAAATGTGCCTCCCAATAAAAATTGTGGAAGCGTAATCAAATTGGCAAACGGGGGAATGGTACTATCGCTTTTAGCAATACCGCTTACAATAAATCCAAAACCCATAAAAACGAGCAATGCAATAAAACTAAGCAACATCATATCAAAAAAAGTCTGAAGCCCATGAATCAGCGTAAAGCCGAAGAAAAAATACCCAACCGATATAATTACAACCGCTGTTGTTAATTGGAATAAAACTCTACTTATACCCTCTCCCAGAATAATAAATGTCCTGTTGATGGGAGTTGCAAAAAATCGTTTTAATACGAGTGTATTCCTCAAATTAAAAAACATAAATGCTACCCCAAAAACACCCGCGCTTAATAAAGAAAATCCTAGTTGACCCGGAAGAATAAAATCAATGGTTTTATATTCACGCACTTGCTCTATATCCTGTTGAGGATTAAAATTAAATACAGCATAACTAGGCCTTCCTGTATAAGAACGATTGCTAATTTCATTGATTAAATCATCAAGTATTCTTTTCAGTTGAGGCCATTGATCATTGCTAGAACTCGTACTCTTTAATTGAATATTATAAGGTGTTCCTTGTGAAGATGCTTGCTTATTAATACAAAGCACCCCAGCTATTTTCCCTTTAGCTAAATCGGCTTTCATTTCTGAAGGATTGGAATAAGAGACTACTTTAATTTCCTTAGAATGAATGATAGCGCTGTATAATTGATTGGATGTGTCTGAATGACTATCAATGACAACTTTGTAAGTTTTCTGTATCCCATTATTGCCAATAAACCCAAAAACCAGTATGAAAATAAACGGAAAGATAAAGCTGAAAATCATAGCTGAAGGGCTTCTTGTAATAGACCTTAAACTGGCCTTTGTGATTGCCCACATTGCCCTAAACTGATTGTACTTCATACCTTAGTGGAGTTTTAAGATTGTAAAGCTAGCGTAATAAATTTACATTAGGACTCCACTTAAAGATAAAGAAACATTCCTCTCATCAACGAATTTGGTTGTGATAAATGCCCGATTAGGTTCATAACTTTGTACCCATTTAAAAAAAGTTGCATATTTATATAAATGAATAAAACGTACCTCTTATTAGGCAGCAATATAGGTGATTCAATGAAGCACCTTGCCCATTCAAAAAAGCTTATTCAAAAGAACATAGGAAAAATTAAAAGAGCCTCTTCCGTTTATTCAACTTCCGCTTGGGGAAATGAAAATCAGAATGATTTTTTGAATCAAGTGTTGGTGATTGACACCACTATGAATTCCTCAGAGGCAATGAAAGCAATATTAGACATAGAACAACAAATGGGAAGGATAAGAACAAGAAAAAATGCACCAAGAATCATCGATATTGATATCCTGTTCTTTAATAAAGAAATCATTCAATCAAAGGCGCTTTCTTTGCCTCATCCATTAATACAAGAGCGAAAATTCGTTTTAACTCCTTTAAATGAGCTCTCCCCCAGTTTTATTCATCCTGTATTCAACAAAACAATCCATCAGCTCTTAATAAAATGCAAGGATACCCTAATGGTGAAAAAAAAATAATCAGCTTTGTTGCTTTCAACTTATTTTGCAGGCAGAAACGAACATCATTCTAATAGCAATCACTCGTGAAATATAATTTCGTAACAATTGAGGGGAATATAGGCGCTGGAAAAACCACATTGGCTCAAATACTAAGCAAGCATTACAATTCAAGGCTTATTTTAGAAGAATTTGCCGACAACCCTTTTTTGCCAAAATTTTATGAGAATCCTGAACAATACGCCTTTCCTTTAGAATTGTTTTTTATGGCTGAGAGATATAAACAGCTCAAAGAATTATTACAAGTGAAAGACATGTTTCAGAACGCTACTATTTCAGATTATCTTTTTACGAAATGTTTGCTTTTTGCAAAAGTTAATTTACCTGAAGAAGAATACAGGCTTTACAATAAACTATTTGACATTATTCATGCTCAGATTATTCAACCTGACATACTTATTTATTTACACAGCCCCGTTAATAAACTACAAGAAAATATTAAGAAGCGAAATAGAAGCTACGAACAGTCTATCCCCGATGATTATTTAACAACACTTCAAGATTCTTATATACAATACATCAAACAACATAATATTAAAACACTTTTTGTTGATGCCTCAAACGCCGACTTTCTTCACAATGAAGAACACACCCAAATTATAATAGACGCGCTCAATCAAGAATACGAAAATGGCCAGCATTATATCACATTGCCTTAGTATGATTAAAAATAATTATACTATTTAAATTTATTTTAAAATCAAATGAGCAAGAATCCCTACGCCCCTTTATCGATTAAAGAATTTAAATACTTTATTGGAGGCCGCTTTATTTTTATTATGGGATTGCGAATGACTGGAACCGTTATAGGATGGTGGATTTACTTACTAACAAACAGTCCGCTTGCATTAGGACTGGTGGGATTATCGGAAGTGGTAACCGCTTTATCACTTGCATTGTATGCAGGACATTATATTGATAAAAACGAAAAAAGAACACTGCTATTAAAAACAATATTGCTCTACGCCATTTGCGTTGTATTGCTATTGTTACTATCCTCCACCTATTGTACAAATCATTTTGACTCATGGACCATTGCCTATTTAATTTTTGGTGTAATTGCTTGCACAGGCGCTATTAGGGCTTTTTCTGGACCGGCATTTGGATCAATGATTTCTCAGATAGTACCAAAAGAATTATTGCCTGCAGGCGCCTCTATTAGTTCAGCTACTTGGCTTGTGGGATCTATTATGGGGCATGCATTGGGTGGTTTTTTTATTGCATTGATGGGCATTCACAATACTTTTTTTGTAGTACTCTCTTTTACAATAATTGGATTTTTATTATTGCGCAACTTGTTACCCAAGCCTGTATTTGTAACCACCGCGCAAAAAACATGGCAAAGTGTAAAGGAAGGTATTGAGTACGTTTTTAAAACAAAGGAAATCTTGGGAACATTGTCATTGGATTTATTTGCAGTGTTATTTGGTGGAGCAGTTGCGATGGTACCCATTTTTGCAAAAGACATTTTGCATATTGGACCAATAGGTTTTGGATGGCTGAACGCAGCTACAGATATTGGATCTATTACTACTGTTACCATACTAACGATCAGACCATTGATGCGAAATCAAGGAAAAATTCTTTTTTATGCAGTTGCTGGATTTGGAATGTGCATTATTGTTTTTGCGCTATCAAATTTATTTTGGTTGTCGTTTATCGCATTACTCATTAGCGGATGCATGGATGGAGTAAGCGTCATTATCAGAGGAACCATCCTTCAATTAAAAACGCCTGATGAATTAAGAGGCAGGGTAATGTCTGTAAATAGCATGTTTATTAATTCTTCCAACGAACTAGGCCAGTTTGAAAGTGGTGTTGCTGCTAAAATAATGGGCATTATACCTTCGGTAGTTTTTGGAGGATGCATGACAATTGGAGTAGTAGTTGCCACCTGGTTTAGAGCTCCCTCTCTAAGAAAAATGCAATATTGATTTTTTAAATCCCTTTCTTCAACACCGCATTACTTATTAAAATTGACCATTAATTTTTCTAGTACAAAATAAACAATTGGACAAAAAGTGGCATTTTTCAAAGTAAGCGCCTGTCTTTTTATAATCACATCTTCATCGGCATAAGGGAATCTTGCACAATCGGAAGGACGAATTTCATAAATACTGCAATAATTATCACTCCCTAAAAATGGACAAGGTTTTGACTTCACTACGTAATCACCTTCTTCATCCAAATTAAGATATTGTTCTATAAATTGTCCTTCTTTTAAACTCAGGTGCTTGGCTATGCGCTTAATATCAGGTGTTTTAAATCGAGGAGAATAACTTTTACAGCATGCAGCACAAGACAAACAATCGATTTTATTGTAGGCTTCATCATTCAAGTCTGGCAATTGCTTCAATACGGTGTTTTTATCCACTTTTTGAAGATACCGCTTATAGTCTTTATGGTGATCCGCCGACTTCTTTTGCCAGTTCTGCAGTAATTCTGTGCTCATTTGTTAAAAGTTAAAGATTTAATTGTTCTACAGTTTTCCACAAGACAAAACTAACAAACTTAACCGCATTAAATGTAGCTGTCTTATTGTAATTTTGCGGCAATATTATTGGTTTTTTATCAATGTCTTTTTCAGCCACTCTTCTATTACACATAGCTGAAGACAACAAATTATAACTTATGAATCTTTTTGAACAACAAGAAAACGAATTTTCTTCAAGACACATTGGTCCAAATGAACAAGAGTTAAGTAGCATGCTTGAAAAAATTGGAGCCAACTCACTTGAAGAACTGATCGATAAAACCATTCCCCGTTCCATTAGATTAAAGAAGCCCATGAAATCTGGCGGACCAATGAGTGAACATGCCTATCTATCTGAATTAAAAAAGACGGCTGCATTAAATAAAGTATATCGATCATATATTGGTCAGGGTTATTATAATACCATTACGCCCAGTGTGATTTTAAGAAACGTATTTGAAAATCCAGGATGGTACACTCAGTACACACCCTATCAAGCGGAAATTGCTCAAGGACGCTTGGAAAGCTTATTAAATTTTCAAACAATGGTAAGTGATCTTACTGCTTTACCTATTGCCAATGCAAGCTTATTAGATGAAGGCACGGCTGCAGCAGAAGCAATGACCATGCTTTTTAATCATAAAAATAAAGACCACGATCACATCACTTCCCCTAAGTTTTTTGTTGATGAAAATATTTTCAACCAAACAAAAGACATTCTTATAACAAGATCAAGTCCAATTAATATAGAATTGGTTTTTGGTGATTACGATAACATTACATTAGATGATAGTTTTTTTGGTGCACTGGTTCAATATCCCAATAAAAATGGATTGATTGCAGACTATCGTGCTTTCATCAATCATGCTCATAGCGTAAATGCACAGGTGGTAATGGCAACTGATCTACTCTCTTTATGCCTTCTTACGCCCCCAGGAGAACTTGGTGCTGATATTGCCATTGGAAATGCACAGCGTTTTGGTGTACCTATGGGGTTTGGTGGACCACATGCCGCATTCTTTGCAACCAAAGAAGAGTTTAAAAGAAATATACCCGGCCGCATTATTGGTATTAGTGTTGATGTAAAAGGAAACAGATGCTTGCGTATGGCATTGCAAACAAGAGAACAGCATATCAGAAGAGAAAAAGCAACAAGTAATATTTGTACGGCCCAAGCATTGTTGGCAAATATGGCTGCGATGTATGCCGTGTATCATGGCGCAGAAGGACTTAGAAATATAGCCAAGCGAACAAGCCATCTTACAAATGAGCTAAGCAAAGGATTGACTTCATTGGGATATAAAAATGAAAATTCATTTTTCTTTGACACTATTAAAATAAAAGTTGAAAATGCACAGCAGATTAAAATAAATGCAGAAGCAAAAGAAATAAATTTTGCTTATGACCAAGAGTACGTTTCCATATCACTTGATGAAACAACAACTAAAAAAGACATACTCGATATTCTTCAGGTTTTTTCGTCTGATCGTAAAAGCGATTTCACATTACTAGATATTGATTCCGAAAAATCATTACCCAATATACCGTCTTCGATTACCCGTAGTTCTGCATTTCTATCTCATCCAGTATTTAACACCCACAGAAGTGAAACACAGATGATGCGTTATTTAAAAAGCTTGGAAAATAAAGATCTTAGCTTAAACACTTCTATGATTTCATTGGGAAGTTGTACGATGAAATTAAATGCTGCTACAGAGTTAATTCCTGTAAGCTGGCCATCATTCAGTTGCATTCACCCATTTGCACCAAGTGAACAATGGAAAGGATATGCACAAATCATTAAAGAGCTAGAAGAATGGCTAACGAATATTACAGGATTTGCAGCCACTTCTTTGCAACCCAATAGTGGTGCACAAGGAGAATATGCAGGATTACTAACGATCAGAGCATATCATCAACATAGAAATGAAAGTCATCGCAATATTATTTTGATTCCTATTTCAGCTCATGGTACCAATCCTGCATCTGCGGTGATGGCTGGATTCAAAGTGATTGTAACAAAATGTGATGAGGCAGGAAATATTGATGTAGAAGATTTGAAACAACAAGCCGAAAAACACAAAGACAATCTAGCAGGATTGATGGTGACTTATCCAAGTACGCATGGCGTTTTCGAAGAAAGCATTATAGATATTTGCGAATTGATTCATAAAAACGGAGGACTTGTATATATGGATGGCGCCAATATGAATGCACAAGTTGGACTAACCAGCCCAGGAAGTATAGGAGCAGATGTTTGTCATTTGAATCTACATAAAACTTTTTCTATTCCGCATGGCGGAGGAGGACCAGGAATGGGACCCATCTGTGTGAATGAAAAACTAGCCCCCTATTTACCAGGCCATGTTTCACTTAATAATAAAGAGAATGCTATTAATGCAGTAAGTGCCGCTCCTTATGGAAGTGCAAGTATTTTATTAATTAGTTATGCCTATATAAAAATGCTTGGTGCAGCAGGTATGAAGAGCAGTACAGAAGTGGCTATTTTAAATGCCAATTACATGAAAGCCAAATTAGAAAAAGACTATAAAATATTATACACAGGAAAAAATGGAACCTGTGCGCATGAATTCATCGTTGACCTAAGACCATTTAAAATAACTGCGGGAATAGAAGCGGAAGATGTTGCTAAGCGCTTAATGGATTATAATTTTCATGCACCTACCCTTAGCTTTCCTGTGGCAGGTACAATCATGATTGAACCAACAGAAAGCGAAGACAAAGCAGAACTTGACAGATTTTGTGACGCATTATTAAGCATCAGAAATGAAATCAAAGGAATTGAAGAAGGAAAAACAGACAAGAATAATAATGTTCTAAAAAATGCCCCCCATACACAAGGAGTAATTACTGCAAATGAATGGGAATATCCATACAGCAGACAAGAGGCAGCCTTTCCTTTAGCTTATATAAATGAAAATAAATTTTGGCCTTCAGTAGCCAGAGTAAACAATACATATGGTGACAGAAATTTAATTTGCACCTGCGAACCCGTAAGTGCCTATATGGATACAGATCAGTAGTATTTAAATTGCAATCGAGAATAGATAGCATGTCTAACACGCTGATTCCCAACATACAGCAGGATATTATTTATTAACTTATAGAAATTAAACTAAAAACAGTACCTTTGTGCTTTATTAATACAATACAATCAAAAAAAAATGGACAAAAATCAAGGAACCGTAAAGTTTTTCAACAATGAAAAAGGATTCGGATTTATTAAACACGACGATTCAGACAAAGAAACTTTTGTACACGTGAGTGGTTTAATTAATGAAATTAAAGAAGGCGATAAAGTTGAATTCGAACTTCAAAATGGCAAAAAAGGAATGAACGCTGTTAATGTAACAGTTATCGGATAAATAAACGTCATTTATGCAAAAAGGCTACTTAACAGTAGCCTTTTTTTTATGCCAATAAATTAACCAAATTTTAAATCAGCAATAATTATATTTGTTATCATAAAAACTAAATCAAATGAAAAAAATCCTACCGTTGGTTTGCATATTATCAACAGCAATTACTTTTGCTCAAACTCCTAAAAGCATTAGTTTAAAAAAAGGACAGGAAATTAACATCAATTCTACGGCCTCTTCAAATACAGACATTGGGATGGGTATGGCCATGACAAGTAGCACCACAGTTCAGAATAAATTGATTGTAATTGGAGAAGATGCTAATAATTACATCCTTACAAATACTACTACCAAAATGAAAGTAGATATGGACGCAATGGGGCAAAGCCAACATTACGATTCCGATAAGCCTGAAGACAAAGATTCTGAAGTGGGAAAAAATGTAGCCGACCAAATCAATGTGCCCGATACCTTTCTACTTAACAAACAAACGGGCTTGGCAACTGCAACCAAAGCAAGCTCAGATGAAGCTAGTGGCAATGCGGCTTCATTAATGGGCGAAGGAAGCAACAAAAAACAAGGAACTGAAGACGCCTTCCTTATTATTCCTTCAAATAAAAAAACTGGGGATAGCTGGGAAACATCTTCTACAGTTAAAGGAATTACTTCAAAAAAAGTATACACCATTAAATCAATTGACAAGAAAATGGCTGTTATTACTGCTAAAGAGTCTACGGAAGGAACAGCAGAACAAGAAATGCAAGGCATGACTGCTAATGTAACTACAAATGTGAAGTCTGATGTAGAGATTACCACCGACATCAGTACCGGACTAGTTAGCAATAGAACAATTACTGCTGAGGTAAATGACATCATTGAATTCAACGGACAATCTAATCCCGTTAGCGCTAAAAGCAATACTACTATAACTTATAAATAGAATAGAAATTTTTAATCAGTGAGTTCTAATAAATATATTTTTTTATAATTTAGGCTTTACAACTAACTAGCTATTTAATCTTTTATCGCATAATCAACAGTTTCCAATATGTAACTAAACTGTTGATTATTAGATGTGCATTCTATTATAAAAGCAATTTGAATCATTCCTAATTATTTTTTTTATAGATACTAAAATGTAGCTTTAAGTGAGGATCAAGTGCATTCCTGAATTATAATTTCCCTATCTAAACTAGAGCTATTAATAGCTAAATTTGTATTACTCTAGTAAACTGTTTTGTATCAAATAACATAACTACTTAATGAATCAAGAGTCTACACATGATAAATCTTTAAGTGAGGTTCACGGAAGTATTGATACGACCAATTCATCAAAAAAATGGACGAAGATCTTTTCTTTCTTGGGGCCCGCATATTTAGTGAGTGTTGGATATATGGATCCAGGCAACTGGGCAACGGATTTGGCAGGGGGAAGTAAATATGGGTATTCCCTCATTTGGGTTTTATTGGTAAGTAATTTAATGGCGCTTGTATTACAAAGCATGAGCGCAAGACTAGGTATTGTAAGAGGAAGAGATCTTGCGCAAGCCAATAGAGAAACCTTTCCCCAAGCAGTTAATTTTGTATTTTGGATATTTGCTGAAATCGCCATTGCGGCAACTGATCTTGCCGAAATTCTTGGTATGGCGATAGGAATTCAATTGCTAACAGGACTCCCTTTATTAATAGGCGTTTCTATAACTGTATTGGATACATTTTTATTATTGTATTTACAAAGATTAGGAATGCGAAAAATAGAAGCATTTATTTTGGTGCTCATCATCGTAATTGGGGTTTGTTTTTTATTTAATATCATTATTGCCAATCCCTCCTTTTATGATATCATAAAAGGATTTATTCCCTCTTTACCAAACGCAGCAGACTTATACAAGCAAAGCGGGATTATTAGCCCTATGCCTAAAGAAACAGCGTTGTATATCAGCATTGGTATTATAGGAGCAACGGTAATGCCTCACAACTTGTATTTACATTCCGCATTGGTACAAACAAGGAAAATAGTTAGAAGCAGCAAAGGAATCAGGCAAGCAATCAAATGGAGTATAGTAGATAGCGCTATCGCATTGAACATTGCGTTCTTTATCAATGCAGCCATCTTAATACTTGCAGCAACCGTATTTTTTAAAACAGGCAGAACTGACATTGGCGATATAAAGCAAGCACATCAACTACTGTCACCCCTCCTAGGTTCATCAATAGCCTCCATCCTATTTGCAGTAGCATTGATTGCCTCTGGGCAGAGTTCAACCATAACCGGAACATTAGCAGGACAAATTGTAATGGAAGGATATCTGAGCCTTCGGATTAATCCCGTCGTGAGAAGACTCATTACAAGATTACTAGCAATCATCCCAGCAGTATTATTTATCTATTATTTGGGGGAGTCAAAAGTAATAAGTCTGTTAATTTTTAGCCAAGTTATATTGAGTATACAGTTAGGATTTGCCATCATTCCACTCATTCATTTTGTTAGCGACAAGAAGACAATGGGAGAATTTTCCATCAAGCCTTTTATTCAGATAGTAGCTTGGATAATGGCGAGTGTTTTAATATTTTTAAATGCGCACATGGTAATCGATGAGATTTCAGTTTATTTTAATTCGAGTAATAATTTATCAATAAAAATATTAATCTTCTTGACTTGTATAGGGTTTACTGCATTGTTGATTTATTCAATAATATATCCATTGATTCGAAAAAGATCAGATGATTCGTCTATAGATATGCATTCGGAAGCGATCGGATTACAGGATATCAACATCCCTACTTATAAAAAGATAGCTATAGCATTGGATTTTAGTAAAAATGATGCTATTCTTATGTCTGCAGCCATTGGGCAAGCAAGTAGCGAAAAAGAATTTATACTAATACATATTGTTGAAAGTCCTTCGGCAATTTTACATGGAGATCAAACTGCCGACTACGAAGCAAAAAAAGATGCCGAGCAACTTAGCTTCTTAGTAAATGAACTTTTACAAAAAGGATTTAACGCAAGAGGCATTCTTGGTTATAAAGAACGCGCTAAAGAAATTATTAGAATTGTACAAGAAGAAGAAGTCGATTTGCTAATTATAGGAGCACATAAACACGATGGCATAAAAGACTTTATATACGGCACTACCATTAATAAAGTAAGGCACAAATTAAAAATTCCTGTTTTAATTGTGAATCCTTAAAGAAGCAATCATTTACCCAAACGCGTATGTATTTTTATAACCAGACTATCAATATCATGGTTGTTCATGCATTTGAAATGGCCTAAAGGACAACGTTTCCCTCCATACTTACTACAAGGTTGACACCAAAGATTTAAAGAAATGTTTTCGTACAAAGGAATGGATGATTGATTACGAAAAGAAGATCCATAGTATGGCTCAACAGCAAGTTTTGGAGAAGTACCTCCCCAAATGGCAAACAAAGGTTTTTGAAAAGCGCAGGCGATATACTGCAAACCCGTGTCATGAGAAACAACCAATTTAGATTTCTTGATTATATCGGCGGACTCATTCAACGTGAATTTTCCACAAGAATTGTATATTTTAATTGAATCAACCGCTGCAATCGCTTCACCGGCAGCATATTCATTTTTACCCCCTAATAAAATAATAGGATAATTGATTTTGGCACAAAGCTCCTGCAACTTTGGAATAGGCATTTTCTTGGTATTGTGATTGGCTCCAATCACTATAGCAATAAATCCAAGTTGATGCGGGGCGGGGATATCCTGCAAACTCACTTCATCAGATGGAGTTATGAAGTAATCCAATCCTGCTCCATCATCTCTTACTCCTAGCTTTGAAACAGTCTGTAAACTTCTATTAGTAATATGCCGATCAGGCATGATGTTTACCTTCAGTTTAGTAAGCATGAATTTTTGAAAAGAAAGCTTATCTATGGTATAAGTTTCCTTTTGTAAACTTCTTTTTATTTTATTGCTTCTGATATTATTATGCAAATCAATTACAACATCATATTCTTGTTGCTTTAATTCACTTAGTATTTCTTCTATATTATTTTTATAATAAAAGAATTTATCAATATAAGGATTGTGCTGAGTAACGATTTTAAAATCTTCTTTTGTAAGCAGATGAACTTCGGAGTCAGGTAATTGCTTCTTAACACAACGAAACACTGGACTAGCCAATACAATATCACCAATAGAGGAAAAACGAATAATTAAAATTTTAGCCAACGATTTGCTTTTATTGTTCAACAAAATGAAGGTCTTTTCCAAAAGTCTCTTTAATTAATACAAGCGCGACTATTGAGACCGACATAATAATAACACAAGTAATCCAGCCTGCAGTGTAATAGCTTTTTGTAAAAATCTGTAAAGTATTAAAAATAGGCAAAATCACAATAGCCAACATACCCCTGACCATATTAGGAATGGTGGTGGTGGCAGTGGCTCTTAAGTTTGTCCCAAATTGCTCCGCTGCCATGGTTACAAAAATGGCCCAAAAGCCAGTACCTAATCCTAATCCTGCACAAATAATATACATGCCATTGGCAGTACCATTCCATTGTGCAGTGAAATACAATACGATAAACAATATTGTGATGGCATAAAAAATATACAATGCTAATTTTCTGCTTTTCAACCACTGGCTAATAAATCCTATTACTATATCACCAATGGAAATCAATACATAGGCATACATAACAGCCTTACCTGGATCAATTTTTTCTTTTATTCCCATTTGTTTACCAAACTCATTCGAAAAAGTAATTAATAATCCGATAACTAACCATGTAGGCAAGCCGATTAAAATATTTAATATATACCTTTTAAATCTACTTCTGTTAGTAAAGAGCTGAATGAAATTTCCTTTTTGAATAGCAGAATCTTTTACCAGTTGATACATGCCAGATTCAAAAACAGAGATACGTAAAAACAATAACAATATGCCCATCCCACCCCCAATAAAATAACAAGTTCGCCAATCGAAATGTTGCTTAATGACAAATGCAAAAACTGCCCCTGTTAAGCCAATTCCCGCAACCAATGACGTAGCAATTCCTCTTTTTTCTTTCGCTACCAACTCCGAAACCAATGTAATGCCAGCGCCCAACTCCCCTGCCAATCCAAGGCCTGCAATAAACCTTATCCATTTATACTGCTCTACAGTATGAACGAGACCATTGGCAATGTTGGCAAGAGAATATAAAAGGATTGATCCAAACAACACACTCAATCTACCTTTCTTATCCCCCATTACACCCCAAATAATTCCACCGAGCAATAAACCTACCATTTGCCAGATTAAAATTCCTTCTCCTTGAATTTTTACTTGTTCGGCAGACAATCCCAAAGATTCTAAACTAGGCATTCTTATAATGCTAAATAAAAGAAGGTCATATATGTCTACAAAATAGCCCAATGCAGCAACTAATATAGCGATACTAAAAATTGACTTGTTATTATTCATAAAATGGGGAGACTTACTCAATTATTTCTTTTTTCCTGTGAGTATTTTTATTAATACAGGAGCAGTAGTAACCAACACAATACCAATCACAATTACCTCTAAATGTTTTTTTAAATCGAAACCAAAAGAGTTTAAAATAAACCTTTGCAAATAATGCCCAGACATAATCATTATAAATACCCACGCAAAACTTCCTGCAATATTATAAAAGGTGAATTTCTTTTTATCCATCTGCACAATGCCAGCTACAATAGGAGCAAATGTTCTTACGAAAGGTAAAAATCTTGCCATCACAATCGCACCACCACCGTGCTTTTCATAGAAATCTTTTGCTTGATACAAATATTTTTTCTTAAAAAAGAAAGTATCCTTTCTTTCAAAAAGAAATGGACCGCTTTTTCTTCCAAACCAATACCCCACAAAATTTCCAATAATTCCAGTAAAAGAAATCAACAATACCAACAATAATATATTAACAAAGGAACTATGAGTAGAAAATCCTAATCCAGAAATAATTAAATCATTGCTATAGATTCCTGTTACAAAAAGTAAAGAGTCGCCTGGAAGAAAAAAACCGGCAAATAACCCTGTTTCAGCAAAAACAACAAATGCAATAAACCACAACCCGCCATTTTCAATATACCATTGAGGTTGCAATAATTGCATCCAATTAAAACTTAATAAAATAAAGTCGTGCATGCTGTTGATTTGAGTTAATTATTTTCTAAAGCATTTTCCCACTTACTAACGGCTGCGGTTGCTAGCGCATTTCCCAACACATTGGTCATGCTTCTTCCCATATCGCAAAAAGTATCAATTGCCAATACCAATCCAATTCCTTCAGGTGGAATGCCAAACATCGTTCCAGTTGCCAATACCACTACCAATGAAGCCCTGGGTACTCCTGCAATTCCTTTACTAGTAAGCATAAAAACCAACAACATAGCCACTTGTGTGCCAAGATGATCCGTTATTGAAGTGATGTTATACGCTTGCGCAATAAACATACTAGCAAAAGTCATGTACATCATGCTTCCATCCAAATTGAAAGAGTATCCTAAAGGCAAAGTGAAAGAAACTATTTTATTGTTACAGCCAAAACGCTCCATTTCTTCCACCAATTTAGGGAAAACCGCTTCGCTACTTGCTGTGTTAAAAGCAATCGTCATCGGATTAGAGATACGGCGTAACAATACGGGTAACCTCTTTTTTAAAATCAGGTATCCTACAAAAAGCAATAGTATCCACAATACTGCCAGACCTAAATAAAATGATCCAATATAATAAGCATAGGTCTTTAATATCCCTAACCCCTTTGTTGCAATCACTGCTGTCATAGCACCAAATACACCTAACGGTGCAATATTCATCACATAGGTAACCATCTTTAATACTACATGAGTTAATGAATCCAATGCATTAATGATAGACTCGCCTTTTTTTCCAATAGCAGTAAGTGCCACTCCAAAGAAAATAGAAAAAATAACTAATTGTAAAATTTCATTTGATGCCATTGCTTCAATTACACTCCTAGGAACCACGTGCTCAACAAATTTATCTAAAGAGAATTCTTTGGTTTTACCCATTAAATCTTTTGCCCCTTCTAGATCAGCATTGGCAATGTTTACCCCCACACCTGGCTTAGTAATGGTTACCAATATCAAGCCCAACGTCAAACTCAATAAAGATGCAGAAATAAACCAAACCATAGCTTTCCCTCCCACTCTTCCTACTGTTTTTAAATCGCCTAATTTAGCAATGCCCACTACAAGTGTGGCAAATACGAGCGGAGCAATAATCATTTGCACCAACCGTAGAAAAATAGTTGCTAATAATTTAATTTTAGGAGCAAAGTCTTTGATGAATTCAGGAGAAGTATTTTTATTAATGAGAAATCCTACCACAATACCCAATACCATAGCAATGACGATATACAGAGTAAGTCTATTAGGCTTTTGAGTAGAAGGTGATTCTAACTGCATACAATTGATTATAGTTGCAATATAATATTTAATGTCG
>CANFJP010000030.1 GCA_947447485.1 Chitinophagaceae bacterium
AAACTTCCATAAGCAATTGTTGAAAACCTGGCTTGGTCTTTAGCGGAATTTCTTGTGGATCCTTCAGCAATATTTGAAGAAACCGAAATCGCCGCTCTTTTCATCTGACTTACCAATCCATATTTTTCTTTTTCTGGAAATTGCTCCATTAAATTATAAATATCAATCACTAGCAATCTTGATAATTGCCAAACTTCTAATCTCTCAAATGAAAATTTATAATCTGACATTTAAATGCTTTTAATTAGAAATCGATCTGTAATTGCCGAGTCAAAATTAAAGCACTTCCATTATATTTTATAGCGTTATTCCTGATGGTTTTCTTGTTTTTTCCCCAACAATAATAGGGCTTTTTGCCTTCTCCCTTCAACCATTATTCAACCGATCTTCAACTCTCTTCTCCCCCATACATCCCCTCATAATATTTCTGATAATTGCCACTCGTTACATTAGCCAGCCATTCGTTGTTTGATAAATACCAGTCGATGGTTTTAGATAGCCCTTCCTCAAACTGTAAAGAAGGCGTCCAGCCAAGTTCTGTTTCTAATTTAGTGGCATCTATTGCATAGCGCAAATCATGACCCGCACGATCTTTAACAAAAGTAATTAACTGCGCAGAAGTCCCTGCAGGCCTAGCTAATTTTACGTCCATTTGTTTGCACAACTCTTTAATCAAATCGATATTAGTCCATTCGTTGTGTCCGCCAATATTATATGTCTCTCCTACCTTGCCTTTGTGAAAAATAGTATCAATCGCCCTTACATGATCTTCTACATACAACCAATCGCGTACATTTTCACCCTTTCCATAAATAGGTAAGGGTTTGTTATGAATGATATTGTGAATGCACAGAGGAATCAATTTTTCAGGAAAATGGAAAGGACCGTAATTATTACTACAATTTGAAATTTTGATGGGCAAATGATAGGTGTGATGAAAAGCTCTTACAAAATGATCGGAAGAAGCTTTTGATGCTGAATAAGGACTTCTTGGATCGTATGAAGTGTTCTCATAAAAAAAACCTTCTGCACCCAACGAGCCATACACTTCGTCAGTTGAAATATGATAAAACATTTTCCCTTCCATGTTTCCTTTCCAATGCTCTTTGGCCGCTTGTAATAATGAAACAGTTCCTACAACATTGGTTGTAACAAATGCAAGTGGATCTGTAATAGACCGATCAACATGGCTTTCAGCAGCACAATGCAATACACCAGTAAAATTATATTTTGTAAATAGTGTAGTTAAAAAATCAAGATCGGCAATATCACCTTTCACAAATTCATAATTAGAACTCGACTCTATATCTTTTAAATTTTCTAGGTTGCCTGCATAGGTAAGATTATCAAGATTAACAATATGATAATCAGGATATTTGGTTACAAAAAGTCTGGTCAAATGAGATCCTATAAACCCCGCACCACCAGTAATTAAAATCGTTTGCATGTAAATGACTTATTATGGGACAAAAATATAGAATATTTACTCAATAGGGCTGATTGAACATAAATAATTCAATGTGTAAACAACTCCTTCATAATTATTTACCCCTATTATTAGATTGCGCTAATAGCTCAAAATCATCTGCTTACAATTACCTTTGCGCCCATGCATTATGCCTCAGTTGAAAACATCAGCAAATCTTTCGGAATAAGAACACTATTCAAGAATATTACTATTAATATAGAAGAAGGAGATAAAATTGCCTTAGTAGCAAGAAATGGATCTGGAAAAAGTACCCTCATGAAAATTATTGCGGGTATAGATACAGCCGATTCGGGAACGGTGTGGGTGCACAAAGACATTAAAACTGTTATGTTGCAGCAGGACAATGATTTTGATCCTAATAAAACCATTTGGGACAATGTGCTTCGTTTAGACAATCCTGTTGTTCAAGTGGTGAAAGAATATGAAACCTTTTTAGAAGAAGGATCGGATGACCATGATAAACTGGGCGAATTAATGGCAGCGCTCGATGATTTGAATGCATGGAGTTTTGAAAGTGACTTAAAGCAAATATTAGGAAAATTAAATTTGCATCAGCTAAATGAAAAAGTGGGCAATTTAAGTGGCGGACAAAAAAAACGAGTAGCCCTTGCTCAAGCATTAATCGAATCTCAATTACACGAAGGTCGTTGTCTGCTTATATTAGATGAGCCCACCAACCATTTAGACGTTGCAATGATTGAATGGCTGGAAGAATATCTTAGCGCGCAAAAAATAACCTTGTTACTCGTAACACATGATCGATATTTTTTAGACGCCGTATGTAATGAAATCATTGAGATAGATGAAGAGAAAATTTTTGTGTACAACGGTAATTATGATTATTTTCTTGAACAAAAGAGTTCGCGCCTAGAAGTACAGCAAAGCGAGTTACAAAAAGATAAAAATATTTTTAGAAAAGAATTGGAATGGATGCGGAAGCAACCCAAAGCGCGTACCACTAAAAGTAAAAGTAGACAAGATGCTTTTACAGAAGTAGAAGAAAGAGTAAAACAACAAAAAGATGTGGCAGAAGTAAGCCTGCAAGTGAAAATGACACGTTTGGGAGGAAAGATTCTTGAGATGAAAAAAGTATATAAAAGCTATGGCGATTTAGCCATAATGAAAGGTTTTGATTATACATTCAAAAGAGGCGAACGCATTGGAGTAGTGGGAAAAAATGGTGTAGGAAAATCTACTTTTTTAAAAATAGCCTTACAGCTGGAAATGCCCGATAGCGGTAAAATCAATCATGGTGATACGGTTGTATTTGGAAATGTTAGTCAGGATGGATTACAATATAAAGAGGACAAACGTGCCATTGAATATGTGAAATCTTTGGCAGAGTATTTCCCGTTGGCCGATGGCAGTAAAATATCTGCAAGTCAATTTATGGAGAAATTTGGTTTTACTGCTGAGCAACAATATACCATGCTCAGTAAGCTAAGTGGAGGCGAAAAAAGAAGATTGCATTTGATGAGCATACTGTTTTTAAATCCTAATTTTTTGGTTTTAGATGAGCCTACCAATGATCTTGATTTACAAACCTTAAGAACACTAGAAGATTTTTTATTAGAATACCCCGGTTGTATATTGATTGTAAGTCATGATCGTTATTTTATGGATCGCATGGTAGATCATTTATTTGCATTTGAAGGCGACGGCGTGATACGTGATTTCCCTGGAAACTATTCACAATACAGAGAAGCAATGGCTAAAGGATTATTAGAAAAAAATCCACAGCAGATCATGAAAAATATGGAGGATGTAAATGAAAAAAAGAATACTCCTACGTCAAATGATGCTTCCGGTTCAAAAAAATTATCCTTCAAAGAAAAATTTGAATTAGAATCATTGGAAAAAGAAATGCCTCTTTTACAAAAGGAGAAAGAATTATTAGAAGAAAGCATGAATGGTAATCTTGCTTATGATGCGCTACAAAAAGCTGCTGATAGAATTGCAACCATCATTAAACTACTTGATGAAAAAGAAATACGTTGGCTTGAACTAAGCGATCGTAGTGTTTAGTGCACTGCCGGATTTTTCATTTTACTTTCTGCCATTAATACTTCGGTATGATAATAAATAAGCGCATTAACAGATTGTGAAACCAAACAATGCTGATGTGTTTTTTCTAAAACCTTATTCGCCTTCTCCCTAAGTGATTCTGAAGCAATCATGATTTTTGGAAAAAGATTAATATTGGTGAATCTATACTTCTCATTGATCATTTCTACTTGACCAATAATCTCGCATTCCAACTCAACTCTTTCAAGCTTTTCAGATCGAGCAAAAAATAAATAGGTTGAAATAAAACAACTGCTAATGGAAGCTAAAAAAAGCTGTTCGGGAGACCATTCATTTCCTTTTCCTCCAAATTCGGTTGGGCTAGTTACTTTTATTTGATTGATAGTATTCTTAACTGTTAAAACACTTGTTTCTTTTTCTCTACAATTTAATTGTACACTAAATAGAAATTGTTTTCCCCTTTTTCCTGGCATGAGTCCTATTTAAAATGACAAATAATTTATTAAAGATTGAAGATATTTTTTTACGGTTTTTTGCGAACTGATTAACCTCATTTTCTTTATTGATAGTTGTTATTGATTGATTGACACTTCGATAATAGCTTCACTGCCTAATCATATTTAATCAAGTTAAAAAAGAAACTTATGTCAACAAAAGCATTAACAAGAAATGGAGGTACCCTTCCGGCAGTATTTGATGATTTTTTTAAACCATGGAATGAATGGTTTGATAATAGTAGCAATTTGTGGAATCGAATGTTAACAGTTCCCGCAGTAAATATTCTAGAATCTAAAGATGAATTTAAATTGTCTATTGCCGCTCCCGGCATGAAAAAAAACGACTTCGATATTGCTGTAGAGGGTAATATGCTGACCATTAGTAGTGAAAAAGAAGAAAGCAAAGAAGAAAAAGACGATAAATATACCCGCAAAGAGTACAATTATTCCTCTTTCAGCAGAAGCTTTTCATTGCCCGAAGAAGTAAGCAAAGACTCTATTCAAGCTAGCTATACCGATGGTGTGCTAAGCCTCTTATTGCCTAAAAAAGAAGAAGCAAAAAAAACAACAGCAAAAAGCATTGCTGTTAAATAAATTTGCTCTCAATAATGCCAGTTGCAGTTGTTTTAATTGACACTGAGCTGGTATTATTGTGTTTTTATCCTCCCTTCCCTTAATTGTTGAATCTTGTAATTATTAAAGGTGCTTAAAATCATATTTAAATGTGATATTGAATCTACAAATTCATGATTGTAATCTTACATTTGCATATATAGATTGAATAACAGCATGGAGCTTTTCTAACCAAGAAGAGTAAATACAAGGGATATGATGGAACATAATATTAAGCAATTCTGGTTTGAGTTTGAAAGCTGGAAGAGAGCATTGTCGCATCTTCAAGCAGAAAATGTTTATTTAAAAAATAGATTAGCACATATAACCAAAGACGAATTCACCGAGGATATATTAAGTGATATTGAACACTATCATGCTATTTTAATTGCAGAAGACAATATTATCAGTTTACTTAAAAACGATATCTCTAGCCAGGAGACATGGCTAAAAAGAGAAATTATTCGAAAGAATTCCGAAATCAAGGAAATATTAAAAAGTCAAAAAAAACTACGAAGAGAAATTGAAACTACTGAACAAAAGTTCAATAAATTAAAATCCGACTTCAATAGTTTTTTTTCTGAAAAATTATTGAAATAAATACCTTGTTATTTGTACCTTTTTCTACACGCTCTTAATTGAGCATTCCCTCTAATTTTTTATCATTGACGATTGTAATTTGTCCGTTTTTTATATCAATGATCTTTTCGCTTTTAAAATCACTCAAAGTTCTAATCAACGATTCGGTAGCAGTGCCTGCAATAGTAGCAAGATTTTCTCTGCTAATGTCAATGCTAAATTTATCTACGTCAGGTACTTGATATTTATTCTTTAAGGTCACCAATGCGTCTGCTACTTTTTTACGTAAAGAATTATAAGCAAGATTAAGTAGCTGCTTTTCTTTGTCTGAAATGTTTTTAGCAAGTAAGCTTATAAATTTTTGAGCAACTTCTTTATTGTTGTGAAGCAATGTTTCAAACTCTTCTTTTGGAACGATAGCCAATTCACAATCATCAATAGCCTCGGCCGTTTCCCTATATACCGATTCTTGTAAAAGTGATATATACCCTAAAAAATCTCCCGCCGAATACAAATCCGTCACAAGATCTTTTCCGTCTTCGTTAGACTTAAATGTTTTTATTTTTCCTTTCAACACATAATACAATTGCAATGGATGATTTCCTTCAGTGTATATCACTTGCTTTTTCTTATACGTGTTGGTGCTTCTATGCTCTACCATAGATTGCAACACGTCTCCATTGGCGCTTTCATACACCAACTCATTAAGGCCTTCCAGGCCAGATTTTAATTCTTTTTTAAGCAAGGCAATTTTTTTAAATCGACTGTCAATCGCATTAAGCAATTCGGTTGGATCAAAAGGCTTGGTTATATAATCATCTGCTCCTAATTCCATTCCTTTTCTAAGATCTAGTCTTTCGCTTTTAGCTGTTAAAAAAATAAAAGGAGTATTTTTGATAGACTCGTTTTTTTGAATAGCATGAAGCACACCATATCCGTCTAATACTGGCATCATAATGTCGCATATAATCAGGTTTGGTTTTTTTTCTAATGCTACTTCTACGCCAATTTTTCCGTTAGATGCGGTTAACACTTTATAGCCAGCCAATTCAAGAATTTCAGCAGTGTTATCTCTGATTGAATCATTGTCTTCAATTAATAGTAAAGTTTTCATTACGGTACGTTTATAGGTTTAAAATGTATACTAAAAGTTGTTCCCTTCTCTATTTCACTATCACAGTGCACTCTGCCATTCATTTGTTCTGCATATTTAGAAACAATATACAAACCAAGTCCAGTTCCTTGAATATTCGATGCATTAGATCCTCTATAAAATTGTTCCATTAAATGCTGCTGGTCTTCTTTAGAAATTCCAATCCCCTCATCTGATACCGAGAACACAATAGAATCTTTTTTAACAATTGTATGAATGCGTATAATAGTGTTTTCAAAAGAAAATTTAATTGCATTGGAAAGCAAGTTTAAAACGATGTGTTTTAATAAGCCTGCATCTAAATTCACCAGCTCATTGCCTTGATGTATATACTCGAATTTTTGTGCCTCTTTTAAATTAGGAGACATATCATCTATTAAAATATTAATAAGCTTTTGTATGTTAAATTCAGAAAATCGGGAAGTGATTTTTCCTTCTTCAATTTTTCCTACACTTAAAAATTCATCTAATATATCTATGAGCGAAGCAACGGAAGAAATAATTCTTTGCAAATGTCTTTCTCTTTTGGGCTGTTCATCAATGGTTGTATACTTCTCTACTAGGTAGGTAGAGGATAAAATAGTACTAAGAGGAGTTCTAAACTCATGAGAAGCCATAGAAACAAATCGACTTTTTAATTCCCCTAATTTCTTTTCCTTTTCTAGCGATTGTATCAGAATATCTTCTGCTTTTTTTCTTTCTGAGATATCTATCACTACGCCCATAAATCCGCTAATCTCTTCTTTATTATCATAGATGGATGTGATAGAAAGAGAAACCGGAATCTTGTTTCCGTCTTTTTTAACATATAAACATTCTACTCCATGCAACTTATTCCTCTTTGCTTTTTCTATAATGATTTCATGATTAGACCCAGGAATAATTTTATATTCCTCCAATAGCTCTTTTTTACACCTTTCTAAATCTTCTTTTTCATGAAAAAAATCAGGAGTGAAATTATTAATAACTTCCTCTTCACTATATCCTGTTATATTAGAGGCCTCTGGATTAAAAAATTGAATCACGCCATTTTTATTTGTAACAAACAACATTACATCTGCATTGTCAATAATGGCCTTTTGATATGCTAATGAGATTTCAAATTTATGGTTTGACTCTTCTAATTTTTGTAAAGTAATTTTTAACTCATCTGTTCTTATAACTACCTGTTTTTCTAATTCATTAGCCAGTTTGACTACTTCAGCAGCGGCATTTTTCCGAATAGTAATATCACTTATAAAACCAATCGTAAGTTTTTCTTCATCGATTTGATAATTAGCTAAATTTATTTCTACTGAAAACTCAGTTCCATCCTTTTTTTTGGCAAACAAATCCATTCCAATCCCCATTGGCCTATTTATAGGATTTTCATTATAATTGTCTCGTAGTAATTCGTGGGAATGTTGGTATCGTGAAGGAATCAATACCTCAATTTTTTTGCCTATCATTTCAGATTCGGTATAGCCAAATAAATTGTACAGAAAGGGATTTGCGGAAATAATTTCGCCGGCTGTATTTACTACAACTATTCCTATAGAGGCATGTTTGAAAACGCCGTCAACTTGATTGGCATAACGATCACTATTGTTCATAGAGCGCTGTACGGATTATAATGAGTAGGGTTAGGGTAACTTATTCGAAGATGAATATAGGAATATTTTTCTATTCTATTCGAGAATATAGAACTTAAAAAAAATAAAAATGGAACCCGGAAAAAATAATTATAAAAAGATGACGAAACCGATTATTATAGATGATTGAAATCAGTTTATTCAACTAACTAATGAGCTTAAATAACAAGGTGCAAGATCCTAGTTGCCTAACAAATAAGTCCAAGCCGCATCAATCGTTGGAATAACAGCACCTCCCGACGTTTTAGGAATGTACGCATCCAATGTTGTCATGTTGTGATTAGGAAAAAGTACACTAACTGCTGAGGCAGCACTGGTAATAAGCGTATGCGAATCAGCATAAGGAGCTGTGTTGTTATCAATACTAATAGCGGGACCCGTTAAACCCAAGTCTGATAATTGCGTTTGTACATTAGCGTAACTAAATATCTCATCATTGATATTGTTAATAGAATATACCTTGGATAAAGGCGTTGTATTTGCATCAAAAATCCATGCAGCACTTTGACTCAATGAACTGTTCCAATCAATAGAAGAAAAACTAATCGCTCTTTCTAACGAAACTTTTTTTGCAATGTATAAAGCATGGCCTCCTCCTTGTGAGTGACCTGCTAATGTGCACTTGCTCCAATCTACTTCACCGTTGCTGATGAATTGTTGCCAGTTTTGATCAGGATGCAATCCTTGTAAATAAATTAATAATTTATACAATCTGTTTTTAATGCAATTGTCGCTATTGACGCTTACTCCTGTTGTTTGATCGGTGCCATCAAATATTTCTTGACGACATTTTCCAAACTGCGTATTGTCTGCATTGGAACCTGCAGCAGTATATATATCTGAGTTATTAGGATACATCAATCCAATAGCATGATACCCAAGCGCTGCTGCTTTTTTTACAATTAGCTTGTATACCGCAGGATAACCCGTGGTACCAGGAAGAAAAATGAATAGTTTGTTTTTTAACGTAGTTCTGGTATCTAAATATATATAATGCTCGTTGTTGAAAGTAGTAATGGCGCTGTTGGTCAAAGAGGGAAGTATAGAATATTCAAATGTTTGTCCAGAAGCATTCACTGTAATGGTGCCGCTATAGGTTGCAGCAGGAGTTGCTCCGCCCGTAGCGGTAATCGTATAAGTATACACCCCTGTAGCTGTAGGAGTTCCACTAATGGTCAGCACTCCGCCCACATAAGTAGCAGTCAATCCCGGAGGCAAGCCCGTTACAGTAGCCCCCGAAGCAGACCCGCCTACAGTATAAACTATATTGGTAATAGGTGTATTTAATACAACCGTTTGGTTGATGGTTCCAGCCGCTGAAGTCAGTGTAATGGAGGAAGGAAGCAAGTCCTTGTTTTTTTTACAAGCAGAAAAAAAGCTTACCAAAATCAAGAGACACAATACCTTTTTCATTTTTACAATATTTTATTGCTAAAGCTACTTATTTTGAATGAAAATAGTAAAATCAATTTTACCTTTATATGCTAGCTATTAGACTATTATTGATACTGATTAAGGAGCCATTTTAAAGATTTTTTCTTACATTTCAGTAGGAATAACACGATGAAAAAAGTCATACATTTAAAAAAAAATCTGAGCAAAATAATCTTGTTGATTGTTTTGTTGGGTGCTGCTATGAATGACTGGGCTCAAAATTCCGTATTAATCAATTTTGGAAGCAATACCTGCAGCGTTTCTACCGAGCCTAGTTTTACGCTCATAAAAGATCCTTTTGGAAGTCCGGTAGCTCTTTCTAATTGTAATATGCAATCACAATTACCCGATTTTTTTTCAGTTTTTGTAGCCTACAACCCAGCAAATAACAAAGTATATATCGCAGATGTTCGATCTGGTACTGAAACCAAGATTTGGATACTTGACATCGGTTTGCCACAAGGAATTGATTGTCCAATTTCTATTCCAACAAACCCTACCTATTCATATAGTTACGCTACCAATAATTTTGAATTTGATAACAACGGAGACATCTGGTCTTTTTCCAATTACGATCCTGTTACCGGACAATGCAATTTGGATAAATTTGATGTAACCACCGGAACGGTCATCAATAGCAGGATACTACAATTCCCTGCAGGACTTTCTCCCAACACAATTAGCAGCGGTGATCTTTGTATTTTACCCAATGGAAGAATGTTTGCCACTTTGGGATACTTCCCTTCTTATTTATACGAAATCACGAATTATAATAGCCAAACAAATGCCACTGCCAATTTTTTAACCACGATGCCGAATCCCTGTTTTGGTATTGCTTATATAAAAGGAGTATTAGAAATTACCGGAACCGATTTTAATAAATCCTGTTATTATTATGATTATGATTTGAGCACAGGCGTACTCGGTTCTGAAAAACCTTTTCAAGTGGGCAACTCTCCGATAGACAATACCAGCTTTACGCCCGCTATTGGTAATACAAAGCGCCTAATCAATGCCACGTCAATAAACAGCAATACCTACAATCTTACGTATGAAATATATGTAGAGAATATGGGAAATGTGATCTTAAACAACGTTGAACTCACCGATGACCTAGGGGCTGTTTTTGGTGCGGCCAATGTATCGAATGTATCAACAAGTTTTGTGACTGGAGCAAATGCAGCTGGACTAACGTTAAACAGTAACTACAATGGCACAACAGATACATCGATATTAAATCCAGCCCAAAATTTACCTAACCATATTTTAAATAATACCAATTACTTTTTTAAAGTGCTGGTGCAATGTGCCGTAACGAATATACAGGAAGGGATTACTTATTTAAATAGCGCGCTTACCAAAGGCGACATCGGATCTAATAATAATATTTCATTGGTGACTGTTTCCGATTCTTCTAACAATGGCGATTACATGGCGATGGATCCTAATCTGGATGGAAATGCAAATCAATTATCCGAAAACATTCCCACGCCTTTTTTAATCAGCGCTTTGCCGGTTACATTCATCAACCTATCTGCTAAGCTACTTGATAACAGTAATTCAAATGTTCGTTGGGAAGTAGCCACACCAATGATCAATGCAAAAAGTTTTGAAATAGAATTTAGTTCAAATGGAAGAAGCTGGAATACAATTGGTAGTATTAACATCACCGATAACAATAAAGGTATTTATGATTTTACACACCTGTCTATTCCGCTAGGAAATTTATATTATCGAATCAAACAGATAGATATCGATCATTCATTTATCTACAGTAAAATTGTACTGCTGCACAATGCTACGCAAGGAAATAATTATTCTATTTATCCTACACCTTCCAATAATTATTTTATCATCCATGCGGCGAATGTTATTAATAAAAATACCACTGCTGTATTGTATGATGCCATTGGTAGAAAAATTTGTACAAAGAATTTAATTAATTCAATCACACAGATAGATACCAAACAGCTCCCCAATGGAACATATGTATTAAAAATTACCGACCAGGAGCAAAGCATTACTCAAAAATTACTTGTTCGTCATCCTTAAAGCTTCGATTCCAATAGATTAGCGGGCAGATCCCGATTCTTTGAAAATTATTATAGTTACGTCAATCTTTTGTTGTATTTTGCTAAATAATTTAGCATTATGTTACTAGCGGAACCAAAGATTACTGTATATGGAGTGTGCCACTCTCCCATTCTGGCAAGCTACGGAATCACAGCACCGGCGGGCTTTCCGTCTCCGGCAGCTGATTTTGTAGAAGAAGAAATCGACTTGAACAAGCACTTAATTCCGCGACCGCATTCCACGTATATCGTAAGAGCGGTGGGAGATTCAATGGTGAATGCTCATATACCTCCTAATACATTATTGGTAGTTGACAGAAGCATCAAGCCCACCAATAATCGCATTGTGGTGGCGGTAATAGACAATGAATTTACCATCAAACGATTTGTAAAAAATAGTTCTGGCATCCGACTAATGCCCGACAGTCCAAATCCAAAATATCAGCCCATCCCTATTACGGAAGATATGAATTTTAGTATTTGGGGAACCGTTATACATATCATTATTAAAGCCTTAGATGTGTAATCATGATTGCACTAGTGGATTGTAATAATTTCTATGCTTCCTGTGAACGACTTTTTAACCCCTCCTTAAATGGAAAGCCCATTGTTGTATTAAGCAATAACGATGGCTGTGTAATAGCAAGAAGCAACGAAGCAAAAGATCTTGGAATAAAAATGGGCGCACCCGCATTCATGATTGAAGACTGTGTTGTTAAAAATAATGTGGCAGTATTTTCATCGAATTATATTTTATATGGAAGTTTAAGCAATAGAGTAATGAATGTGCTTAAAGAAAACAGTCCGGCGATAGAAGTTTATTCTATAGATGAAGCATTTATCAATTTATCGGGAATGAAACATCACGACTTGTTTGAATGGGGAATGAAAATAAAAGAGCTTGTTACAAATGAGGTAGGCATTCCCATCAGCATAGGCATTGCCAGTACAAAAACGCTGGCTAAAATGGCCAATAGATATGCTAAAAAAGAAAGGAAACAAACGGGCGTTTATTTGGCACAGGAAAATTGGCAAGTAGAAAAAATATTGGCGTACACAAAAGTAGAAGACATATGGGGTTGCGGTAGACAGTATACCAATAAACTGAATGAACAAAAGATTTTCACTGCGGCGGCATTTATACAACTCAACGATGATTGGGTAAGAAAAAATTTGACCGTGGTAGGATTGAGAATGCTCAAAGAACTAAGAGGAATGCCCTGTATTGAAAACGACACAATGCCTGCACCCAAAAAATGCATTCAAACAGCGAGGTCGTTTGGAAAATTAATCTCTGATAAAAATGAACTACAAGAGCCAATAGCCAATTATGCCAATAGCTGTGCGGTTAAATTGCGCAAACAAAAAAGCTGTACCAGTAGCGTACATGTATTCATTCATACCAACCGTCACAGAATGCAGGACGTACAATATTTTAAATCAGTAATTGTTTCTCTGGAAGTTCCTACAAATGATTCGGCTGAAATTATTAAAGCAGCATTGAAAGGATTGGAAATTATTTTTAAGCCAGGGTATAATTTTAAAAAAGCAGGCGTGCTAGTGATAGACATTACTTCTGAAAATCAAATTCAATACGGATTGTTTGATACCGTAGATAGAGAGAAAAGTAAAAAAGCCATGCAAGTATTAGACAAGGTGAATATGAAATTTGGGAAAGACACTGTAAAATATGCAGTGCAGGGATTTAAAAAGAAATGGAAATTAAAACAAGAAAAATTATCGCACTGTTATACTACGAATATCAAAGACGTATTGAAAATTAAGATATAATAAATGTTCGTGGGACACAAACATAGGCAGACACGAACATAGGCAGACGCGAACATAAGCAAGATGATGTGCTTTGCATTTAAATTCAACTCGAATCAGACAATCAGTCCTTATTCGGCTGTGGCGTATAACGCAAATACGGCTTAATTTCTTTTACTCCTTTGGGGAATTTTTTAATGGCATCTGCGGTAGAAATAGCAGGCACTACGATTACATCTTCGCCCACTTTCCAATCGGCAGGTGTAGCCACGCTATAATTGGCTGTTAATTGCAAGGAATCAATGACACGAAGTACTTCGTAAAAATTTCGGCCGGTGGAAGCCGGATAGGTAATGATTAATTTAACTTTTTTATCGGGACCTATTACAAACAAAGAGCGAACCGTAAATGTTTCAGATGCATTGGGATGAATCATATCATACAAACCCGCCACCACTTTATTGTCATCTGCGATAATAGGAAAAGCCACCGTTACTTGTTGCGTTTCATTAATATCCTTTACCCACTCATGGTGTTTATCAATGGAATCTACGCTTACAGCAAGCACTTTTACATTTCTTTTACTAAACTCTTCTTGCAGAAGTGCCGTCTTTCCTAATTCAGTAGTACAAACAGGCGTAAAATCTGCAGGATGCGAGAACAATACACCCCAGCTATCACCTAGGTATTCATAGAAATCAAGCTGACCTGCAGTAGTGTTGACCTGAAAATTAGGAGCGATATCACCTAAGCGTAAACTCATAAAAATTAATTTTAGCAAAAATAATGAATTTTAACACTCTACCAAATAAGTAGACTATTATTTGATAGATTTTATCAAAAAAAATATTTCAATTATCTTTCCATTATAAATGCTTTCTAAAAAAACACAATACGCACTTAAGGCACTCAGCTATTTGGCTGCACACCATCAAGAGGGGCCTGTGTTAATTGCTAGTATAGCCAAAATAAAAAAGATTCCAATTAAGTTTTTAGAAAACATCCTTTTACACTTAAAAAAAGCAGGAATGCTAGAAAGTAAAAAGGGTAAAGGTGGTGGATATTTTTTAAGCAAAGCTCCTCATAAAATAACCATTGCTAGTGTACTGCGCGAAATAGAAGGCCCTATTGCATTGTTGCCTTGCGTAAGTCTTAATTTTTACAAAAAGTGTAAAGACTGCGATGAAAAAAATTGCGGATTAAACAAAATCATGGCAATCACTCGAGATGCAACATTGCTAATTTTAGAAAAGAAAACATTGGCAGATTTGCTCAATCATGAGTAAAACATCTACATAAAAAAACTACCTACAAAAATGCAGGTAGTTGATTATAGTAATAAAAATATTAACTACGATTTAGCCATTGTTTTTCCCAAGTATTCTTTGTGTTAATTCTGGGAAACGAATGAGTGCTACCACCCAAACAAATACAGAAATAATAATAGGTGTCATAATTGGTGAAGCATGCTCAATATGAGTAGCAATGGCTCCGCCCAAATACGCTACCAATAATAATGCGCCCAACACACCGGTACGCGGGATAATGAATAATATTAGAGAACCCAATTCAATCCATCCAAGCATTTTGAAAGTGGCGGCATCAATACCAAATCCATTTCCAATGCTTCCAGATATTTTACCATAGGCGCTTCCTAAAAAAACAAAAGCAACCATTCCTGTTAATACCCAATAAATAACTTTTTTAATTGTAGGATTCATATTATGTTTTTTAAATTGTTAGAGAATAAAGTAAATTAATTTATTTGAATTTATATAAAGATTGTTAATAATACATCAATCAGAAAAAAATTTGTTGTTACGCTAGTATGCTGGTATATAAATCCTCTACCTTTTTTCTTGCCCAGGGTGTCTTTCTAAGAAACTTCAAACTAGATTGAATACTGGGATTGCTGTTGAAACAATTAATGCGAATATGTTGTCCCAATAACTCCCATCCAAAATGAGCTACCAGCTCTGTGAGTATAAATTCCAATGTTTTTCCATGCAATGGATCATTTGAAGCTTGTTGCATATACAATATTAAGTAATTTGCCGGTATGCAGCTACACCGGTATTTTCTTGTACACAAGCCCATTAATATGGTGTCGCAATTTGTAAGCTCGCACGAAGTACCATTGCTCGGTTCACTTGATTTCGAATTTCCTGAAGGATCACATGCAATTGGAAGGTTGGATAAACAATCGGAGGGATTGCTGTTGATTACTACCAATAGCAAAGTCACCAATTTGTTGTTTCATGGAAAGCAACCCCATACACGCACTTACTTAGTTCAGGTAATCAATATAATTAGTGAAGAAACCATTGCTACGCTCGCTAATGGCATTGCCATCAGTGCACCACAAGGAACAAAATACATGACTACTCCTTGCATAGTAAAATCAGTTGAGAAGCCCGCTTATATTCAGGAGGCTAGAAAAGACTTACATGAAAATGTACAAAACTCATGGCTGACCATCACTTTGACGGAGGGAAAATTTCACCAAGTAAGAAAAATGATGGCCGCCGTTAAACACAAATGTTTGCGATTGATTCGGATTGCTATTGAAGATATTGATTTAGAAAATCTACCACCAGGTGAAGTAAAAGAAGTATCAGAAGAGTATTTTTTTGAGAAGCTTAGATTGTAGCTTAAAAGTTATTACACTTTTATTATAAAGGACGGAAATTGTTTATTCAACTTTCGTCCTTTTTTTATTGGTTATTAAATTCTCCTAAATTATTTTCTGAGGGTTACCTGACTGCCTCCAATAGTAGTGGTAAGTGAGTTGCCGCTGATATATCCAATTTTTACATATCCTGAGCTTTCAAATAATTCATTGCCTTTTACTACTCCGCTTTCGTATTCAACTTTATCATATTCATCTCCCATCCCCGTAATAATTCTAGTTTTGCCTGTCCAGGTATTTTCGCGAACAGTAATTTCCAGTTCGGCAGAATCGTCCTTATAAGTATAAGTACCGTTGATATTATGAGAGGCTTCGGACTCTTGGGTTGATGTATTGCTTTCTTCTATAGTAGTGCCGGCAGCTTCATCCGTTTCTGTTAGCTGTTTTTCGAGCGTAAAAGTGGGTTCTTTGTTCCCTATACAACGAGCAGTATTATCCGATTTGTCAAAAATTAATATGTAGGTTGGGCTAGATCCATTCCCATCATTCAAGGAGCATTCTATTTTTACGGTATTGCCTATTTTGTCCAATACTTTAAATGTTCCATCATAATAAACACGCGTTTGATCAGCGATACTTGTCTGCTGCAACGTAACCGCTCCGTTTTCTTTGATAATAAATTTATAATCGATGGACGAAACAGGCACCTTGTTTCCATTTATTTCCATATCGTCGCCATACTGATTTTTTAAATTATACGCTGGTTGCACTCCATGATACATACCAAGGATATCTTCATTGGCATCTGTTACAGTATTTGTTACAACTTCAGCAGAATCTACCAAAGCAATAGGTGAATATTTTTTTTCGTTGCCTCCGCAACCGAAGGAAAAAAATGTAATTAGGATTAAAAGCAAAGGCAACTTAATAGATGGTAGCATATTACTAAATTACGCAATTATATTTTGGTAGATATCCCAAGAGCAATCAGTACAAAAATGAAAGCTAGATAAGATATTAAAATAAGCTTCTGCCAAGTAGGTTGATCCTTCCATTTTTGCTCAAGATTGAAAGGAAGAAAAATAAAGAGAACTATTAAAATGAAATAATACTTGTTAATCTGATATTGTTTCTTCAGTAACTTCGGACCATAAATGCAAGATTTTTACATATGAATATACCAGCATTTTCTGCAGCAATATCTCTTAATGCCACTATAATTTTATTGTCATGAAACCGATGGTAATATGGCTTACGGGTCTTAGCAGCGCAGGCAAAACAACGATTGCGAATAACCTTGCCAGTGAGTTGCGTCTAGATAAAATTAATCCCGTTGTATTGGATGGAGATATCATGCGTAACGTCTTGCAAGCACAGGGCTTTGATGAGATGGCCAGAAAATCATACAATTATATCATTGGCCGACTCGCTGCAGCACTGGAAGCAGAAGGTCATCTGGTAATCGTGGCATTGATTGCTCCTTATCGGGAAGTGCGGGATGAGATCAGAAAAATGTGCAAACAGTTTTGTGAAGTGTATGTGTCAACAGATCTTGAAACTTGCATCCAAAGAGACCCCAAGGGTTTATACCAGCAAGCGCTTGCCGGAAAAATTGAAGATTTTACAGGCATTACTGCTCCTTACGAAGCGCCCATGAATCCGGAAATACGTTTGAACACTTCCTTGCTGAGTAAAGCTGAATGCACACAAATACTAATCGATTATATCAAAAAATATGAGTGACT
>CANFJP010000031.1 GCA_947447485.1 Chitinophagaceae bacterium
CCATTGTAAAAGTTGCTGCAGTAAATACCCGAGGAAACATCAGCGTATATCCAAATCCGATAGAAAGCAATATAGTACAGGTTGTATTTACCAATCAGAAAGCAGGTAATTACAATGTGCAGTTGATCAATTCACTCAGTCAAGTAATCTATAAAAACAAGTGGACGTTGTCATCTGGCAACCAAACGAATTCTATAGAGTTAAACAAAGACCGTGCATCGGGTGTGTATCGTTTGCAATTAATCAGCGACACTGGTGTAACGAAAGTGATGCAAATTACTATTAAGTAAATTTTCAAAAAAATAAAAAATACAATTTCAAAATGAAACGTATATCTTTTTCTATTTGTTCTTTTTTAATAATATCTGCACTGATGTATACGCCATTAATAACTTCAGCCCAAATTGGTGACCCTTGTGATTTAACTGATCCCTTTGCTGAATGCCCTATTGATGGGGGCATTGTATTGTTGTTGGCAGTAGGGATAGGTATTCAGACGAATAAGAAAATAAATAACAATATTGAAGACTAGAAATTCGTCATGTTGAACACGAGCAGTTAGTTGTCAATTATCATTTTTTTATTATTCTTCCTATCAAGGGAAAGATTTTATTTCTCTGAATTAATCAAAATATCTGAAATGACCCAAGAGAAATTCAAAAAATTAATCCCAAACCAATGCACTCGCACCTAAAATCGCTGCATCTGATTCTTTCAACTCGCTAAAAATTAGCTTCACTTTATTTTTAAATAGGGGAAGTAGGTTTTCTTCCATATGTTTTCTCGTAGGATTCAATAGCAGGTTGCCGGCTTTGGTTAATCCCCCAAACAATACGATCGCTTCTGGAGAAGAAAACATTACAAAATTCGCCAATGATTCCCCTAAAATCTGTCCTGTGAATTCAAAAATTTCATTTGCAATGGGATCTCCTTGTAAGGCGCACTGATGAACTGTTTCACTGGTGATTTCATTGATACTAAAGTCTCTTAATAAACTTGCACGATCAGGATGAGCTGTAATTAACTCTATAGCAGTTTCTCTCACTCCAGTAGCAGAAGCATATGATTCTAAGCTACCTCTCATGCCGGTATTTTTATGCATTCTTCCACCGGGTCTGATAATGGTATGTCCTAATTCACCTGCAAATCCATCATGACCTACTACAATTTTTCCATCTATTACAATGCCACTTCCTACACCAGTTCCTAAAGTGATGGTAATAAAATGCTTCATGTTTTTAGTGCACCCATACATCATTTCACCCATGGCTGCCGCATTGGCGTCATTGGTAAGTTTGGTTGCTACGCCAAATTTCTTTGTAATTAAATCTGCAATGGGAATGATGCCTTTCCATTTTAGATTGGGGGCATATTCAATAGTACCCGTATAAACATTTCCATTAGGAGCACCCATTCCAATACCTACAATATTTTTGATGCCTCCAATTTTGTCTACCATGGGCATCAATCGGGCATATAACAATTCTATAAAATCTTCAACAAATTCACAATCATTGCTGGGAATTCTATCTTGTTCAATAATTTCCCCTTTGTTGTTTACTATCCCAAATTTTGTAGTGGTTCCGCCTACGTCAATGCCAATTGCATATTTCGATTCCATCAATTATAAATTAGTGTCTAATATATTTGATTAATGACCACTTCCTGAAGAAGCCACTTCATAATTAATACCTTGTTTCTTTAAAATTCCTTTCACTGCAATAGCAAAGAATGCTAAGTAAGCAAAGCAAACAACAGGGATCCAATATGATTGTTGAATACCTATTACATCAGCCAATTTTCCTTGAATGGGAGGTATGATGCCTCCACCCAATATCATCATAATTAAAAATGCAGAGCCTTGTGTAGTATATTTTCCCAGTCCGGCAATAGACAAACTAAAAATGCATGGCCACATAATTGAACAGCACAATCCACCACTTAAAAAAGCATAGGTGCCAATGGTTCCGGTTGTTTGAGTACCTACAATCATGGCTACCACACCTAATAATCCAAAAATCATCAGCGTTCTAGCAGGTTTGTCATTACTTAAATAAAATGCAGCTATTTGTATTACAACACAAACCAAATAATAATACAAAGGTTTCATGTCGTATGCAGCAATCGTATTTACTCCAAGAATAATTCCGAATGCAATCAACGGAACAATGATTTGTAATAATAATTTTGATTCTTTGGATAACTTGAATGCCGACACCGCGCCAGCCCAGCGACCAATCATTAAGCTTCCCCAATACATAGCTATATAAGGAGTCGCTTCAGAAGCTTGTTTGCCTCCAAAAGATTTAAGTTTTAATAATTCTCCCAAATTGCTTCCAATAGCAACTTCCACACCCACGTACACGAATATGGCCAGCATTCCCAACACCAATTGAGGATATTTCATAGCTCCCCATCCTTCTGATTTCTTAGAGGCACTTAGGTTTGAATACAACAATCCTCCAACTACAATGGCCAAGGCGCCTAACAACCATTTTAAGCGATAGGCATTCATAGCATGAATGGTTTCCTCACTTGCATTAGTAAGGTCAACTTTATAACTATTAAAAACAGGCGCAAACATTACTATTAATAATCCTGTCATCATTAAAAGAGTATACAATGCTTTGTTTGCTTTTTCTGTACTTTCCTCCATAATACCTGAGGGTACTTTTTTAGAAAAATAAAACAATGCGGCGGCCGCGAGAAACAATCCTCCTACACATGAATATAAAACTACCACTTTACTTAAGCTCAATGCAGCAATTTGCTGATCAGTAACGGCAGCAGTGGTTCCAAATAAAGCCAAGGCAACTACTATTGGCCCAATGGTGGTACCAAAGGAATTGATGCCTCCTCCTAAATTAACTCTACTGGTAGCATTGGAAGGGTCTCCTAAAGAAATAGCAAAGGGTTGTGCGGCGGTTTGTTGAAGGGAAAAGCCCAATGCTACAATAAATAATCCTACCAGCATTCCTGCGAAGGTGTTTGCATTCACCGCTATAATCATTGCGGCAGCGCCTAATGCTGAAAACAATAAACCATACACGATGCTGTTTTTATAACCCCATTTACCTACTAAATCTTTTCCTCCAAAAGAACCATAAGCGAATAATGCCAAAGCGCCTATATAATATGCTGTGTAAAAGGCAAAATCAATTAGCTGACTTTGAAATTGATCAAGGTTGAAGTAGTGCTTACAAAATGGAATAAAGATGCTGTTGCCAGCTGCTATGAATCCCCAGAAAAAGAATACGGTTACAAGCGTGCCCAATGCACCATAATTGGTGGGTATAGTTTGATAGGTAGATTTTCCAGTGGTTTGAGACATATTGTTAAGTTTAGGTCTTGAAAATACCATTCTTTTTCAATTTGATAAAAATAACTTTTCAGTAATATGTTGCTTTGGGGAAGATAATTGTTTTTATTAATGCAATTCAATTAGGATGAAGCCCATAAATCTGAGTGATGATTGCAATCCGCTGACAAAAGTGAGATGCATGGATATTGAATAGCTGCGTAATGATTGTTATTCAATTATGTAGTAGATATAAATAGGAAACTATGATGAATGATGACTTTGAACTTAGGTAATTAAATAGGTTTATTTGATTATAATAAAACATTCCATATCAATTGGTCTAGCCATTTTCTAGAATCAGCATCACTATCAGTCATCCATCCTTTTGTTTTTTCTATGATAGTAGTATACGCTTTGTTTGTGGTGAATACATTTTTAGTGGAGCTAGGCTCTATGATGTCTGGTTGGTTTTCGTTTTTTATAATTTTTGTTGCCATCCATGAAGTGTACATTCTTGGAATCGTCATACCCAAAATGGTTCCAGGCAATCCGTTAATGGTACAAGGCCCTCCAGGAATAGTAATTTCATCAGTATAAAAAGCAAACACGTAAATACTGTCCAATATGATTCCTGTTGCTTTTCTGCAATTGAATCCTGCGATTATTTTATTTTCATTGCTTAGTTTCCATTTGATTTTTCCTAATGAATCAGATACATTGAAAGCACTTCCAAAAACATCTTTTTGCATATTATAGTGAGCATTGCCGAAGTCTACATACCAAACCGACTTTTCATCGCTTTGTCTGAAAAATTCAGGTAGCAAGTCTTTGTTTTCCCAATGATCAAATTTGTACAAGCTTTTATTATTGGAAAAAGTATAAGTATAATAAGCGGTCTTATAATTGGGGAGTTTGTCTTTCATCATTTCGCCCCAAGAACTGCCTGACATGGTTTTTTTTACATTCGTCTTTACTTCATATTCAATCATTCCCTTGCTGATAAATTGTTGCGCAATTGAATATTGTGACAATTGTATTAAAATAGATAGTATAAAAAGTTTTTTCATAAAATGAAGTGTTGAAATCAGTATTATTTTTTATTGCTTGTGTTCTTGTTTTTAAAATCCCATGAAAAGCCAATCATAAAATATCTTTTCAATCGTTGGTTTCTTTCTTCTGTAAATACATTTCCATAAAAATTCCTATCAATGCCTATGTTTTGATTGAGAAGATCTCTAGCCTTTGCAAATAAAGTAAATTCGTTGCTTTTGAATGTCTTTTGAAGTTGAAGATTCCAAATTTGACTGTTTACATTAGCCTGTTCATTTTGTAGTTTCTCTCTTGAGTAAAATTGATAATCGGTAATAATTGACCAAGATTTTTTATAATACACTGTTGCAGATAAACTAAGTTGATTGCTTTTGAATTGGTTAACGATAGATGACTGAGAGTTTTTATTGTAGATGTAACTAAGGGTATTGTTGATTGAAATATCGTATTTATCTGCTTTAGATTTATTGAGGTCGATGGTTAATCCTGTATTCGCGCTATTTGAATAACTTGAAAAGCTATTAATTACATCTGCTTGTTTAAAAACATTTCCAAAGCCAGTGATATTTGCTCTTATGTCGCTTTTCTTCATCTTAAACCCAAATCCCGACCAAATGGCTATGCTTGTATTTCCATTGGTATTGATGGGTTGCGATACAGTGCTTCCGGTTGTAGGATTGATGATGCGATTATTGGTGATTGCATTTTCAGTAAAGGTCACATTAACGGATTGGTAGTGCCACTGATCTTTTAAGAAATTGTACCCGTTGTGAGTGATATTGATGTTGTTGGCGAATGATGGCTTTAAATCTGGATTTCCAATATATTGATCAAAGATATTTGTGTTGTTTTGTAATGGCTGTAATTGATTGATGGTGGGTTGTGTGTTGTATCCATTGTATTTTACTCTTAAAGCATGGTTGCTTTTGTAGCTGTAAACAAAAGAAGCAGAGGGAAACAGATTGGTGTATGCTCTTTTGTAATCTTTAGAAATGGTTCGGTCTAATAAATCGTATTGGGTAATACCTACCCCCGTTCCAATATTGAATTTGTATTTTTTGTAAGTGTAATTAAATCTGGTAGAGGGGGTATGAATCAAAATATTTTGTTTAAAATCATTTGTAAGTGAATCTACGGCATCGTCGTATTGATTGCTCAATGATTTTATATAAGTTCGTTGATTGTTTATCCCCGCATTGTATGTTAGCTCGTAAGCTATTTCCATTGACCATCTTGAGCTTAGGGGCTCTGTATAAAGTATTTTAGATGATATGTTGTTGGATTGTTTGGAAGTAGAAGTAAGTTGATCTACTAATACTACTAATGGAGTAGCGTATTCATATATGTTGTTGGAAGAAGTTAAAAAATTATCGGCATCTGTATTTAGGATACTCCAGTCGGTATTAATAGAAAGGGTTCGTCTCGATTTTTTGAATCGGTGTTTAAAAATCATATTTCCCGTAAAGGCATTTTTTTCTGAGGTGATATTAGCATTGCGTGAACTGCTATTTTTTAAATTTGAATTATCTCCTGTTGATTCTGAAACAATCTCTTCATTGCTTTTTGTATTATAATAGTTTTCTCTAATGGTTAATTTAAGACTGTTACTAGTGTCTAGTTTTAAATCGTATATAAAAGTATTTTTTATATTATATCGATTAACATTTGTGAGGGTAGTGCTATTGGCATTTATAGTGGAATCTCCCAGTTGAGTTTTTGTATACGTTTTCTTTTCATTGGAATAATCTTGGAGATTGTATTTTGGGGAAAAATTGATTCCGGTTTTATCGTTCCACTTATTGCTGTATTGTAAGCCTGCATTAATGTTCCTGATAAATCCATTTTCTGTATTTACATTAATTTCTTCATCTGCATTTCCCTTTTGTATACTTGTTGCGAAGATTCCATCTTCGTCCATCATTTCAAAGCTATTGCCATCGTTGGCGCCATATTTTTCGCTGTCTTGCCAGCTCAATCCATCCTGACCAGTATTGCCGTTAAGGATAAAGGCAGATAATTTTCGTTTGCCTTTAAAAGAGCCAATCATTAAATTATTATTGAACCTATTCGTAATGTCTTTACTAATTCCTCCAGCTGCACTTGCTTTCCCAAAGTATCCCTTCTTTTTATCTTCTTTAAGCTTAAGGTTAATGGTTTTCTTTGTATTGCCATCGTCAATTCCTGTAAAAGCTGCTTGCTCACTTTTCTTATCAAAAACCTGCACTTCTTTAACTGCATCAGCTCGAAGATTTTTAACAGCCATACCAGGATCGTCTCCGAAAAATTCATCTCCATCCACAAGTATCTTTTCAACGGTTTCACCCATCGCTTTAATGGTGCCATTTTTGTCAACCTGAATGCCGGGTAACTTTTTTAGTAATTCCTCTACATTCGCATTGGCACTTACTTTAAAGCTATCTGCAGTATAGATGGTTGTATCTCCTTTGATTCTAATGGCCCCGCCTGTTTTTATAATAACCGCTTCAAGCAGACTGCTTTTGGATGTAAGTGAAATAGGAAATGCACCAATTGTATTGTTGGTGATATTGATGTCGTCAACATAATCGCCGTATCCTGGATGCATGACCATTAAGATAGCTTTCCCTTGAGGAATGTTTTTCAAACTAAAAGATCCATCAGAATTTGATCTTGTAAAAGATTGTAAAATGGAGTCTTTGGCCGTAAGCAATAAAACAACTGCATTATTGACGCGTATATTAGAGGAAGTGTCACTTAAAACACCCTTTATTTCTGCATTTTGAGAGAATCCTATCTGGCTCCAAAGTAGTAGTAAGGATAAAAGTTGTATGAATTTTTTATTGAACATTGTTTGATAAATTGAAATGACCTTTAATGGATAGATGTACATTGATCGTTTATAACAGCAAAACAACGAATCTCGCCGGATTGTTTAATATGTTTTATACAGACGGCCACAAAATTATTACAATGGCATCAAATAAAGTTATTAGTATTGATTTTAGTAAGATATTACAGAAGCTGAATCAATGTGAAATGTAGTTGTGGAAGGTAATAATTTTTCGCATTGTCAGATAATAGCAATTCATAGAGAAATAATTCTACAATACTAGTTATGTAACTTATTGTTGAGTAGGGGGTTACATGAGTAAAAACTTAGCTATATTTTCTCAAGTTAAAAAAAACAAATTAAATGAAATAAATATAGGTATTTCATCGTTAAGTATAATGATACGCCGATAGTGATCATCAATATTTAACTCCATCCTTTATGAAAACGCTCCTTCTCATTTTATCTGCATTTGCATTCAATGCTCTTTGCGCACAGAATTTGGATAGTGCTCAGTTTTATTTTCAAAAAGGGATGGTAGAAAAAAATGCAAAACGTTTTTTAACAGCTTCTCAATATTTTGACAAGTCGATTTCTTTCGATGCAAGCAATACCGATGTATTGTTAGAGAATGCATTTGTCTATAAAGAAATGAGAAAAATAGATCAGGCAAGAGTGCTTTTTTTAAAAGTATATCAAATCAATCCAAATGATAAAATAGTTGTAAATGAATTAATGAATATTTATTTTAACTATAAACAATATGCAAAAGCATTAGACTTTGCAAAAAAATGTGATGATTGTAAGGATGTATATAAAATTAGTGGAATCAGTTATTATCAACTAGAAGATTATCCTCAAGCAGAAATTGCACTTAAGAAAGCAATCTCAATTAATAAGTCTGATGCTGAAGTAGTATATACGCTCGCTCGTACTTACGTAGACATGGAAGAATACAATAAGGCGATTCCTTGTTATGATTTAGCAGTACATTTTAAAGAGGCTAAGCCAGTGTGGATGTATGAGCAAGGGATTTTGTTGTACAATATGAATGATTATTCTGGTGCAATGAATTCATTCATTGATGCAGCCAATCATGGCTATACAAGATCTAATGATTTTAATGAAAATCTTGGCTTTGCTTGTTTATACAGTGGAGAATATGAGCAAGGAGAAAAGCTCATCATGGAAATATGGCTTAGAAAGCCAGGAAATAAAGAATTATTAAGAGAGTTGGCGGAAGTGTTATACCAACAACATCAATATGATAAATCGTTGGTGTATTGTCAAAAAATGTTAGAATTAGATGCTACAGATGGTAAAGCATTGTATCAAGCAGGATTGTGTTTTATGAAAAAAGGACAAAGAGACAAAGGGCAACAAATGTGCGACAAGGCTATAAATTTGGATTCATCACTTGAATCACTTAGAAGGAAAAAAGATATAACCTCATTATAAAGAGGCGTTTTTTGGTTGAATGGTAGGACAACAGGGTCAGCTTACAGTGTTGGCTCTGTTTTTTTTATTTTAATTCATCATTAAAATATTCACACTCCTTTGTAGAATATTAAATGCAATTTCTGCCATCATATTTTCTTTGTCCAATGTAGGATTTACTTCTGTTATTTCGAAACAGCATACTTTTCTGTTTTGCATAAACTTACTGATTAAGTCTTCTGCTTCTCTTTCTTTTAACCCATTGCTTACGGGCGTTCCCGTTCCTTTTGAAATAGAAGAATCCAAACTATCCACATCAAAACTTATATAGATATCTGTGCAATCGCTTAAATAACGCAATACTTTTCTACATACATTCTCTGCGCCATTTCTTCTAACTTCTCCTGTAGTAATTACTTTCATGTCGTATTTCTCAATAAGATGTTTTTCTTCTTTTTCGAAATCTCGTAAAGAAATAAATACAATATCTTCTGGTAATACTTTTTGTTTAATCTTTCCTATGGTTTTAAGTTGATTCCAAAGCTTCACTGTTTTCTCATCTAAATCATGAACCTTACTTTCTATATTGTCTTCTGCAATAGCTGTTGCGAGTGGCATTCCATGAAGATTTCCAGACGGTGTTGTGTAAGGAGTATGTAAATCAGCATGTGCATCAATCCAGATGACGCCTAATTTGCTTTTAGGCTTGGCCATTTTAATGCCGGTTATTGTGCCGCCTGCATTGCTATGATCGCCACTTAAAATAACAGGGAAGAAATTATTCTTCATGCTATCACATACCGCTTTACTAATGCGCTCATACATAGAAGCAACACCTTGAATGCGCTTTGCATAGGGTGTTTGAATTGGTTCAAATAAAATATTATTTTCTGTTTCTATTTTTTCTGAAGGGAAATGAACAAAAAAATTGCTCATAAAATCAAGTCCAGCTATTTTAATAGCTTCCACGCCAAGACTTGCTCCTCTTGTTCCTGCGCCAATTTCTGAAGGCACTTCTATTATTTTAATATTTTTCATTTGTTGTATTTATTGGAATC
The DNA here is from genome assembly GCA_947447485.1 of Chitinophagaceae bacterium. Lineage (GTDB taxonomy): Bacteria > Bacteroidota > Bacteroidia > Chitinophagales > Chitinophagaceae > Ferruginibacter. Next base: position 9,656 of record CANFJP010000031.1, read on the forward strand.
AGTAAAACAATTGGATTCCCCATTTGGCATAAATCTTTAATAATTTACAAATTTACACTATTCCTTTTAAAGGGTTGTTTCCCCTAATTGTGCCCATACTTCCCTTTATAGCAAAGCGAACAAATAGGTCTTCGCTATACCAACGCTGAGCTCTAGTCATTTTAACCACTTCTGCGTGCTCTTTCATACCATACGCAAAGGCTTTCATGTCTTCTTTGCTTTGCCAAATACTGAATGTAGCTTGTTTAATCCAGGGTATTTCTCCAATTCCAACAGAGGTGATATAGCCCTTAGCAGTATGCATTTTTTCGGCTACAGGAGCTACGTGTTTCCAGAAATAGGACATTTTAGACAATCTAATGGTAGCTCTTGTTAAAGTAGCGATTGGCCCTTCATGTACTTTTTTATCCAATAATTCACCAAACACTTTTTTCTTATCCCACAATCCATGTCCTTCAATAGGTTCTAGAAAAACGGTAAATGTTTCGCAATTAAAAAAACGAAACCAACCATTAATGAATTTTCCAAGTATATAATTATCTGTAGTAGGATCGGGGAGGCTATTTTTTTCAAAGGGATGCGTTGCTAAAATTGCCCATTGTTGTAAGTCTGGAATTTTATCAAATGTTCCATTTTTACCACAACCCATTAGTTTATAGAATTGAATTTTTTTATTGAGGTACAAGGGCAAACGAAAAATGGCCATAGCAATAAAAGCAAATGGAATGAGCCAAGGATTGTATCTTATAATGGTTATTGTTACTCTCATCATTCGAATGTAAGTTAAACAAGTAAGGTCTTTAATGAAAAAAACTCCGCCTTAAAAAGGGGAGTTTAATATATAGACGTGTAGCGTGTCTTAAAATTGTTCCAACTTGCTAAAAAAGAAATCGCCTTCTATAGCTGAATTTTCATTGCTATCACTTCCATGAACGGCATTTTCTCCAATAGAGCTAGCATATGCTTTACGGATAGTTCCTTCTTCAGCATTGGCTGGATTGGTTGCACCGATCAGTTTGCGAAAATCTTCTACTGCATTTTCTTTTTCAAGGATGGCGGCAGTAATAGGGCCGCGACTCATGAATTCAACTAGTTCGCCATAAAAGGGGCGCTCTTTGTGTACTGCATAAAATTCTCCTGCTTTTTCTTTACTCAAGTGGGTCATTTTCATTGCAACGATTCTAAAGCCCGCTTTATTAATCATTTGTAAAATCCCTCCTGTGTAGCCTTTTTCTGTAGCATCAGGCTTAATCATTGTAAAAGTTCTATTCGTCATGTTGTATATTTTGGCCGCAAATATAAGACGCAATTAGGTTTTAACACTACTTAATTTGCTTATTCGCCAATTAAACTTACTTTTGCGGCGCCTTTATGGAGTCAATAAGTACCATATTTCCTCAAATTTCCAGTCCTAAAAAGATTGTGATAACCATGCATCAAAAACCAGATGGTGATGCAATGGGATCTACACTCGGGCTCTATCATTTTCTCATACAATTTGGCCATGAGGTAACAGTCATTTCACCTACCAATTGGGCTTCTTTTTTAAATTGGATGCCAGGATGTAAAACGGTACTTGATTTTGAAAGAGATACTGTTAAATCAAATTCATTGATTGAAAATGCTGATTGGATTTTTTGTTTAGACTTTAATACGATGGCTCGTACTAAAAGAATGGAAGATTCATTATTAAATGCCAAAGGCGCTAAAATTTTAATTGATCATCATCAAGAACCTCAAACAGAAGTTTTTCAATTTGGATGCAGTGATACTTCCAAAAGTTCTACAGCAGAAATGGTATATGATTTTATCATTTCATCTGGACAAGGAGAAAAAATTAATGATGATATTGCACAATGCCTATATGCGGGTGTAATGACAGATACAGGCTCTTTTAGATTTCCTTCTACTTCTTCTTCTGTTCATCATTTGGTGGGAGATTTATTGGCTCGTGGATTAAAGCACAATGTTATTCACGAAGCATTGTATGATAATTTTTCTGAGAATCGTTTGCGTTTTATTGGAAATGTATTGCAAAATAGAATGGAAATGTTTTATGAGTATAATGCTGCATTGATTGCTATCCCTAAAGAAGATCTTATAAAATACGATATCAAAACGGGCGACACAGAAGGTCTTGTAAATTATCCTCTCAGCATTGAAGGGATTAAATTAGCCGCCATTGTTATAGATCGTGGAGAAGAAAGAAAGTGTTCTTTTAGAAGTAAAGGTAGTTTTGATGTGAATACTTTTGCAAGGAAATATTTTGAGGGTGGTGGACATTTTAATGCAGCAGGTGGACAAAGCAAAGAATCCTTAGAAGGCGTGGTTGCTAAGTTTAAAAAAGCAATTGCAGAAAACAAAGATCAACTAAGTACTTATCAATTTTAAATATATCAACATGCGTAAAATCTCTTCTGTTTTAGTATTAGCAGTTATATTATTTTCTGCTTGTAAACAAAATTTCAAAAAAGGCGAAATGGGTTTAGAGTACAAGATTGTTTCGGAAGGAACAGGTGCAACCATTAAGTCGGGTGAATTCATGCAAATGCAATTGCGTCAGAGTTACAACAATGGCAAAGTAGATTCATTGCTAAATGACACTAGGTCAACCAGCGGCCCTATTATTCAGCCATTTGATTCAATGTCGATACCGCCAGCATTTTTTAAGATCCTTTCTCAACTAAAAAAAGGAGACAGCTTGGTTCTAAGACAATTGACAGATTCTATGTTTGCACAATATCCTGATCGTATGCCTCCTTCCTTTAAGAAGGGCAATTATTTTGTCACTACTGTTAAATTGCTCAATATTTTTAAAACACCTCAGCAAGCGGATAGTGCTAGCAAAGCTGAAATGGCAATTACGCTTAGAAATGATTCGATCAAAAACATTGCAATCATGGCAAAAGAAGATAAAGAATTGCAGGCCTATTTTGCTAAGAATAACATAACCAATGTTACAAAAGCTGCATTAGGAACTTATGTGCAAATTATTCAGCCAGGCAGTGGGCCAATGATAGATACAAGTGTTGTAGTAAAGACAAATTATACCGGAAGATTGCTTAATGGTAAAATGTTTGATAGCAATACAGATCCATCTAAAGGACATGTAGAGCCATTCAATGTGAATATGACAACAGATAGATCTTTAGGTGGTAGTGTAATAAAAGGATGGAGCGATGGACTAAAACTTCTTAATAAAGGGGCTAAGGCTAAATTTTATATTCCTTCAACGTTAGGTTACGGAAAGAAGGGAGCTGGACAAGATGTTCCTCCGAGTTCAATTTTAGTGTTTGATATTGAAGTAATGGATGTGCTTTCTAAAGATCAAGCAAAAGCTGATTTTGTGAAAATGCAAAAAGTTCAAATGGAAAAATTGAATAGTTATAAAAAAGATCTTGCTAAGATGAAGGCTGATACTTCTTCATCATTGAAAGGCAAAAAGTAATAATTGTAAAAAGAATAAAATCTTGCCGCTCTAGATTATAGGGCGGCATTTTTATATAATTCCATTAAAGTGATGGCTTCTTTTGCCTCTTTTGCATCATGAACACGCAAAATAGAGGCTCCATTCAGTAGCGCTAATGTATTTAAAACTGAAGTTCCGTTAATTGCTTGTTTGGAATTAATATTCAATGTATTATAAATCATACTTTTCCTAGATAATCCCACTAGTATCGGCTTTTCAAGTGTCGTAAAAACAGATAAGCTTTTAAGTAATTGAAAATTTTGAATGGTAGTCTTACCAAACCCAAATCCAGGGTCAATGATTATGTCTTCGATGCCAGCTTTAGCACAAAGCGTTATTTTTTCTTCAAAAAATGTAAAAACCTCTTTCACAACATCTTTATATGAAATGTCTTGTTGCATCGTCTCTGGCCTAGTATTCATATGCATGCATACATAAGGTACTTTTAACGCGGCAACGGTTTCAATCATAGTCTCATCCATATTCCCTGCACTGATGTCATTTACAATCGATGCGCCAGCTAAAATGGCCTTTTTGGCAACTTCGCTATAATAGGTATCTATAGAAAGGACTGTATCTGGGTAATGATGGTGAATGTTTTCTAATAGGGGCATCACTCTATCTAATTCCTCTTGAGCGCTCATTCTGATACTACCAGGCTGAGTACTTTGGCCTCCAATATCTATTATGCTAGCACCTTCTTGGATCATTCTACCTGCTCTAAGCAATATTTCTGCTGGTTTATCATGAAGATGACCCTCAAAAAAAGAATCAGGCGTAGCATTGATGATTCCCATAACAATGGGAGCGTCAAATTTGATTATTTTTCCTTTGCTGTGGAACGTAAACATTGCTTTAGTAATTGTATTTTTGATGTCTATTAACAAAGGTGCAGATAATACTTTGTTTTTTAGAACGTAATTTTAATTCGTTAATAATATAAATACAGAACATCTCATATAAATTGAGCTAATTAAGTGTTTAGGAAAAGTATATAAAGTATGGCAACAAATGAGCAATTTGATCAGGTAGTAGAACATTGTAGAAGTACTTTTTTAAAGAAAACGGCAGATTATGGAACGTCTTGGCGTGTATATAGAACCATATCTGTAGCCGATCAGATTTATATCAAGGCTAAGCGTATTCGTACGATTCAGGAAAAAAAAGAGCAAAAAATAGAGGATGGGATTAAGAGCGAATTTGAAGGAATGCTCAACTATGCTATTATAGGATTGATTCAATTGGATATTCACGACGAAGATTTAGAGCAGTTGCCTGTAGAAACGGTGGCGGCAATGTATAATGAAAAAGTATCGATGGCAAAACAATTGATGCTCGATAAAAATCATGATTATGGTGAAGCTTGGAGAGAAATGAGTCAGGAAAGTTTTGTTGATTTGATTCTTTCAAAATTACTTCGAATCAAACAAATCGTTTCAAATGAAGGGAAAACGTTGATTAGTGAAGGAATAGATGCTAATTTTTATGACATCTTAAATTATGCAGCATTCGGATTGATTTTAATGAACGAAGGACAACACAATAGTTAAAGCGTATAACCATGAAAGTTGCCGTAACCATTACAAGGATTTTTACCGGGGTGTTATTTATTTTCTCTGGATTAGTTAAAGCAATCGACCCTAGAGGCCTTGCTTATAAAATGCAAGAGTTTTTTGAAGCATGGGCTCATGATGGATTTTTCCCAAAGTTGATGGATTATTTTAGTGAGTATGCATTGTCGTTCTCAGTGCTAATGATTTCCTTAGAAGTGATAGTAGGCGCTGCCTTATTATTCTCCTGGTATAAGAAATTAACAACATGGGTATTGCTTCTATTGATATTGTTTTTTACTTTTCTTACAGGATACGTTTTGTTTACAGGTCATATCAGAACTTGTGGTTGTTTTGGAGATTGTATTCCTTTAACCCCCATTCAAACTTTTTCAAAAGATCTGTTGTTGTTAGCAATGATTGTTTTTCTTTTAGTTAATAAAAAATGGATCAATCCTATTGCGAAGCCTTCAGTCACCTTTACCATTATTTTAATTTCCACTGTTCTTACATTATTTCTACAATACTATGTTTTAGTACATCTTCCCCTTGTAGATTGTCTTCCTTATAAAAAAGGAAATGATATTGCGGCACTTAGAAAAATGCCCTTGAATGCAGTGCCTGATAAGTATGATTATGTTTTTGTTTATATGAAGGAAGGAAAAAAACAATCATTTACTGTTGCTGCTTTGCCAGATAGTACTTGGTCTTTTGTTGAAAGAAAACAAGAGCTGATTGAAAAGGGCAAAAACAATACCCCTTTGATCAATGACTTTTCTTTTACGACTCTTTCAGGAAACGATACTACTGAAGCAATATTGAGTAAATCTGGCGCATATTATGTATTATATATTAAGGATGTGGCATCGCATGCAGGGGAGTGGGCAAATGATAAGCAATTGATTGCTCGTTTGATTGAGAAAAATCAGCCTGTATTTATCGTTACTTCTCAAAGAAATGAAGTGACGAATAAGATTGCAGCAATGTCTTTCAAAGATAAAACGCCTCTAATTTTTACGTGCGATGGAACTGCTATTAAAACTGCAGCCAGAGCAAATCCGGTAGTATTTAAAATGAATGGATCAATAGTAGAAGATAAATGTAGCTGGGCTGATTTCAATAAGCTTAAATAAAGGCAGCATTCAAAAAAGAATAGTTATTTTTCATTTGATGTTTATTTTTCAATCAAAATAATTTTAGTGTTAAGAAAAATAGTTTATTCAATATTTATTTTTGTTGGAGTGGCATTGGTTGTTTTTTTATTGTTTCAAGCCTTTGGGGATCCAGCAAGACTGATAGCCGGACAAACAGGGGATCAAAAAACAATTGACAATATTAGAAAAGATCTTAATCTCGATCAGCCCAAATGGAAGCAGTTTGTTATTTATTTAAATGATATTTCTCCCGTAGGAATTCACCAGGAAAATGAAATTAAAAAAAAGAATCTGAAAGGCTTTTTCTTTGGAAAAGCGCGCAAAATAGGAATCAAAATACCTTATTTAGGCAATAGTTTCCAATCAAAAAAACCAGTTAGTGAAATCCTTTTTAATGCTTTCCCTACAACCTTTGTACTGGCATTTTCAGCAATGCTATTTGCTTGTATCGTAGGTATCTCTTTGGGTGTATTGGCAGCCTTAAAAAAAGACTCTTGGATTGACAATGCTTCAGTTGTCACAAGTATTGTAGGAATTTCATTGCCTTCATTTTTCATTGCAATAGTAGTAGCCTATTTATTTGGAATTGTATTACATCACTATACAGGACTGAATCTTACAGGAAGCTTATACGAAATGGATGATCTTACAGGAGAGAAATATCTTTCATTAAAAAATTTAATTCTACCGGCATTAACACTTGGTATTAGGCCATTGTCTATTATTACCCAACTTACTAGAAGTGCTATGTTGGATGTATTGGGTCAGGATTATGTCCGAACGGCTCATGCAATGGGGTTAAGTAAGAAAATAATCTATTTAAAATATGCACTTCGCAATGCATTGAATCCAATTGTAACATCAATAACTGGTTGGTTTGCAGAGTTACTAGCAGGATCCTTTTTTATTGAATTTATTTTTGGGTGGAACGGAATTGGAAAAATTACAGTAGTTGCC
>CANFJP010000032.1 GCA_947447485.1 Chitinophagaceae bacterium
AACGAGTTGATATGGCCTAAACATTTCGGATTTATAATGATGCAAGGCAAACAAATCATTCACCTTATTTAAATCCGACAACCCACCAAATGCACCTTGTGCAAAAAATACCAACGCATTGATAATAATTAAGTTTAGTACAATGGGAGAAGTTTCTCCGAATCGGCTTCTAAATTCCATAATATAAAGTTAGGCGTTAATCATTGTTTTTAATCTAAGCAATACCACACATTCTATATGATGTGTATGGGGAAACATGTCTACTGGTTGTACTTTTTCAACGATATACTTTTCTGAAAGAAGCGAAAGGTCTCTTGCTTGTGTTGCTGTATTGCAGCTTACATATACAATTTTTGGAGCTTCCATTTCAAGTAGCTTAAGCACAAGTTTCTCATGCATTCCTGCTCTGGGCGGATCGGTGATAACAACATCGGGTCTTCCATGTTGGGTAAAGAAATCATCATTGCAAATTTTAATAACATCTCCTGCTATAAAATGTGCATGTTCAATATGATTGAGTGCTGCGTTTTTCTTAGCGTCTTCAATTGCTTCTTCAATCACTTCCACCCCGATAATTTTTTTAGCTAGTTTACTTACAAATATTCCAATACTTCCGGTGCCACAATAGAGATCGTATACAATTTCATTTCCGGTAAGTCCTGCAAAATCGCGCGTAATAGTATATAGCTTTTCTGCTTGCTTGGTATTGGTTTGAAAAAAAGACTTTGGACTAATAATAAATTCAAACTCATCTAATTTTTCTGTCAGGTATCCTTTTCCGTGATAAACTTGTGGTGTTAGATCATAAATACTGTCGTTCCATTTAGGGTTAATGGTATACAACAGCGTAGTAATAGAAGGAACCTGTTGGAGCAAATAATCTAATAGTAATTTTCTATTTTTTTCTTCTTCATAATTAAGACAAATATTAACCATCAGCTCGCCCGTGGTGCAATATCTTACAATGATATTCCTTAGCCAACCAGTGTGTTCTTTGATATCGTAAAAAGAAAAGCTATTTGCCTTTGCAACATCTCTTACCGTATTTCGAATTGAATTATTAATAGGATCCATTAAGTGACACTCAAAAATATCGATTACCTTATCAAAGATTCTGGGAACATGGTATCCTAAAGCATCTTGTTGAATGACAACCCCTTCTACATTAATTTCATCATTGGTTAAAAAGCGTTTATTACTAAAAGTGAACTCCAGTTTGTTTCTATAATGGATGGTTGCATCAGAGCCTACAATGGGTAAGATTTCTGGAAGGGTTAATTTCCCAATTCGTTTAAGATTTTGCTCAACCTCTTGTTGTTTGAATTGTAGCTGTTTGTAGTAAGGAAGCATTTGCCATTTGCACCCTCCGCAAGTTCCAAAGTGCTTACAAAAAGCTTCTAATCTGTCGGCCGCCGGCTGAACAATTTTTACCGCACGTCCTTCTGCCCAATCCTTTTTATTTTTACCGATTTGAATATTAACGGTATCTCCGGGAACGGCTCCAGATACAAAGATTACTTTTCCTTCATGGCGAACCAACGCCTTACCTTCTGCGGCATAATCTGTAATCAAGATATTTTCTAACAGCGGACTTTTTTGTTTTTTTCTCACGGCACAAAATTAACCTTTAAAACAAGAAAACCATTTGTTAATGATTTGTAATTTTAATCTAATACGGGTGGTTATTTTTTAACAACCCCACTATTTTAAATACATTTGTTTACATTTTTAAGCTATGAAAAAATATCTACTCTTTTCGTTTGTTTGTTTATGGGCTTTTACTTCTGCTCAAAGCCAGGGGTTTACCGTAACCCTAAAAACACCCAGTTACAAATCGGGGTTAACCTACCTTACCTATCACATGGGGAAAAATATGAATATCGAAGACTCTACCCTTATTAATAATAAAGGAGAAGCGATATTTAAAGGAGATAGAAAGCTTCCCGGGGGCATTTATTCTATTGTTTTTCCAGGAAAGAATTTGAGCGTAGACTTTTTTATTGACAAAGAGCAACATATTGAAATAACAGCTGATTCTGCTGACTTATTAAATGTGGTTGTAAAAGGATCCAAAGAAAATATTCTTTTTCAGCAATATCAGAAAGCGGTGAATGTAAAAGGGGGTCAGATGCAAAAAGAAAGAATAGCCTACAACGCGTCAACAAATTCGAAAGACTCTGCATTGCATTTAGAAAACTATAACAAGTACAACAAGGAACTAAACGATTATAGAGAAGGGATTATTGCTAGCAATCCCACATCAATGATGACGCTCTTTTTGAATGCCATGAAAGATCCTGAAATTATTATCAAAAAGCCAATGACCCGAAAGGATACACTGGATAATTATAATTATTACAAAGCGCATTATTGGGATGGAATAACGTTTATGGATGATCGTATTATTCGCACGCCCTTCTTTTTACCAAAACTAGAACGTTATTATAGAGAAGTAATGCCTCAGGCGCCCGATAGTATCATCAAAGACCTTGATTATAAATTATTACTAGCAAGAACAGCCCCAGAGATGTACAAGTTTTTAATAAACTGGTTGACGGATGAGTACATCAATCCTAAATACATGGGACAAGACGCTATTTTTGTTCACCTGTTTAATAAATACCATAGCAAGGGTGTTAGTACATGGCTCAATGAAAAACAAATGGAAACCATTTCGAGAAGAGCCTATATGCAAATGAGTAATTTGTTGGGTGAGAAGGCGGCCAATATAGATATGATTGATTCCACGGGTAAAACAATTTCATTGTATGATGTAAGTGCCGAATATACACTTGTAATATTTTGGGATCCTACTTGCGGACATTGTAAAGAAGAGGTACCAATAATAGATTCAATTTATAGGGCTTCCTGGAAAGCTAAAGGATTGAAAATTTATGCAGTTCTTTCAGAGCCCGACAAAAAAGCAGAGTGGGTAAAATATATTCAAGAAAATCATATCGGCAACTGGACAAACGTTTATGCAACCAAGGAAATGGAAAAAGCCACCACTGATGCACAAAAGCCTAGCTTTCGTCAGCTCTACGATGTTACCCAAACGCCTACCCTTTATTTGCTTGATAAAGAAAAAAGAATCATAGGAAAAAAACTTACTTGGAAACAATTTGATGATCTTCTTCAAACAAAATTAAAAAACAATAAGAGCTAAGTTTTATCAAACCTATTGTACATGAAGAAAATCATTGTTTTACTATTTACTATAGCGATTGCTTATTGTACCAAATCGCAAACGCTCATTACGTATGGTAACAATTCTATTTCAAAAGAAGATTTTTTAAAGGCATATAATAAAAATAAAACCACAGAAGGAAACAAAGAGCAGCAATTGCGCGAGTATGTTACCTTATATACTAATTTCAAGTTAAAAGTAAAGGCTGCCATAGAGATGGGACTTGACACCTCCGCTCAACTTAAAGAGGATGTTCTTAATTTTCGTAGACAAATAGAAGAGAACTATTTAAAAGATGAGGCATCTTTCAATGCTTTATATAACGAAGCTTTTCAGCGTATTCAAGAAGACAGGCACGTGTTACACTTTTCAATAATGGTTGATTCCAATACATCTCCTAAAGATTCTGTACAAGCGATAAAAAATATTAACGCGGCTTTTCAAAACCTTTCTACTGGTAATATAAATTATGATTCCATTGCCGCAGTCTGCCATGTGAAATTTTCTGATTTCGGATTTGTAACAGCGTTTTCTTTACCCTATCAATATGAAAATATTGTATATGGATTAAGTGTAGGTGAAACCTCGAAGCCATATCGTTCTAAAAAAGCTTGGCATCTTTTTAAAGTAGTTGATCAAAGAAAAAGTATAGGTAAATGGAAAATCGCCCAGATTTTATTTTCATTTCCTCCCAATGCCGACAATAAAACAAAACAATCAATACAAAAGAAAGCAGACTCTGTTTATCGGTTATTAAAACAAGGAGCAGAATTTTCTTCTTTAGCACGAGATTACAGTGATGACAAGCTAACCTATTTAAATAAAGGAGAAGTGCCTGAATTTAGTACAGGGAAATTTCAATATTCATTTGAAAAAGAAGTATTTAAACTGACTACAGATGGAGAAGTGTCTATGCCGTTTCAAACCGATTTTGGTATACACATCGTAAAACGAATCGCCGTTACACCCACTTCTACTAATAAAACAGACGACGCCTTACAATTCGAATTAAAACAACAACTTTCTCAAGACGAAAGAATTAATATCAGTAAAGAAAAATTTGCAAGAGACGTAAAAATACAAACAGGCTTTCGAGTTGTTGCAACAATAAAAGAATCCGATTTATTTAGTTGTGCCGATAGCGTTAAACAACATCCTGCTGAAGACTACGATTATTCAAAGCTGCCTATTAGCAATAAAACTATCATCGCCTTTAAAAAAGAAAAAGTAACTGGAAAAGAATGGCTTGAATTTGTGCGTGATTACACTTCCAACAGTGAAACAAACAAAGAAGAAACAAGCGCTGTACTTTGGGAAAAATATAAATCCGCCGCTGCCCTTAATTATTATCGAAAACATTTAACCGAAACCAATGCAGACTTTCGGTATCAGATACAAGAATTCAAAGAAGGCAATATGCTTTTTGAAATAATGGAAAAGAAAGTATGGTCACAAGCTGCCATTGATTCAGTAGGACTAAGAAAATATTTTGATGATCACAGACAACAATATAAATGGCTATCAAGTGCAGATGTTTTATTAATGACTTGTAGTTCGGAAAAGCTTGCACAAGAAACCATCCAAAATTTAAAATCTGGAATCAACTGGAGAACACTTATTGAAACAAAGCAAAGTGAATTACAAGCCGACAGTGGACGATTTGAGTTGGCTCAACTAAATAGTATTGACAATCCAACACCGGGTCAGTTTTCTTTAATAACTAAAAACGAAGATGGCACTGTTTCATTTATGAGATATAATACTATCTATAGTGCTGGCGAGTTGAGGGATTTTGAAAATTCAAGAGGAGCTGTAATCAATGAGTATCAAACCATCGTTGAAAACAAATGGCTGAATGAATTAAGAAAAAAATATCCCGTCAAAATAAACGAATCTGTATTGCAGTCGATTATTAAATAGAGTATTGATTTTCAATAAGTTATAATAATATTCGCCCTCTCCCGTTTTTTTCTTCTCCAATCTTGTATAAAAAACTTAGCAAAAAATACTAAAAATATTAGTGTTTGTAAAATAATTCCTTTAGTTTTGTACTCGCTTATATATTTACAACGCAAATTAGATACATCACATAAAACAGAAAAACATGAGCAACGCAGAAAAATTAAAGGCATTAAAGTTAACAATGGACAAGATTGACAAAGACTTTGGAAAAGGGTCTGTCATGATGATGAATGAAAAAACAAACATTGAACAAGGAGTTATTTCTACTGGTTCAATTGGGTTGGACGTGGCATTAGGAATTGGCGGTTTGCCAAAAGGACGTGTTATTGAAATTTATGGTCCAGAATCTTCTGGTAAAACGACGCTTGCTATTCATGTCATTGCTGAGGCGCAGAAAAAAGGTGGCTTATGTGCATTCATTGATGCGGAACATGCGTTTGATAGTGCTTATGCACAAAAATTAGGGGTAGATATTGATAACCTACTTATTTCTCAACCAGATTATGGAGAGCAGGCATTGGAAATTGCGGATAGATTAATTCTATCGGGTGCATTAGATGTAGTAGTAATAGATTCTGTCGCCGCATTGGTTCCTAAAAGTGAGTTAGAAGGAGAAATGGGAGACAGTAAAATGGGGTTGCACGCAAGATTAATGAGTCAGGCACTAAGAAAATTAACGGCCACTATTTCTAAAACAAATAGCTGTTGCATATTTATTAATCAGTTGAGAGAGAAGATTGGTGTAATGTTTGGCAATCCTGAAACAACTACTGGAGGAAACGCTTTAAAGTTTTATGCTTCTGTTCGACTTGATATTAGAAGAATGACGCAGATTAAAGATGGCGACGAAGCGGTGGGTAATCATATTAAAGTAAAAGTGGTTAAAAATAAAGTAGCTCCTCCGTTCCGTCAGGCTGAATTTGATATTATTTATGGAGAAGGAATTTCAAAAGTGGGAGAAATTATAGATATGGGTGTTGAATTAGGGATTGTACAAAAAAGCGGTAGTTGGTTTAGTTACAATAGCGATAAAATGGGTCAAGGTCGTGAAGCGGTTAAACAATTATTGGTTGATAATCCTGAAATGGCGAATGAAATAGAAGCTAAAATCAGAGAAAAAATAAAAGAAATGCGAGCGGCTTAGTAAGCGCTTCGTTTTTAAAATAATTGAATATAGAAAGTATTCATTGTTGGGTTAGCAAGATAAGATAACAGTCCATCCTTAAAACATGGGCTGTTTTTTTATGCAGTTAGCTGTCAGCTAGAAATAATTTAACTTGCGTGCATAAATTTAATTGCTTGCAAAAAAACCTCCAATCACATCTTGCTTTATTAGGAACGAATTTATTTTTCGCCATTAATTTAACGGCCGTTAAATATTTAATTAGCAATGGGTATGTAAAAGCATTTGGACTTAATTTTATCAGAATCAGTGTTACTGCAGCATTGTTGTGGTTGATATTTTTATTCAAGCCTACTAAAACTCGTATTGATCGAAAAGATTTCGCAAGATTTGTTTTGTGTTCAATCACGGGTATTGTGATCAATCAATTATTGTTTATAAAGGGTTTATCATTTACCTATCCAATTCATGCTTCTTTATTAATGTTGATTACACCCATACTCATTACATTGATTGCTTCTTGGATTCTTAAAGAAAAAATCAATTCATACAAAATTATTGGATTGGTATTTGGTATTAGTGGAGCCGCGGTGTTGATTCTTTCTAGGGTTCAAGCTGCCAATGCCAAAGAAGTCATGCTAGGAGATATTTTAATTATCATCAACGCCATTTCTTATACTTTTTATTTTATTCTTGTTAAGCCATTAATGAAGGCATATAATCCTATTACAGTTATACGAATGATTTTTACCATCGGCGTTTTTATTGCTTTCCCCTTTTGCTGGAGTGAATTTTTGCAAACGCCCTGGCATTTGTATGGTGGTATTCAATGGACAATGTTGGGATTAATTGTAATAGGCGGTACTTTTCTTGCTTATCTTTTTAATGTATATGGTATAAAAAATTTGGGCGCTTCTGTAGCGGGATCTTATATCTATTCTCAACCAGTATTTGCTGCCATCATTGCGGTACTTTTTCTAGGTGATGTATTAGAATTATATAAAATAATAGCAGCAGTATTTATTTTCTCGGGGGTTTATTTAGCAAACAAAAACATTGTAAATGATTGAGTATATCATTGTAGATAAAGAAGAAGAATTTATTGCGGCAGCTAAACTTTTTGAAGAGTATGCTGCTTGGCTTAAGGTAGACCTGTCGTTTCAGAGATTTGATGAAGAGTTGCAGAACTTAAAAATCATGTATGCTTCCCCTCTAGGAGGGATTATATTGTGTAAGCAAAACAGCGAATACATTGGCTGCATAGCAGTGAGGCCTCAGGAGGAAAATATTGCTGAATTAAAAAGAATGTACATTAAGCCCGGGTATAGAAAAAAGGGAATTGGAAATGAATTATTGAAGCAATCTCTCCATCTTGCTATCCAAGCGGGCTATAAAAAAATTCGATTAGATACACTGAACACAATGACGCCTGCAATGAATCTTTATCAGGCAAATGGATTTTACACTATTCCTGCTTATTACTACAACCCAGAACAAACGGCTGTTTATTTTGAAAAAGAGCTGTAGTGATTAAATATTTTTTGGGTAATCAAACAACACAAAGCGTTTATCGCATTGTTCAAAATCCTTCCATTTTTCTATGGATGCTTCTACTGCAAAAACTCCACAGGTGGGCATGTTGTCTATTTTAACAGCAGTGCTTAATTCGTTTACAAAGTCAGTTATACCTGGGTTGTGTGTAAAAACAGCGGCACAATTAAATTCGTTGTTTATAGAAGCTATTACATCAAATATTTTTTTTGAACTTGCATGATATAGGTCATCAGTAAATTGTATGTTGTTGTTTTTAGCTTTGAATGCTTTGCTAAAATGAATACAAGTTTCTTTTGCTCTTACAGCGGTGCTACTAAGAAACAAGTCGATGGGTATATTTTTATTTAGTAAACGATTGGCTATTTCGGGAGCGTCCTTGTTGCCGCGATTATTTAAGGGTCGATCAGTATCTGACTGTCCAATCAATGCCCAGCTACTTTTTGCATGTCGGATAATCAGTAGTGTTTTCATATTATAAAATTAATAACCGCGCTTGTCTTTTCCTTCTAAGTAATTCATTAATGCGGTATTACAAACCTTGTTTCCTCCCGGTGTGGGGTAGTTGCCAGTAAAATACCAGTCTCCTGTATTATTTGGACAAGCTTCATGAAGGGTTTCTATAGTTTGATAGATAACATCTACTGGAATAGTAACATCTGCCGGCGTTATAAGCGCTCCTATTTTATTTGAAATTTCTACCAAAGTAAATGGCTTATAAATTTGTCTGACTAAATTTTCTGTATGCAATAAATTCTTTTCTCCTAGTGCTTTGCATTTTTCTAAAAGGGTGGTCAATAAACTTTCTTGTCCTCTTTCCTTCAATAATGCAATAGCAGCTTTAAATGCTATAAAATCTCCGAGTTTGCTCATGTCTATTCCATAACAATCGGGATATCTGATTTGTGGAGCAGAGGATACGATTATTATTTTTTTTGGATGCAAGCGGCTCAACATGCGGATAATGCTTTCTTTCAAGGTTGTTCCACGAACAATGCTATCGTCTATGATTACTAAAGTGTCTTGATTTTTACGAACGGTCCCATAGGTTATATCATACACGTGTTGTACCATTTCGTTTCTGCTATTATCTTCTGTTATAAAAGTGCGAAGCTTCACATCTTTAATGGCTATCTTTTCAATTCTAATTCTTCGGTTAATCATTTCAGATAGCTTCTCTTCATCGTATGCTTTCCCCCAGCTTAGTATTCTTTCTATTTTAATTTTATTTAGGTAATCTTCTGCACCTTTAATTAATCCGTAGAATGCTGTTTCTGCCGTGTTGGGTATAAAAGAAAAAATCGTGTTTCTTAAATCATACTCAATTGCTTTTAATACAATGTCGCTTAAGTTTCTTCCAAGTGCAATGCGTTCTCTATAAATTTTTTCATCACTTCCTCTGCTAAAATAGATACGTTCGAAACTGCAAGCTTTTCTTTCTTTTGCTGGTACAATTTCTTCAATACTATAATTTCCATTGGCTTTTACAATCAACGCCATACCGGGCATTAATTCTTGCACTTCATTTTCTCCCACATTAAACGCGGTTCTTATGGCGGCTCTTTCGCTTGCTGCAACAATCACTTCGTCGTTGATATAATAATAAGAAGGACGAATACCGTGTGCATCTCTTAATACAAATGCATCGCCATTGCCCACCATTCCGCCAATGTGAAAACCTCCATCAAAAAGGGGAATTGCTTTTTTTAGAACATTGAGTATGTCTAATTCGCCCGGTGTTTTTTCGTCTTCTGATACAATGAAATGATGTATCACTTCCATCATTGCAGACAAATCGCTTTGTATTTGAAAGGGGTCTGGAGTAAGGTTTATTTGTTTAAAAAGATCTTCTGTATTTACTAAATTAAAATTTCCCGCTAAGGCAAGGTTTCTTGCTGGGATAATATTTTTTTTAATAAAGGGGTGACAAAACGCTACATCGTTTTTTCCTTGCGTTCCATATCTCAGATGGCCGAGTAATATTTCGCCCATCATTTCAAGGTGTCCTTTCATTAAACCCGGATGTTGTTTAATGTCGGGCTGAAGTTTTTCTATTTCAGCAATTTCTTTTCCAATGGCATCAAAGATGGCTGCAATCGGCTGTTGGTCGTTGCTTCTAATTCGGTATAAAAAAGGATAACCGGGTTCTGTATCTAATTTCAAGGTGGCCACTCCTGCTCCATCTTGTCCGCGGTTGTGTTGTTTCTCCATGAGGAGATACAATTTATTTAATCCGTATAATGCAGAATTATATTTTTGTTGATAAAAACTAAAAGGTTTGCGAAGGCGAATGAAAGCGAGTCCACATTCGTGTTTTATTTGATCACTCATTGTTAGAGAGCCGGGTGTTGAACCGTAAAATTAACTTATAGTAACAGAGTAAACAAAAACATATTGATGAAGTAATAAGTGTAAGGCTTAATATTTGAAGTGTAAGGAGTTTCAAAAGCCTCCTTCATCTCAGCAATCAATAGCTTCAACTTCTTAAACATTTGAAACCTGTAAACACAACAATCCAGCACCATTTTTACAACCCACTCAACGTAAATCCTATTTGCATAAGATTCATTTTACTTGCTACGTTGTCTTTAAACACGGATGAAAGAGTATAACTACCAAAAAGGCTTAGCGCCCCATAACCTATTCTAGCAGTAGCGGCTATTCTGGTTGAATTAAAATATGATTTAGAGCTTGTCTTTTCGGTATAACTATTAATAGTTTTGCCTGTAGCGTCTTGTAAGGTTTTTCCTTTTGTGTGAGCATTCAGCAAGGTTCCCACCTTTACACCAATAGCAGCTTTAAAGCTCTTGTTTGGATTTTCGGGATGAGTAGCATACCGAATTTCTACAGGAATTTCTGCATAAGCCGTGCTTACTTTGTATTTTTTAAATCTGCTTAGCGTATCAAGGGAACTGAATATCAGTGTTGAAGAAGTTCCTGCAATATTCATAGATAATTTTTCATAAAATAGATGGCTGGTTCCAATCCCTATTCCAAAGGCTGCGCTAAATTTAGGGTTGTTTTTAAATGGCTTATTCATCATAAGGTACACACTAAGTCCTCTTGACAATCCTTTTTTATGACTGCTAATACTATCCGGTGCACCCATCCAGCTGTCTGAGCTAAACTGCATCATCAAATGATCGCCCGATTGGCTAGATAGATCGATGGTCTTTTTTGGAGTGGTTTTTTGGGCAAAAGCGGTGCTAAAAGCAGCAAAAGAAATTAATACAACGAATATTTTTTTCATGTTTTATATTAAGGGGTAAAATAGATGTTTATTTAGTTAAATGCGTGTTTGTAAAGAGCCAAAGGTACCACCTAAGTTTTATATTTCATATTAAAGGGTTGAATATTAAGCCTAGGATCGTGTCACACGAACCTAGGCAGAAACTTTTTTACTAAAAAATTAACATTTTATTGTTTTTTTCAATAAATTTGAAATCGTCTTCGATGTTATTGGTATCATATTGTATAACATGCCTTTTCTAAGGAGGCGAAAACCCATTAAAAAAACAAAAACTTTATATCTAAAATACTATCAAATGAAAAGAATTGTACTTTTTCGTGCTCTATTGCTATCTTTTTTTATTGGACTTGCATTTATAGCTAATTCACAAACAACCGATACTTATTCAACAGCAGGATCTTTCACCTGGACCTGTCCTCCCGGCGTAACTTCGGTTACTGTTCAGTGTTGGGGTGGCGGCGGTGGTGGATATGATGCAGCAGGGTCAGCTCGTGCAGGAACTGGTGGAGGAGGCGGTGCATTTGCACAATACACAACATTATCTGTGACTCCAAACACTTCTTATACAGTATTTGTAGGTTCGGGCGGCAACCCAGGCGCTAGTGGAACAGATAGTTGGTTTAGCACAAATACAACGGTATTAGCAAAGGGAGGTACTGGGGGCAGTAGCGGAACTACTGTTGGGGTTGGTGGTGCTGCAGCGTCTTGTATTGGAGATATCAAATGGAGTGGTGGTAATGGTGCTTCTGCTAAAAGTAATGTATCTTACATAAGAGGCGGCGGCGGTGGTGGATCTTCAGCTGGAACTGCTGCAAATGGTACGACTCCTGCAAATGCAGGGAATGTTTCTACCCCTGGTGTTGGTGGCGTAGCTCCTGCCGGAGGGGGTGATGGTGGCGCTGGTGGAGGAAATTCTCCTCAAACGAATGCTGAATCTGGAAAGGTTCCTGGCGGCGGCGGCGGCGGAAGTGACAATGATCTTTCTTTAGCTGGCTCGGGCGCATCTGGTCAGATAAAGATAATTTATACTCAGCCTGCTTGTTCTGGAATTCCTGCACCAGGAAATACCATTTCAGATGTATCAGGCTTTTGTAGTTCTGCTACCGTTAATTTCTCTTTACAAAATCAAACATTTGGTAGTGGTGTTACTTATCAGTGGCAATCTTCTACAGATAATGCTAGTTGGTCAAATGTGGGAACCTCTATCCCCACCTATTCAGCGACCGTTAGTAGCGATACATATTTTCAGTGCGTAGTTACCTGTCCTGGTTTTACGGCAGCATCTTCTATATCCAAGCAAATTGTTTTAGCTTCTCCCGAAGTGTTAACCATCAACGATGCTTCAAGATGTGGAACAGGAGCGGTTACATTAAGTGGAACAGCTTCCGTTGGAACAACGCTTAATTGGTATGATGTTGCAACAGGAGGAACATCATTAGCAACGGGAGATAGCTATACAACTCCGGCGTTGAGTACTACTAAAGATTATTATGTTGAATCAGTTGCAGGACAACCTGCAATACATCTTGGGCCAATTTCACCAACTGCAGAAGGGGGTACAATTTCATCATCAAATTATTCCATAGTTTCGTATTATCAAATTTTTAATGTAATAAGTTCTATTAACTTGGTTTCTGTAGATATTTTTCCAACCGACGCAATTGGAACTGCTGGTTCTATTTCCATCGCGAATAATTCAGGAACAATTCTAACGACAGTTCCTTATATAACAACCGTTACAGGGGGCTCTACCCCTCAAACAGTTGTGTTAAACTTTTCTTTGCCTATTGGAACTGGTTACAGAATTGGCCAAGGAACAGCAATCAATTTAAATAGAAACACTTCTAATGCTGTTTATCCATATACATCGGCATCTGTAAATATGACCGGTAATAATTTCTTGTCAAGCTATTATTATTATTTTTATAATCTAAATTTTTCTAATGGTTGTTCATCGTCACGAGCAACAGTAACCGCTACTATTACAACTCCTCCAACTCTTTCTGTAAGCTCTGGTACTACCTCTAATTGTAGCGGATCTGCAAGTGCGGCTATAACATTAACTGCAGGAGGTACTGATTATGATACATATTCATGGTCGCCCTCAAGTGGGGTAAGTGGAGACGCTACGAATGGCTGGACATTTAGTCCGTCTAGTAATACTACTTATACGTTGACTTCTTCACAATCTACTGGATCTTTCTGTGCTAATATAGCATCTGTTGCGGTAACCACCAAGCCGCTACCCGGTGCTATTACCATTACGCCCAGTGCGCCTACGGTTTGTCCAAACGTAGTACAGTCTTTGGCATCTAATGGAGGCACTATGAGTGCTACATTTATTGATGAGCATTTTGCAACATCAACATTCCCTGCAATTTGGCAAACAACAATTGGAGCAGGAGACCTATTGGCACCAAATGCTTCTTCCCTCGCAGGGGGCACAGCTAACGAAGCTCGATTTACAGGCAATAGCTTTTCAAGTGTAACAGACAGGCTATATGCTGGCCCATTTAACACTAACGGTTACACTTCTTTATCGCTTTCATGGAAAAATTATATGGATTGGTATTCTTCCACCTATCCTTATGGAATAAGTGTAGAAACTAGTTCTGATGGTGTAACTTGGCACCCTACTACTTGGAGTGTTAATCCTGTTACTGCAGATATTCCAGCCTCAACCCAATCAATTACAATCAATACAGCAGATGTGGGTTCTTCTACTTTTTATGTTGCATTTACAATGAGCGGTGAGACTTTTGGAGCAAACTGGTGGGACATAGACGATATATTACTTACAGGATCTCAAAATACTACAATGTCTTGGACTCCTACTGCAAGTTTATTTACCGATGCGGGAGCAACCATACCTTATTCGGGTAATCCCAGCACCGTATTTGCACAAACAGGTAGTACTCAAACTTATACTGCAACTGCTACAGGTACAAATGGATGTACATTAAGCAAAGATGTAACAGTAACGGTTAGTTGCGCTTTGCCAATTACTATCGTTAGCCTAACCGGAGCAAAAGAAGGTACTCATAATATATTACGTTGGACAACTGCTACAGAATCCAATAACAATGGATTTGAAGTACAGCGTTCTACAGATGGTATTCATTATAGCGCTATAGGCTATGTTCAATCTGTAGCAACTGGTGGAAACAGTTCTTCTAATCTTAGCTATTTATTTACAGACAATAGTTTTACGGGAACCGTTCAATATTATCGTTTGCGTCAGGTAGACAATGATAATACTAGCCATATAAGCAGCGTGGTAGTAATTAGGGATGTTAACCCGATTGCATTATCAATCACTGAACTATATCCAAATCCTGCAAGCTCATTTATTAATGTTGTTATTTCAGCGCCCACGAGCGATAAGGTAACCGCCATTATTACAGATGTACTTGGAAATACTATTTTACAAAAACAACTTGCTGTTGAAAAAGGGAACAATGTTGTATCGTTTAATATTGCTCAATTGGCATCTGGCACCTATTTTGTAAAATTAATATGCAATAATAATTGTCCTAAAGCAGTTGGTAAGTTTGTAAAAAAATAAACCAATTCTTTAATAAAATAAATTTCTATAAGATCCCCGCTCAATGAGTGGGGATCTTTATTTTAATACACCAGAGATTCTACATACAACAAATCGTTTATTAATTCGTTATTATCTTTGTGTTGAAAAACACACAGAAGAAGGGTTTTAATACACTAAAACAAAAAGAAATAACTTTGGTAAAGTTTTAAAATTAAATGAGGGCGCGATATAAAAATATCATTACTATACTTTTGTTGTTGTTTACACTTACTGCAGAAGCTCAAAATCCTACTATTAAATGCTATTTTAATAAACCGGTCAATAATTCATTGTCTACAGGTACAAATGCCATTAACTTAAACTCAGCTTTTCCAGATACCATTGCAGCGTATATTAATAGAGCAAAATATACACTAGACATTGCTGTGTATAATTTTTCTTCCACCGGTACAGATATATTAGCAAAAATTGCAACAGCGGTAAATGATGCTTATACAAGAGGGGTGGTGGTTAGATGGATTTATGATGGCAGCTCTGGTAATATCGGATTAAGTTTATTAAACACCAATATTCCTACGATTGGAAGTCCTACGAGCGGCAGCTATGGAATCATGCACAATAAATTTGTTGTGATAGATGTTAATTCCGCTAATAGTGCAGACCCCTATGTTATTTCTGGTTCTTATAATTTTACGCTTTCTCAAACCAACACCGACTATAATAATATAATCATTATTCAAAATAAAGACGTTGCCTTAGCATATTACAATGAATTTAATAAAATGTGGGGCGGGACTGAAAACACACCCAATTTAATTACCAGCACATTTGGAACACGTAAAACTACTTCTGCTGCTCATTATTTTAATGTGAACGGAACAGACGTGCAGGTACATTTTAGTCCAAAAGATACTTGTTCTAAATATTTATCACAAGTGATTAATTCTTCTGATTATGATTTATTTTTTGGAATTTATGCTTTTACCAATAATACGATTGCAAATTTAATTTTAAATAAATTTAATGCGGGCGTTTCAGTAAGGGGCATCATGGATAATTTTAGTAAAATATATTCTCCTTATACAACCCTCAGTACTCCATTGGTCAACAATATGATTTCTTATACTGGTGCTGGGTTGTATCATAATAAAATAATGCTAGTAGATGCACTTGCTCCTTCCTCAGATCCCCAGGTATTAACAGGTTCTTATAATTGGTCGGCTTCTGCAGAATCTTCCAATGATGAGAATTTTATCATTGTGCATGATCAATACATTGCCAATCAGTATTATCAATCAATGTGTAAAAACATTACAGATATGGGAGGGAATGCCTGTATTACTACTTTGCCATTGGATTGGGTATCTTTTAATGTTGGTATAAACAATGCTCATAAAGGAATATTAAGTTGGTCTACTAATTACGAAAAAAACAATGATCATTTTGAAGTGGAGCACGCTATTGATGGAATACATTTTTCAAGAATAGGCATTGTGTCTGCAATACAATCTGGCAATATTAATAGTTATCAATATATAGACGACCACCTAAATGAAGGGTATAATTATTATAGAATCAAAGCAGTGGATAAAGATGGCGGTTTTCA
>CANFJP010000033.1 GCA_947447485.1 Chitinophagaceae bacterium
AAATAATCATAGGATTTATCATCGGTAACAAATACTCCAACAGAACTTGTCCTAGAAATGTGTGGTAGAGAGAATCTTACCAAGCAATCGTAGTAATTCCGTTCAAGCGTTTTAGAAAATAAAGATGTTTGTTTTCGATATAATCGGGAGTGGTAGACGTATTCTTATAATTATAAACAGGCATAAAATTATACTCGCAAAATATATTGTTATTGCTGTCGTTTAAATGGTTCATAAAATCACTTCCGTAATTTATTAAAATAGGAGAGAACAGCAGGATTGATTCAAATCCTTTGTAAGCTATGTCTGAAGGATATCCTTTGTATTTAATTAAATAAGCATCTTGCAATACTTTACTATACTTATCAGACTTATTATTAAAATAGGGAGAGGTATAATAGATTGGGAAATCTTTTATTAATTCTTTCTTGTTGATTGAAAAAGAATTGAATGCATTCCAATTAGGCATACCAATAAGCGTAACATTGTATTTTTTCTTGAATCCGCTCAATGAAGTAACAAGATTGCTGGCGAACTCTTCGTCAAGGCTCGCTCCAATGATGATGTTTTTTTTATTGCTATCAAGACTATTTTTAATGACATTGAAATTGCTGTCGATATTAATCGTTTTTATTTTAAGTAGTTGTTTACCGTCTGGCTTATTGAGGTTAGTGAAGTAGCCTGCTACACGATCTTCCTGATTGCCTGTTTTGCGAGCATATATAATGTTATCTGCTCCATGATTTTGAATAAGTAAGCTATAAATAGCTTCGCAATGTGCTTTGAGTGTAGCGTTTTCAATAATCAAATAGGGGTTTGCTGTAACGCCTCCGTCGTTTGGATAGGTAACAGAAACAAAGGGTATTTTTCTTTGCTGAGCAAAGCTTGCCAATTGTAAAAACTCTTCGTCTCTTACCGAACCAATAATCAATTGTATTTCATCAAGTTTATTACTATTGATTAATGATTGTATGCTATTGGTTGTTGATTTGGAATCAAAAAAAGTTACATCCATTTTTCCTATTGTTGCAATGGTGCTGTCTAATGCAATTTGTGCTCCTTGAATGAAATCGAGTCCTTGTAAAGCAAAACGAGGGAATTTATTTCCGGCTAGATAGTTACTTTCGGTAAATAAAGAATCTAAATAGAGTGGTGCGAATACAGCTATTTTATTAGGATGATTGTTTTGTTGTTGCTCGTTCTGAGCAGAAGTAGAAAGGCTGATGCATGTCAGTAATGTAAGTAAAAGTATTGCCTGTTTCATTAGAATGTAATTGATAAATTAATTCATGTATTCGTAATAGTTATTATAATTTTATTCCCATTCTATTGTAGCTGGCGGCTTGCTGCTAATATCGTACACTACCCGGTTAATTCCTTTTACATTATTGATGATCTCATTGGATACGTTTGCCAGAAAATCATAAGGAAGATGCGCCCAATCAGCGGTCATCCCATCTACAGAGGTTACGGCTCTGAGGGCAAGTGTATATTCATAGGTTCTTTCATCGCCCATTACCCCTACGCTTTTAACTGGCAAAAGAATAGATCCCGCTTGCCATACTTTTTCATATAAACCAGTTTTTTTCAATTCATCTATATAGATAGCATCAGCATTTTGTAATAAAGCTACTTTTTCTTCTGTTACTTCACCTAATATGCGAATGCCAAGTCCTGGTCCGGGGAATGGATGACGGTTTAGCATTTTTGATGGTATGCCTAGTTCGGCTCCAATTCTTCGCACTTCATCTTTAAATAGTGTTCTCAAAGGTTCAATGAGTTGAAGTTTCATTTTTTCAGGAAGTCCACCCACATTGTGGTGAGATTTTATCATCACAGAAGGGCCATGAACTGAAACGGATTCAATTACATCTGGGTAAATAGTGCCTTGTCCAAGAAAGCTAATATCTTGTAGTTTATGAGATTCTTGATCAAAGATTTCTATGAATGCTGATCCAATTGCCTTTCGCTTTTCTTCAGGGAGAATTTTGCCAGCTAGCTTTGTATAAAAATGTTCGCGTGCATTCACTCCCGTTATATTTAATCCGAGTTCCTTATATGTTTCAATTACTTCGTCGTATTCATGCTTGCGTAGCAGCCCGTTGTCTACAAATATTCCGTGAAGATTTGCTCCAATCGCTTTGTGAATCAATGTTGCGGCAACGGTGCTATCCACTCCGCCGCTCAGTCCCATTACTACTTTTTTGTCTCCAATAGTTTTTTTTATTGCTGCAATTGAATCGGTAATAAAATGTGCGGGAGTCCAATCGCAAGAACAACGGCAAGTTTCTAACAGAAAATTTCGAAGAATATTTTTTCCTTCTATTGAGTGATACACTTCTGGATGAAATTGCAGTCCGGCTATTTGATGAGCAGTTGCATTTTTGTAACTAAATGCGGCGATAGGGATATTGTCTGTTTTGCCAATCAGCGTAAATCCCTCTGGTAATTTTTTGATGCTATCGCTATGGCTCATCCATATTTGCGATACTGCGGGGATATTTTTTACAAGCGTATTGTCTTCTGTAATTAATAAGGTTGCTCTTCCATATTCTCTTTTATTACTTTTTTCAACGAGTCCACCATATTGTTTTGCCATTAATTGCGCGCCATAACAGATGCCTAGGATGGGCACTTTTTCCGCAAGAGATTGAATATTTACAAATGGGGCATTTTCTTCATTCACTGAAAAGGGGGAGCCTGACAA
The DNA here is from genome assembly GCA_947447485.1 of Chitinophagaceae bacterium. Lineage (GTDB taxonomy): Bacteria > Bacteroidota > Bacteroidia > Chitinophagales > Chitinophagaceae > Ferruginibacter. The sequence continues at coordinate 2,708 of CANFJP010000033.1, forward strand.
AATGATGCCTTTAATAGAGGAGTCGAATTTGATTTCTTTGTTAAAGGGGATGATTTCGCAGTAAACATTGGCCTCTCTAATGGCTCTTGCTATTAATTGGGTGTATTGGGATCCAAAATCCAGGATGAGAATTTTTTCCGTCATAATTGTCACAAAGGTAGCTCATAAAGTATAATGGGTGGGTCAATTATATATCAAAAGGGGATTTTTTATAAGAAACGCTCTTATTTTAGTTAGATCGGTGTAGATGAGTAGATTGAACTTTTTTTGGAGCTTTTTTCAATGATTTTTTGAGTAGTATTAATCTAGTGGAATCGAAAATGCTGTAATCCGTAGAGAACAGTATATAAGTAATTGGCAATTCAGTACTTATATTAGGTAGGAGGAGTCTTTTTTAATGTTTTTTCTACTTTTTAAAAAACTTTAGTAATTCCTTTGCAATTTAAAGTAGGACCCTTACCTTTGCACTCCAAATTAAAAACGGAATTTTAAAAGTTCTTTAAATATGTCACAACGAATCAGAATAAAATTACAGTCTTACGATCATAATTTAGTAGATAAGTCTGCGGAAAAAATCGTTAAAACTGTGCGCAGTACAGGTGCGGTGGTAACAGGTCCAATTCCTTTGCCAACACACAAGAAGATATTCACTGTATTACGTTCGCCTCACGTTAATAAAAAAGCACGTGAGCAATTTCAATTGTGTACTCACAAGCGTTTGTTAGACATTTACACTAGCAGCAGCCGTACGGTAGATGCATTGAGTAAACTAGATTTACCAAGTGGTGTTGATGTTGAAATAAAGGCCTGATGAACCTCCCCGCAAAATCGGGGAAGGCACCGGGTAAGCTCTTAAATAAGAAATAATGAACGCCTATGTCTCGCTAATAAGAGAGACCGCTGGGCATAAAACAGATACAATGAAAAGTATTATTGGAAAGAAAGTTGGCATGACCAGCATCTTTGATACAGCAGGAAAACAAACTGCCGTTACAATCATCGAAGCAGGACCTTGCGTAATTACTCAAAAGAAAACCGTTGAGACTGACGGGTACAATGCAATTCAAATAGCATTTGGCGATAAAAAAGAAAAACACTCCAACAAAGCCGAAATAAGTCATTTCTCTAAAGCTAATACAGCTCCAAAAAGATTCGTTCAAGAAATACGCGATAGCGAAATTGATAAGAATGTAGGTGAATCTATTACCGTTGACATATTTGCCGAAGGCGATGATATCGCTGTGGTAGGTACTACTAAGGGTAAAGGATTTCAGGGTGTTGTAAAACGTCATGGTTTTAGTGGGGTTGGTCAACAATCGCATGGTCAGCATGATCGTCAAAGAGCGCCTGGTTCTATTGGTAACTCATCAGATGCAAGTCGTGTATTCAAAGGAATGCGCATGGCTGGTCGTATGGGTGGTGATCGTGTAAAAATGAAAGGATTGAAAGTGGTTAAAATTTTCGCTGAAAAAAATTACATCCTTGTCAGCGGATCAGTACCAGGTCATAACGGATCAATTGTTTTAATTCAGAAATAAATAGCAAAGCGCGTTTAGCGGTTTAAAAAAATACGACAATGCAATTAGATATTATAAATTCAAAAGGCGAAAAAACAGGAAGAACAATTGAGCTTCCTGAGGAAATATTTGGAATTGAACCAAATGACCATGTAATTTATCTTGCTGTGAAGCAATACCAAGGCGCTCAACGTCAAGGAACGCACAAGGTAAAAACGCGTATGGAAGTAAAAGGTTCTTCTAAGAAATTGCACAAGCAAAAAGGAACTGGTGGAGCTCGTAAGGGTAACTTACGTAACCCATTGTATAAAGGTGGTGGTTCTATTTTTGGGCCTAAGCCACATAAATACGATATCAAGTTGAATCGTAAAGTAAAAGATTTAGCTAAAATGAGTGCGTTGGCATACAAAGCAAAAGAAAATGCGATTGTGATTTTGGAAGATGTTATCATGGATGCACCAAAAACAAAAGCTTTCTCTGGTATTTTAAAAAGTTTGAATATTGGAAAAAAGAAAGCATTGTTTGTTATTCCTGAATACAATGACAACATGTATTTAAGTTTAAGAAACGTTCCAGGTGTGAGCGGATCATTGTTGAGTGACATGAATACGTACGACATTTTAGATGCAAACGTGTTAGTGATTACGGAAGGGGCAGCAAAATTATTTTCTGAAGCAGAAGCATAAACGATTTGGCAACGATTGATTGTATCAACTCAGTCAAACTCAAGTCATAAAAAATATTTAAAATATCAAATTAACAAAATGAAATTGTCTGACGTATTAGTAAAACCTATTTTATCTGAGAAAGCTAATCAGCAATCGGAAAAAATGAATCGCTACACTTTTATTGTAGATAGAAAGGCAAACAAGCTTGAAATCAAAAGAGCGGTAGAATTATTTTATGGTGTGCAAGTAGAAGAAGTGAATACAATGGTGATGCCATCAAAATTAAAAGCTAAGTATACTAAGTCTGGATTCATTGTTGGTCGTAAGCCTGCAAAGAAAAAAGCATTGGTAACAGTAGTGAAAGGAGAAACAATTGATTTATACGGCGCAGTATAGTTGCTTCGTCTTTAATGAGAGTAAATAAATTTAATAACAAGAATGGTGGTCAGCACCGCAAAGTTTTGACAAATAAAAGTTTTTAAAAATGGCACTTAGAAAATACAAACCAATTACAGCTGGAACTCGTTGGAGAATCGGAAACGCGTATGCAGAAGTTACAACCAACATTCCTGAAAAGTCTTTGGTTGAAAAACAAAAAAATACAGCAGGAAGAAATGTGCAAGGTCGCAGAACGATGAGATATATGGGTGGTGGAAATAAAACCATGTATCGTTTGGTTGACTTTAAGAGAAACAAAAAAGATATTCCAGCTACTGTAAAAACAATAGAATACGATCCAAATCGTACAGCATTTATTGCTTTATTGTCTTATGCAGATGGAGAAAAACGTTACATACTTGCTCCGCAAGGATTACAAGTTGGCCAAACGGTTATCAGCGGCGACAATGCTGTTCCTGAATTAGGTAATGCATTGATGCTTAAAAATATGCCGTTGGGTACAAATGTGCACAATATAGAAATGCAACCTGGACAAGGAGGTATTTTGGTTCGTAGCGCGGGTACTTCAGCACAGCTTACCAATAAAGAAGGTAAGTATGCAGTAATTAAAATGCCAAGCGGTGAATTAAGAAAAGTATTGATTAATTGCTATGCAACAGTAGGGGTTACTAGTAATAGTGATCACAATCTTGAAAGCATGGGTAAGGCTGGACGTAATCGTTGGAAAGGTATTCGTCCGCGTACTAGAGCAGTTGCGATGAATCCGGTAGATCACCCGATGGGTGGTGGTGAAGGTAGAGCATCTGGAGGCCATCCACGTAGTCGTAAGGGTAAATATGCAAAAGGACAAATTACTCGTACAAGAGGAAAAGGTTCTGATAAAATGATTATCCAAAGAAGAAACGGTAAGAAATTACCTAACAAATAATAAGAGATTTTTAAAATAACATTGTTAAAATATTCGGAATAACATCCGAAAAATAAACAGAAAAAAAACATGGCTCGTTCATTAAAAAAAGGTCCTTACATCGAATCAAAACTTGAATCAAAAGTGATGTCGATGGTTGAGGGTAAATCAAAGAAGACAGTTATTAAAACATGGAGTCGTAGAAGTACCATTACGCCAGATTTCGTTGGACAAACTTTTGCGGTGCATAATGGAAATAAATTCATTCCGGTTTATGTAACAGAATTCATGGTTGGACATAAGTTGGGCGAATTCGCTCCAACAAGAAACTTTAGAGGTCATTCAAGTAAAAAGATATCGTAAATCGTTTTTAGCATAAAGTTCATCAGATTCAATCTCTTGACTTTATACTTTAAGCCTTCAAACATTATAAGATGGAAGCAGTAGCAAAACTAAATAATTATCCCACTTCGCCTCGTAAGATGCGTTTGTTAGTGGATCTTATTCGTGGAATGAAAGTTGAAAAAGCATTGGCTATTTTGGAGCACAATCCAAAGCATCCTGCCGTTCCTTTGCGTAAATTGGTTGTTTCAGCAATTAGTAACTGGAAATCAAAAAACGAAGGATCAGATGAATCTGCTTTAATAGTTAAAACGATTTTTGTAGATGGCGCAAGAGTAATTAAGCGTATGCGTCCAGCACCACAAGGTCGTGGTTATAGAGTGCGTAAACGCAGTAATCATGTAACAGTGATTGTTGATACACCTGCCGTGGTAGCTGCAAAAAAATCAGCAGTTGCTAAAGTTGCAACGAAAGAAGCAAAGCCTAAAAAGGCTGCTCCTGTAAAAACAAAAAAAGACTAATAGTTAAATATATAAATACTTAAAAACCGAATATGGGTCAGAAAACAAATCCGATAGGTGCAAGATTGGGAATCATCCGTGGTTGGGATAGCAACTGGTATGCGCATAAAAAAGATTATGCAAACAAGTTGATTGAGGATAATAAAATCAGAAACTACCTGAATGCACGTATCAACAAAGGTGGTATTGCTAAAATTGTTATTGAGCGTACGCTTAATAAGTTAATTGTAACAATACACACTTCTAAGCCTGGTATCATCATCGGTAAAGGCGGTGGAGAAGTAGATAGAATTAAAGAAGAATTGAAAAAACTATGTGGTAAAGATGATGTGCAGATAAATATTCTTGAAATCCGCAGACCAGAATTGGATGCAAATATCGTAGCAGATACCATTGCTCGTCAATTAGAAAATCGTATCAATTACAAACGTGCGATTAAAATGTCTATAGCTTCTGCATTGCGTATGGGTGCTGAAGGGATTAAAGTAAAAGTAGGTGGTCGTTTGGGTGGTGCTGAAATTGCACGTAGCGAAGAAATCAAACAAGGCCGTACTCCATTGCATACATTGCGTATGGACATTGATTATGCTAGCGTATTTGCTTTAACTGTATATGGAAAAATTGGTATCAAAGTTTGGATCTGTAAAGGAGAAGTTCTTGGAAAAAGAGATCTTAATCCAAATGTGATAGCAGGTGGAAAAAATGAAGGCGGTCCTGAAAGACCTGCTGGAGGTTTTGAAAGAAGAGATGACAGAAGAGGTGGTGGAGATGATCGCAGAGGCGGTGGTGGAAGAGGCGGAGAGCGCAGAACGGGCGGTGGCGGGCCAAGAAAATAAATTGCAATGTTTTAACGAGCTTTTTATTTATCAAACGGTTTAATTAAACAATAACAGAATTTCAAATTATAAGAAATGTTACAACCAAAAAGATCAAAACACAGAAAGACGCAGAAAGGAAGAATGAAAGGAGATACCAAAAGAGGTGCAACACTTGCTTTCGGAACATTCGGATTGAAAGCATTGGATAGCGTTTGGTTAACGAATCGTCAAATTGAAAGTGCTCGTCAGGCAATGACGCGTCACATGAAACGTGAAGGAAACGTTTGGATTAGAATTTTCCCTGATAAACCAATCACTGCTAAGCCAGCTGAGGTAAGGATGGGTAAAGGTAAAGGTAACCCTGAAGGCTGGGCAGCTATTGTTCAACCAGGTCGTATCCTTTTCGAAGCGGATGGCGTAACTGAACAAGTTGCAAAAGAAGCATTTGAATTGGCTGCTCAAAAATTACCTATCCTAACAAAATTTGTAAAAAGCAGAGATTATTCAGCATAATACGAGAGTAGTAGTTACTCAAAGAATTGTAAAATTATCAAATTAGTAAAGATGTCTAAAAAAGTTGATTTCGTAAAAAGCCTTAATGGATTAAGTGAGGCTGACCTAACGGCAAAGATTAAGGAAGATGAGATGCGTATTAAAAAACTTACGTTTACTCACTCTCTTTCTCCTCTTGAAAATCCTCAAAGCATTCGCTCATTGAGAAGAGATATTGCACGTTTAAAAACACAATTAAGAAAAATACAAATTGGAGCATAATCCAATAAATCAATAAATGATGGAAGCAAAAAATACAATAGAAAGAAATTTAAGGAAAACAAGAGTGGGCGTTGTATCCAGTAATAAAATGGATAAAACAATCGTTGTAAAAGTAGAGCGTAAGATCAAGCATCCGCTTTATGGAAAGTTCCTTAAAAAGACAACCAGTTTTCATGCTCATGATGAAAAGAACGAGTGTAGTATCGGAGATACTGTGAAGATTATGGAAAGTCGTCCGTTGAGTAAAACAAAACGTTGGAGATTAGTAGAAGTAGTAGAGAAAGTGAAATAACATTCACACTATCTAATTGTATAATGCAATGGGTAACAAATAAAAAATTCAATAAATTATCAGTTGTGTAAAAGCCCTGATAGAAAAAGTCAAATAAAATGATACAACAAGAGAGTAGATTAACCGTAGCAGATAACAGTGGTGCAAAAGAAGTACTATGTATCCGCGTACTTGGTAACAGTGGTCAAGATTATGCTAAAATCGGAGATAAGATTGTTGTTACTGTAAAAGATGCAATGCCTGCAGGTGGTATCAAAAAAGGTACGGTTAGCAAGGCAGTTATCGTACGCACCGTAAATAAATTGCGTCGTAAAGACGGATCTTATATTCGCTTTGATGACAATGCAGTTGTATTGTTGAATAATTCTGATGAGCCTAGAGGCACTCGTATTTTTGGGCCAGTGGCTCGTGAATTGAGAGATAAAGGTTATATGAAAATCATTTCTCTAGCACCAGAAGTATTATAAACAACCATTTGCTAGAAACAAAAAAAGAAAAGTAAATCAGCTGAAAGTTAATAACAGCTAAAAGTTAAATAAAATGAGTACAAGATTCAAACCCAAGTTCAACATTAAAAAAGGTGATGCTGTAGTAGTAATCACTGGAGATGACAAGGACTTGAAGAAACCACGTAAAGTATTGGAAGTGATTTTGGAAAAAGGTCGCGTTTTGGTTGAAGGTGTAAACATCGTAACCAAGCACACCAAACCTACTGCCCAAAATACAAAAGGTGGTATATTGAAAGTAGAAGCACCTATTGCCATTAGCAATGTAATGCTTTGGGATGCTAAATCTGGCGGGCCAAGTAAAATAACCCGTACTAGAGAAAACGGTAAACTAATTAGAACAGCTAAAAAATCAGGGGAGGTAATCAAATAATGAGCACAAAAACTAATACTCCAAGGTTGGCAGATAAGTACAAGAAAGATGTAATACCTGCTTTAATGAAAAAATTCAGTTATAAAACTGTAATGCAAGCACCAAAACTTACCAAGATTTGTTTGAATCGTGGGGTGAATGGCGCTGTAACAGATAAAAAACTAATTGATATCGCTATCGATGAATTAAGCAATATCACTGGTCAAAAAGCTGTTGCAACGATGTCTAAAAAAGATATCTCTAACTTCAAACTTCGTAAGAATATGCCCATTGGCGCTAGAGTAACTTTGCGTGGTGTAAAAATGTACGAGTTTCTTGATAGATTGGTTTCTGTATCACTGCCACGTGTACGTGATTTCAAAGGAATCAACGACAAGGCTTTTGACGGTCGTGGAAATTACACTTTAGGTGTTACTGAGCAGATCATCTTCCCAGAAATTGATATTGATAAAGTAAATAAGATTACTGGATTGGATATTACATTCGTAACAACTGCTAGTACAAATGAAGAAGCATTTGAACTATTAAGTGAATTAGGGATGCCGTTTAAAAACATTAAAAAATCTGAAAATTAAAATATGGCAAAAAAATCAATCATCGCCAGACAAGCAAAAAGAGAAAAAATGGTTGCTCGTTATGCTGAAAAGAGAGCTGCTCTTAAAGCTGAAGGAAACTATGCTGCTTTAGACTTGTTGCCTAAAAATGCATCTCCTGTTCGTTTAAAAAACAGGTGCCAATTAACCGGCCGCTCGAGAGGGTACATGCGTCACTTCGGCTTAAGTCGTTTGATGTTCCGTGATATGGCACTAGCAGGAAAAATTCCTGGTGTAACAAAAGCTAGCTGGTAATAACAAACAGATACTAGCTTTAAAAAATTAAGCGGATATCGCATTGTAAAAAATTATTTAATTCATTTAACAGACATAACAATGGTAACTGATCCAATTGCAGATTATTTAACTCGAATTCGTAACGCACAAATGGCTAACCACCGTATTGTAGAAATACCGGCTAGTAATTTGAAAAAACGCATTACTGAAATCCTATATGACAAAGGCTATATCCTTAAATATAAATTCGAAGACAATAGCAAACAAGGTGTTATTAAAATAGCGTTGAAGTATGATGCATCAACGAAATTACCTGCTATCCAAAGTTTAGAAAGAATTAGCCGTCCGGGGTTGCGTTCTTATGCAAAGCCTGATGAGTTCAAACGTGTTAAAAACGGTCTAGGCATTTCTATTGTTTCTACATCAAAAGGAGTAATGACAGATAAAGAGGCGAAAGCTCAAAATGTAGGCGGAGAAGTATTGTGTAGCATATTCTAAATCAAACTTCGAATGGGAAGGTTTGAAATGACTTTCTATTCGGATCAATATCACCTTAAGCCTTCTATACATGGCTGACCGTGGAAAAATCATTTCTACATTTTTTTAAAAATTAAATTATTACAATGAGTCGTATAGGAAGAAAACCCGTAGAATTCCCAGCTGGCGTAACAGTTGCTGTTGGAACCGATAACGTGATTACTGTGAAAGGCCCAAAAGGGGAATTGAAGCAATTAATCGACAGAGACATTAAAGTAGAAGTGATTGAAAGTACAGTTGTATTTAATCGCCCTACTGATCAAATTCGTCACCGTGCGATGCATGGCTTGTATCGTTCTTTAATCAGCAATATGGTTAAAGGTGTTACTGAAGGATTTAAAAAAGAATTAGAATTAGTAGGGGTAGGTTATAAAGCGGCGAATCAGGGAAATATTCTTGATTTGGCTTTAGGCTATTCTCATAATATACTTTTTGAAATTCCAAAAGAATTAAAAATAGGCACTGCTCAAGAAAAAGGTAAAAATCCAGTGATCACATTGGAAAGTATCGACAAACAATTACTTGGTCAGGTGTGTGCTAAAATACGCAGCTTACGCAAACCAGAACCATACAAAGGTAAAGGGGTTAAATTTGTAGGAGAAGTATTGAGAAGAAAAGCTGGTAAGTCTGCAGGTAAATAAACCTTAGGCCTAAAGAAATTTTAAAATCTAATTTCCGGCAGTATCGGAAATAAAAAATAAAACACAATGAACAACAAAACAAGTGCAAGACAGAAAATAAGATATCGTATTCGTAAAAGAATAATCGGATCGGCTGCTATTCCACGCCTTGCAATATTTAGAAGCAACTCAGATATTTATGCTCAATTGATTGATGATGATAACGGTGTAACAATTGCCGCATCTTCTTCAAAACAAAAAGATATTACTGCTCAAAAGGCACCTAAAATCCAAAAAAGCAAAATGGTAGGAGAAGCGATTGCAAAAAAAGCAGTAGCGCTTGGGGTTAAAAAAGTAGTATTTGATCGCGGTGGATATCTATATCATGGTCGTGTAAAGGCTGTGGCAGATGGAGCGAGAGAAGCTGGTCTAGATTTTTAATTCAAGCATACAATCGATAGAAACTAGATAAAAAAATAATTTCAAACAACAAATAGAATCAATGTCAAACGTAATTGTAAATAAAATGAAAGCCGGCGATCTCGAATTGAAAGAGAAAGTTGTTGCCATTAATCGTGTAGTTAAAACAACCAAAGGCGGACGTGCTTTTAGTTTTTCTGCATTGGTTGTCGTTGGAAACGAAGCTGGTGTAGTTGGACATGGTTTGGGAAAAGCTAAAGAAGTTCAAGAAGCTATTACAAAAGGAATCGAAGATGCTAAGAAGAATCTAATAAAGGTTCCTGTAATGCATGGTACCATTCCTCATGATCAATTGAGTAAAGAAGGCGCAGCAAAAGTATTGATAAAGCCTGCTGCTCATGGTACAGGTGTAATTGCAGGAGGCAGCATGCGTGCTGTTCTAGAAGCTGCTGGTATTACAGACGTATTGGCTAAAAATCTTGGATCAGCTAATCCTCATAACGTGGTAAAAGCAACCATCAAAGCTTTGGCTAGTTTGCGTGAACCATTGAGCGTTTCAAGAACCCGCAACATCTCATTAAAGAAAGTATTTAACGGATAAATAAAGTTTGACGTTTTTATTAAACATCGAACCTTAAATAAATCAAGGCATGAAAAAGATAAAAGTAACTCAAGTTAGAAGTGTAATTGACAGATCTGAACGTCAGAAAAGAACAATGATTGCACTTGGTTTGAAAAAGCTGAATGCTTCTGTAGAAGTAGAAGCTACTCCACAAATCCTAGGGATGGTTACAAAAGTAAATCATCTAGTAAAGGTGGAGGAACTATAGTAATAGAATAAAGAATAGCGCAAGTGCTTATTCTGAATCATTCTACCATTTAAAACGCGAGGGGCGATTCCCCGTAAGTATAAAATCAAAACAAATGAAATTACATTCTTTAAAGCCTGCAAAAGGCGCAACCCACAAAGAAAAACGTCTTGGACGTGGTGAAGCAAGTGGTAAAGGTGGTACATCTACAAAAGGTAACAAAGGTGGTCAAAGTCGTGCCGGTTACAAAAGTAAAAAAGGTCACGAAGGTGGACAGATGCCTATTCAACGCCGTATTCCTAAACGCGGATTTACAAACATCAATCGTGTAGAATTTAAAGTTATCAATATTGGTCAGGTTGATCATTATGCTGAAAAATATGGCATAACTGAATTTAGCTTGCAAAATCTATATATCAACGGATTGATCAGTCAAACAGATAGCGTAAAAGTATTGGGTAATGGCGAATTGAAAGGTAAATTTACTTTTAAAGTAAATGCAATCAGCGCCAAAGCTAAAGTTGCTATTGAAGCAGCCGGTGGTACTGTTGAAATAATTAAATAAATACACGATATTTGTAGAGCGCAGCTGTTGTTGCGTTATTACATTTTAGCGAAAAAATAAATTCATTTAATTCTGTGAAGAAATTCCTTACAACACTTAAGAATATCTGGAGCATAGAAGAATTGCGCAATAAAATTACGTTTACTTTATTGTTGCTTTTTATATATCGAATTGGTTCATATATAGTGCTTCCTGGTATTGATCCCAATAAATTAAGTAATCTTCATAATAGTGCAAGTAGTGGAATGCTTGGATTATTAGATGCCTTTGTTGGAGGAGCCTTCTCAAAAGCTTCCATTTTAGCATTGGGTATCATGCCTTATATTTCTGCTTCTATCTTTATGCAATTGATGACCATCTTGGTTCCTCAAATGGCAAAGGTTCAAAAAGAAGGGGAAAGCGGCAGAAAGAAAATCAATCAATGGACACGCTACCTCACTGTAATTGTTACTTCATTCCAAGCAGCTGCTTATATTGGATATTTGAAAAGTCCAGCGAATGCAGAGGCACTGATTCCTGGATATGGTAATTTCTTTTGGATTTCTACTGTAGTTATTCTTACTGTAGGCACCTTATTTGTAATGTGGCTAGGAGAAAAAATAACTGATAAAGGATTGGGTAATGGTACGTCTCTTATTATCATGATTGGTATCCTTGCTCGTCTTCCAGTATCATTCGGACAAGAATGGTCTACTAGAATTGCTCAAAAAGGTGCGGGTGGATTGTTGATTATGTTGGTAGAGATTCTTTTCCTTATCGCAATTATCATGGGTTTAATCATGCTGGTTCAGGGCACAAGAAAAGTTCCTGTTAATTATGCAAAACAAATAGTAGGCAACCGTCAAATGGGTGGAGCGCGTAACTTTCTTCCTTTAAAAGTAAATGCTGCTGGGGTAATGCCTATCATCTTTGCTCAAGCAATCTTGTTTTTACCAACCATCTTTACTGGATTTACTGGAGATGGATGGGCTAAATATTTTACCGATCATACCAACATCGTTTATATGATCGTATATTCTGTATGTGTAATCGCGTTTACCTTTTTATACACTGCATTGATATTTAATCCAAAGCAGATGGCGGATGAATTGAAACGCAACAATGGGTTTATTCCCGGTGTTAAGCCAGGACAACCAACAGCAGATTATATTGGAACAATTATGGATAGAATTACTTTACCAGGCGCCATATTGCTTGCATTGATTGGTATTCTTCCAGGTATATTTCAATTAACTTTCACCATGTCTCAAGGATTTTCTACCTTTTTTGGAGGAACCTCTTTATTGATTATGGTAGGAGTAATATTGGATACATTACAACAAATAGAAACCCAATTGCTGATGCGTCAATACGATGGATTGATGAATGGAGGAAGGATTCAAGGAAGACAAGTGGCTTCAGGAATGTAATCGGATTTCAATTAGATAAATTATCATAAAATAATAGCAACCCCGGCGATTCTCGTTGGGGTTTGTTTTAATTTTGAATATCAAATGATCTTATATAAAACAACAGCAGAAATTGAAACCATGCGCGACACTTGTTTGCTTGTGGGAAAAGCGCATGCTGCTGTGGCCAAACAACTAAAACCAGGCATGACAACCATGCAAGTCAATGATATTGTTGAACAGTTTATATTAGACAATGGGGGTATTCCTTCTTTCAAAAATTATCATGGCTTTCCTGCTGCAACATGCATCTCTATGAATGAAGCCGTGGTGCATGGATTTCCGGGTTCTCATATTCTTAAAGAGGGGGATATTATCTCTTTAGATATAGGTATTTATAAAAACGGATTCCATGGCGACAGCGCATATACATATGCGATAGGATCTATTTCAGATGAGGTTAAAAAATTATTAAAGATTACAAAAGAATCTCTTTATGCGGGCATTGAAAAAGCTAGGCAAGGGAATCGCATTGGAGATATCGCACACGCTATACAAGAACATACAGAAATCAAGCATGGCTATGGTGTTGTAAGAGAATTGGTAGGGCATGGTCTTGGAAGAGATTTGCATGAAGATCCTCAAGTGCCTAATTATGGTAAAAAAGGATCTGGTCCAAAATTAAAAGAAGGCATGGTGTTGGCCATTGAGCCAATGATTAATATGGGCGTAAAAGAAGTAGTACATCTAGATGACGGTTGGACTATTCTAACAAAAGACGGAAAGCCTTCTGCTCATTTCGAGCACGATGTATGTATCACCAAAGGCAATCCGGATATTCTTACGTCATTTGAGGAAATTGAAAATGCAGAAAGAGCCAATCCAAATCTTACCTGGAGTTATTAATATTATTTATTTAATTTTTTATGCAAGACAAACAACTTGTTGTAATCGGGGGAGGTGCAGCAGGTTTTTTTTGTGCCATCAACGCAGCTAAAATGCATCCGGGCCTTCAGGTGACATCAGTGGAGAAAGGAAGCAAGCTATTAAGTAAGGTGAAAGTGAGTG
>CANFJP010000034.1 GCA_947447485.1 Chitinophagaceae bacterium
CGTTTGTTGCATGTCTGCAAAATGATTGTATACAATTATATTTGCTCTGCGTTGAAGACTATATTCGGCTGCCGTTTCAATTTCAGGGAGTTCTTTTTCAGCTATTTGAAGAACGTATTTTGCCAATTCTTGACCATTGTCATAAAAATAGACATTGAAATTTTTAGTTTGGTAATATACCCATTTGAATTTATTATACTGAACACGGTTTTTTCCGAAAGTTACCGAGTTCACTTGGGCATTTACTGCCCAAGAGCTGAAAATGAGAAATGCTGAAATTAAAATTATTCTGAAGAACTTTTTCATACCAAAATATTATATTGAATACTAAATTACTTCATTAAGCTTAATCGTTAAAATCAATTTATAGCTCATGCTACAATTACACTCTTTTGAATTTAGTCCTATACAAGAAAATACCTATATCATATTTAATGAAGAAAAGGAGTGCGCTATTATTGACCCGGGCTGTTATTTTCCAGAAGAAAGGGATCAGTTGCTGCAATTTATTCAAAAGGCTTCTTTAAAGCCAATGTTGTTGCTCAATACACATTGCCATTTAGATCATGTGTTTGGAAATAAGTTTATTGCTGAAACCTTCCAATTGAAGTTGCATATTCATCCTTTTGAAAAGGTGGTGTTAGATTATGCCCCTACCAGCGGGTTGATGTACAATCTTCCTTTTGATAATTATACGGGAGAGTTGATTTATCTAGAAGATTTACAGCGTATTAAAATTGGCTCAAGTGAACTAGAAGTGATGCTAACACCTGGGCATAGTCCTGGTAGTCTTAGTTTTTATTGCCAAGCAGACGAATTTGTGATCAGTGGTGACGCGTTGTTTAATAAAAGTATTGGGAGAACTGATTTACCCGGAGGCAATCAGGCACTTCTCATTAAAAGCATCAAAGAAAAATTACTGGTGTTGCCACATCAAACCAACGTATTTAGTGGACATGGGTCTCCCACTACTATTGGAAATGAAAAATTACATAATCCTTTTTTGCAGTAAGTGCAACGCATCAAAGCGGTCTAGTTTGACACAGCTCTATCAGCACTCCATTGGTGTTTTTGGGATGTAAAAAACATACCCATTTATTGTCGGCCCCTTCTTTGGGCGCTTCGCCCAGGAGAACAAACCCTTCTTTTTTCAGTCTTGCCATTTCCGAGAGGATATCTGAAACCTCAAAGGCAATATGATGAATTCCCTCTCCCTTTTTTTCAATAAATCTTGAAATAACTCCGTCAGACGTGGCGCTTTCTAATAACTCTATTTTTGTTTCTCCCGTTTGGAAAAAAGCTGTTTTAACTTCTTCAGATACTACATTTTCTGTCTTATAGCACTGGGTATTAAGTAATTTTTCGAATAAGGGCAATGAAATAGCTAGGTCTTTCACTGCAATCCCTATGTGGTCTATATGTTGCATAAGTTGAAATTAGGATTTAAAATGCTGATTTTCGTTTACGAAATGCGTTAATTAATCGTTTTATTCCCCTTTATCATATTCAAAATAAAACCTTTTATAGTAAATTCGCGTTATACTAGAAATATAATAAAATTTATAATATATCATGTTGAAATTGCCGATTTATTTAGATAATAATGCTACCACTCCAATGGATCCTCGTGTTTTAGAGGCGATGACTCCGTATTTTTTAAATCATTTTGGAAATGCAGCGAGTCGTAATCATCCTTTTGGTTGGGAAGCTGAAGAGGCGGTAGATTATGCTCGTGAGCAAGTTGCCAAGCTAATTGGAGCTGATCCTAAAGAAATTATTTTCACTTCGGGTGCTACTGAGGCTGATAATCTAGCCATCAAAGGAGTTTTTGAGATGTACGCATCCAAAGGAAATCATATTATTACGGCTACAACCGAACACAAGGCTGTGCTTGATACCTGCAAACACGTCGAAAAGCAAGGAGGTGAAGTTACCTATCTCAGCGTACAGCCAGATGGGTTGATCGATCTTAAGGCATTAGAAGCGGCTATCAAGCCAACGACCGTTTTGATTGCATTGATGTATGCAAACAATGAAATTGGTTCTGTGATGCCTATCAAAGAAATCAGTGCCATTGCACGTAAGCATGGGGTGTTGGTTTTTACAGATGCTACACAAGCCGTAGGAAAAATACCTGTTGATGTAAATAAAGATGGCATTGATTTAATGGCATTTACGGCGCACAAAATGTATGGTCCAAAAGGAGTAGGCGCATTGTACGTTAGAAGAAAAAATCCAAGAGTAAAGGTAACTGCCCAGATGGATGGTGGTGGTCATGAGCGAGGAATGAGAAGTGGCACATTGAATGTACCCGGTATTGTAGGGTTTGGAAAAGCTTGTGAATTGTGCCAGTTAGAAATGGAGTCTGATACACAAAGAATCATTAAGTTGAGAGATAAATTAGAAGTTTCATTATTACAATTAGAAGAAGCCTATGTAAATGGAAGTACCGAACATCGTTTGCCTCATGTTTCTAATATTTCATTTAAGCACGTAGAAGGAGAAGGATTGTTAATGGGATTTAATAAAAACATCGCATTAAGCTCAGGATCTGCTTGCACGTCGGCTTCCTTAGAACCTAGTTATGTATTAAAAGCATTAGGACTGGGGGATGATCTTGCTCATAGTTCACTTAGGTTTGGGTTGGGAAGATTTACAACCGAAGAACAAATTGATTATACCATCAAAGCCATCAGCGAAACAGTCAATAAATTAAGAGACATGAGCCCACTTTGGGAAATGTATAAAGAAGGCATTGATTTGAATTCAATTGAATGGGCTGCTCATTAAAACAAACAAAATCTATTTAATATTTTAAATTTTTAACATGGCATACTCAGAAAAAGTTATTGATCATTATCAAAATCCTAAAAACGTAGGAACACTTGATAAAGCAAGTAAAAATGTGGGAACAGGCTTAGTAGGCGCGCCTGAATGTGGTGATGTGATGCGTTTACAAATTCAAGTAGATGATGCTACTGGGATGATTACAGATGCGAAATTCAAAACCTTTGGTTGTGGATCTGCTATTGCGTCTTCTTCTTTGGCTACTGAATGGCTAAAAGGGAAAAGTGTTGACGAAGCACTGAAGATTGACAATATGACGATTGTAGAGGAATTAAATTTACCTCCCGTTAAAATCCATTGTTCTGTACTTGCGGAAGACGCTATAAAAGCAGCTATCAACGATTACAGAGAGAAAAATGGCATGGATAAAATTAAATTTGAAGAGAGCGTAGTGCACTAATCATTGTAAGTTTTATATACTCATGGTAGCAACAGATAACAGCATTTATATAAGTGATAAGGCAAAAGCTAAAGTAATGCAGCTTATGAAAGATGCCGGATTAGAAGGAGATGAATCTTATTTTCTTCGTGTAGGTGTTGTGGGAGGTGGTTGTAGCGGGCTGAGTTATAAATTAGATTTTGACAATGAAATCAAACCCATGGATCAGTCTTTTGAAGACAAAGGATTGAAGATTGTCACTGATTTAAAAAGCTTTCTTTATCTCGTAAATACAGAATTAGATTTTAGTGATGGCTTGAATGGAAAGGGATTTTATTTTGATAATCCCAATGCAAGTAGAAGTTGTGGATGTGGAGAAAGTTTTGCAGTGTAATATTATTCTTACTTTATAGAATCCGACAATTATAGTCGGATTTTTTATTTGGATAAAAAGTCTGCAAATGAAAGCTGTTCAAGTGATTGTCCTTTTTTTATTTCATTATTAGAAAGAGGTCCTTTTCTTTCAATTACTTGCTTCCCTACATTATCGAAGATGAAATCATTAGTTGGGTCTACAAATCCAAATCCGTTGTTAAAAGAAAAATAAGCCCAATTCTTTACATCGCTACTCAATAAATTTTTACTCCAAATGAATTCGTTTTTTGGCAATCCGATTTGAGAAAGTAAAGTAGAGGCAATGTCGATTTGTGATCCTATTTTTTCATTTTGGACTCCTTTCTTGGTAAGTGCCCCTCCTAATATTAACAAAGGAATTTTAAAATTATCTATTTTCTGAGATGTCTTTGGCAAAGGATGCCCGTGATCTGCTACGATTACAATGAGGGTGTTTTTCCAAAATGCTTGTTTTTTGCATTGTTCAATAAAATCTGTAACAACTTGATCGGTATAATGCAAGGAGTTTAAAAAAAGAGATTCTTCATCATCTCCTTTAATTACTTTAGCTACAGGCGTTTCAAAGGGTTCATGACTACTAAGTGTTAGCCATGTAGTAAAAAAGGGAGCCTGTTGATTGCTAAGATCTGTTAATATTTTTTCTTTTACAACTCCATCATAAGCGCCCCATTTAGAACTTAGGTCTTTTTCTTCAAAATTATTAATGCTTGTATATTGATCATACCCACAACCCATTAAATAGGCTTTCATGTTTGCAAATTCCAGTTCGCCCCCATAATAGAAAGCGGAATGATAATCTTGTGCTGCAAGTACTTTAGTAATGGTAGGAAGCTTTGAAGCCTTTTGTGGGATTTTAATAATAGAAGTGGTTGGCTGAGAAGGGTATCCGCTCAATACTGCTACAATGCCTTTGTCTGTCCTATCGCCCGTGGCATAGATATTTGAAAAATAATAGCCTTCTTTTTTTAATTCATTAAACCCCGGGGTAATACAAACGCCATTTTTATATTGGTCTATTGCTTTTTGCGTGAAGCTTTCCCAAACAATCATAATAATGTTGGGATGGGGAGTCACTGACAAGTCAATTATTTTTTCTATACTTCCGGTATCAGACAATAAGTCTTTTTTTAATCGAACAGCTTCTTGATTAGTAAGATAGATAAAAGGATTTGTAGTGGAATTAATATCTTGAGAAAGAGAGTGCATAAAATTCCAGGGAACATTAATGGCAGCTAAGTTTAAGAAATTATTATTGGAAAAATAGACACTGCTTTGATTAATAGGAGCGAGTTGTAAGCCTCCCCGTATTGGTATTATTTGCAAAGCGGTAAATATAAAAAATAGCAAAGCAGCAACGATTTTATTTTTTACAGTAGCAGTAATTAAATGCTGTTGCCTATTTATGTAATATTGAAAAACTTTATAAATAAAATAATAGGTTATACAAAAGAAAAAAAGAATCCAAAAGACAGGCAAGTGACTCACAGAGGCCCATGCTTCTTTTGGGGAGGTAAGGTATTTTAAAGGGCTTGCATCCATGCGATATCCCCATGCTTTAAACGCAGGCACATCACAAAACACTAATAAGATGATGGGCAATAAAATAATTGCGGTGTAAATAGGAAGAATTCGTTTTATAGATACAAATTCAAAAAAAAGAGCTAATAATAGGGTAATGCAGATAGGAGTGATTATATAACTAACCATAGAGGCATCCATTCGAAAGCCGTAAATAAAGGTTTGGGCAATATCGGCTGTGTTTACTTGGCTGACATGATCAGCATTGAATACAATGAATGCAAAACGGGCTATTTCGAAAAATAATATCCATATGAACCAGTACCCAGCTAAAAACTTTACCCTTGGAACCATAATTAGTTATTGATTTGAAAACTTTTAAAGCTAAAATAAGCTTTTGCATCCTATCGGCAGCCATAAAAAATCCCCCAAAAAATTGGGGGATGCAGTTGGTTTTGGTATTATTTGGTATTAAAATGAACGCCTATCAAGCTTTTGGCTATATAATCGTTGCCTATTTATTGAATTGGGTTATTAATATGACACCATTTGATCTAAAAATGTTGCATGAGGCCTAAAAAAACTTAAAACAGTTCATTTCCCTTTAATTGTATTCGTTTCATATATAGTAAATTGCATCAATTATTAAAGGTATGTGGAGTATTTGCAAAAAGGATATTAGGCAGTTTTTTAGCAATTTAACGGGATACATTGCCATTATTTTATTTTTATTAATAAATGGCATGTTTCTTTTTCTGCTTCAGGATAGTAGTATTCTGGAGTATGGCTATGCCAGTTTAGATAAGTTTTTTGAGTTGGCTCCATGGATTTTTCTTTTTCTAGTACCTGCCATTTCAATGCGGTCTTTTTCAGATGAATTTAAGACGGGTACCTTTGAAATACTACAAACCAAACCATTGTCATCTTGGCAAATTGTTTTTGGTAAATACATGTCAATTCTAATTATTATTTTTTTTGTAATTATTCCTACTTGCATTTATATCATTACCATTAAATCATTGAGTGCTACTGGTACCATTGATAGCGGAGGTATTGCAGGAAGCTATATTGGTCTTGTTTTATTAAGTGCTGCATTTGCTGCAATCAGTATTTGTTGTAGCAGCTTTACTACTAATGCTATTGTTTCTTTTTTACTGAGTGCTTTTGCTTGTTTGATATTATATTTTGGATTCAATGGATTGAGTAAGTTGCCTATTTTCATTGGCGGTGCAGATTATTACATTGAAATGCTAGGTATTGATTTTCATTATAAAAGCATCAGCAGAGGAGTGCTGGATAGTAGAGATTTGATTTATTTTATCAGCGTTGTCTGTTTTTCATTATTGGTAACAATTAAAAACCTTCGTAAAAAATAATGAAGGCAATTAATAAAATATTAAAAAGTAAGCTGTGGGTATTATGGATCCTTTTGTTATTGTTTTCAATTAATTGGATGGCATCAAACTGGCACCTGCGAGTAGACTTTACAAACGAAAAGCGCTTTACCCTCAGTGCCCCCACAAAAACTATTTTAAAGAAAATAGACAACCCTATAACTGTCGAAATCTTTTTAAAAGGTAATTTTCCAAGCGGATTCAAGCGTTTATCAATTGCCACCGAAGATCTTTTAAATGAATTCAAAGAAGTGGCAGGAAACAAATTCAATTATCATTTTATTTCTCCGGATGAAACAATAGAAGGTACTTCAATCAGGTATGCCGATACGCTTTCTTCGATGGGTTTTTCTCCTATTAACCTTACTTCTCAAATTAAGGAAGGGCAGCAGCAGCAATTGGTTTATCCTGTTGCTTTAGTCCACTATAAAGACAGAACATTGCCTGTTGAGTTATACAAAGGAAAGACTCCATTAATTAATTTTCAAGAACTGAATAGTGCTGAAGCCTTGCTTGAATATAACATCGCCAATGCAATTGCAAAGATTACTCAAGCTGAAAAGCCGGTAATTGGTTACGCAACCGGTAATGGAGAACCGATGGGTTATGAAACCTATGATTTGGTTGAAAATGTTCTAAAGCCTACTTATCGTTTTTATACAATAGATCTTCTCAAACAACCCGCAATACCAGTTGAATTTAAGGCGTTGCTATTAGTGAAACCAACTCAAGGGTTTACTGAAATTGAAAAACTTAAAATCGATCAGTACTTGATGAATGGCGGTAAAATATTGATGTTTATCGAAAAATTAAATGCTGAAATTGATAGTCTCCAAATTAAGAATGAAGTAATTGCGTATGATCGTATGCTGAATTTGGATGATCAATTATTTAAATATGGGGTTCGTATCAATCCAGATTTGGTGATGGATTTACAATGCGATTATCTTCCTTTTGATGTAAATGGAAATGGCCAGTTTGACTATCTTCCTTGGAATTATTTTCCTGTGTTTGAGTCCAATCCAAATCATCCTATCACTAAAAACCTTGGATTTGTTTCGGGAAAATTTGTCAACTCAATTGACACCATTGAAGTAGAAGGTATTCAAAAAACAATCCTACTTCACTCTTCTGCTAATGCTAGAACAATTGCAACACCTGCATTGATTAGTAGCAAGGAAAATGTTACAGCACCGGAAGATGAGAAATATAAAAGAGATAAAATTCCTGTAGCAGTTTTGCTTGAGGGAAAATTTAAATCGCTGTTTTCAAACAGGCTTTCTGCTGCTATGAATGATTCCATTGAACTTGCGGGTAATTTCTTTTTGCCTCAATGTATTAATGACAATAAAATGATTATTGTTTCTGATGGAGACATGGTCTTAAACGCAGTTGTAAAAGGAAACCAACCTATATCGATGGGAATGAATGCTTTCACCTATGGCACACAAAGAGAGTTTCCTTTTGCCAATAAAGATTTTTTACAAAATTCACTTGATTATCTCATTAATGAAAATGGTTTAAGTGAAGCCAAGGCAAAAGATTATGTGGTAAGATTATTGGATAATAAAAAAGTGAATGCTGCAAAGGGGTTTTGGCAATGTATAAATATAGTTGCCCCTGTGTTTATAGTAATCTTTTTTGCCTTGCTTTTTCAATGGATTCGAAAAAGAAAATATGCTACTGTTTAAATTTTAATATGTCTTCTACGCAACTTTTATATTTAGTTTTTAGTATTGTAATTATACTTGCATTGATAGCGGATCTTGGATTGCTAAGTAAAAAAAATAAAGCCGTAAGTATTAAAGATGCTTTCATTCAAACTATTTTTTGGGTAATCTTGGCAGTAGGTTTTTTTATCTTCATGTGGATTGAGAAGGGAGATAAAATAGCTTTGGAATATTTAAGTGCCTATTTAATGGAGTGGAGCCTGAGCGTAGACAATATTTTCGTTTTTATCATCATTTTTACTGCATTTAAGGTAAAAGAAATTTTCTATGGAAGGGTTTTATTGATTGGGATATTAATGGCAATTGCTTTTAGAGTGCTTTTTATTACTGTTGGTGTTGCATTGGTTCATCAATTTGAGTGGATACTCTATGTGTTTGGCTTATTTCTGTTATATACTGGGTATAAAATGTTTACTGCAAATGATGATGAAGAATTTGTTCCTCAGGAATCCAAGATTTATAAGTTTTTAAAAAAATATCTCCCGCTCACGAATCACGATGGGAATGGAAGGTATGTCATCAGAGAAAATGGGAAACCTGTTTATACTACCTTGTTTGTAGTAGTGGTGTTGCTTGCGGCCATTGACCTTGTATTCGCATTGGATTCAATCCCCGCAGTAATGGGTATCTCTCGCGATAAGATGGTAATTTACACCTCCAATATATTTGCTGTACTAGGATTAAGAAGCTTGTTCTTTTTATTAAGAAGTGCCGTATCTAAATTTGATTATTTACAACAAGGGATTGCTTTTGTGTTGATTTTTATAGGAGCGAAAATGCTTGCACAAGAATGGATTAATAAATTATTCCATAATGAACACATACAAGTACTATTGTCATTTTTAATAATAGTAACTGCCATAACAGGTTCTATTTTGTATTCGATTTACCATCAAAAAAAAGGAGTCCCTAAAGACGCCTTATAACTTTTAAAAAAGAGCAAACATCATTGAATTATAAACTTTCCGATATTGTAACCATCACAAATGCAACTGTTTTGCAGCAATCAAATGCGGCAGTAATAGAATATCTATTGCTGGACAGCAGAAAAGTGTTGTTCCCTGGCAAGTCTGTTTTTTTTGCGTTAGATGGTCCAAGAAGAAAGGGCATCGATTTTATTGAAGAATTATATTATAAAGGAGTTCGTAATTTTATTATTGCAAAGCCATTAGATTCTTCTTCGCTTCAAAAATATCAAGAAGCTAATTTTCTTTTAGTCAATGATGTATTGAATGCATTGCAATCATTAACTGCTCATCATAGACGTCAATTTGAATATCCTATTATTGGAATCACCGGTAGCAATGGTAAAACAATTGTAAAGGAATGGTTGTATCAACTTCTTAGCAACAAATACAATGTAGTTAGAAGTCCAAAGAGTTACAATTCTCAAATTGGTGTGCCATTGAGCATTTGGCAAATGGACAACGAACATACATTGGGTATTTTCGAAGCAGGAATATCTATGCCCAATGAAATGAATAATCTGGAAGCCATCATTCAGCCTACTATAGGGGTGCTTACATTCATTGGAGAGGCGCATGCTGAAGGATTTGTTTCGCTGCAACAAAAGCTTAATGAAAAGTTGACACTCTTTAAAAATTGTGCCAGCTTAATTTATTGTGCAGAAAATGCAATCATAAATGAATCCGTTGCTGCATTTATAAAATCTCATAAGAATACACTAACATTATTCAGTTGGAGTAGAAATGCTAGCGATAAAGTTGATTTATTGATTACGCATGTTGATAGAATAAATAATCAAACGGTTATTCATTGTAAATATCAAAATACTTCTTTCAGTTATTTAATTCCCTTTACCGACGAAGCGTCTATTTACAATGCTATTACTTGCTGTGCAGTATTGCTTCATATGGGAGAACATCCATCCTCTATTGCTGTAGGAATGAATGAGCTTCGATCTGTAGCAATGCGTTTGGAATTAAAACAAGGAATTAATCATTGCTCTATTATAAATGATAGCTATAGCAGCGACATCAATTCTCTTGCTATTGCATTAGATTTTCTTTCTCAGCAACAACAACATTCAAAAAAATCTGTTGTACTCAGTGACATGCTTCAGTCTGGTAAGTCCGATGACATGCTTTATAGAGACATTGCGAGTATCCTTCAACAGAAAAATTTATACAGATTTATTGGCATTGGCCCCAAAATAAAGTCTTTTGCAAAAGGTTTTGACAAACTGAGCAATGTGCTATTTTTTCCTACCACAGAAGATTTTATTAAACATTTTCCTGAATTGCAATTTCAAGATGAAACCATTCTTTTAAAAGGAGCTCGGTTATTTGAATTTGAAAAAATAAGCAATCTACTAGAACAGAAAATTCATGAAACGGTACTTGAGATTAATCTAAATGCACTTAGAAATAACATTAAAACATATCGACAAGCAATCAATAAGGAAGTGAAATTGATGGCGATGGTAAAAGCCTTTAGTTATGGAAGCGGGAGCTATGAAATAGCTAATTTATTACAACATGAAGGACTTGATTATTTAGGAGTAGCCTATACAGATGAGGGAGTTGAATTAAGAAAGGCCGGCATACGCTTGCCTATTATGGTAATGAACACCACTAGCATTGGATTTAATAATTTGATTGCATATCAATTACAACCTGAAATTTACTCTTTCAATATATTGAATGCTTTTAGGGAATATCTCATTCATCATCAGGTTAGCCATTATCCCATTCATCTTAAATTGGATACAGGCATGCACCGTTTGGGTTTTATGCCAGCAGAAATAGATATTTTGTGTGAAATGTTGAAGGATGACAATGTATTTAAAATTCAATCTGTTTTTTCGCATTTGGTTGCCAGTGAAAATCCAGCTCAAGATTCTTTTACATCTCAACAAGCAGCTTCTTTTCTACTGATGACTGAGCAGATTGAAAATAACATTGGCTATTCTTTTATTAAACATCTTGCAAATACGGCTGCTGTTAAACGACATCCTTCTCTTCAATTAGATATGATAAGAATTGGAATTGGATTGTATGGTGTTGATGATAATTACCCAGTAGAGAATGTCACCACTTTAAAAACTACTATTTCCCAAATCAAGCATATCAAAAATGGGGAGACGGTGGGGTATGGAAGAAAAGGCATGGTAAACAGGGATTCTATCATTGCAACTGTTAGGATTGGTTATGCAGATGGTTATCCAAGATTATTGAGCAATGGAATTGGAAAAATGCTCATCAATGGAAAAATGGCTCCCGTTATTGGCAATGTATGTATGGATATGACCATGATTGATATCACTGGAATCAACGCAGCAGAAGGAGATGAAGTGATTGTATTTGGAGAAGCTATTTCTGTTCAAACGGTTGCTGCTTGGGCCAATACCATTCCTTATGAAATACTTACCAATATATCTCATCGCGTAAAACGAATTTATTTTGAAGAATAGTTTATTGGACAAGCTCAAACGCTTATTCAATAAATGTATATTTGTTAGCTAATTATGAAAAAAGTACATGTAATCAGTATCGTTGCCATTGTTGTGATCATTGATCAGGTGTTGAAGTATTATGTTAAAACAACCTTTCCGCTAAATACCTCTCATCAAGTTATGGGGGATTGGTTTCAATTATACTTTGTTGAAAATCCTGGAATGGCTTATGGTTGGAAATTTGGAGGCAATTGGGGCAAAATGGCGTTAACCATTTTTAGAATGGGAGCCGTAGTGTTTGGAGTGTGGTATTTAGGGAGCATTATTAAAAGAGGATATCACAAAGGATTTATTTTTTGTGCCTCACTTATTTTTGCAGGCGCCTTGGGCAATTTGATTGACTCTTGTTTTTACGGATTAATTTTTGATAAAGGAATGGTGTTTAATCCATCAAATCATGATTATGGATATTACGAAGGTCTTGCTGCATTGGCTAATCACGGGTATGCTTCTTTTTTACATGGCAATGTAGTTGACATGCTTTATTTTCCTATTATCAAAGGTCATTTTCCTTCTTGGATTCCATTGTGGGGTGGAGAAGACTTTGAATTTTTTAGACCCATATTCAATATTGCAGATGCTGCAATCAGCGGAGGAGTCATTAGTATCTTGGTTTTCCAAAAAAGATTTTTTGAGTATAGAAATAAGAATATCAAAAATCAAACTGTTGAAACGGGTGCATTGGTTGATGATACAACACAAATTTCATAGTCTACATTGTATAATATTTATTTAAAAAGCCGCATAGTTTTATCTACGCGGCTTTTTTATTGTAATGCAATCAGTCTATTAAAGTTTTCCTACCATATTGGCGGGAATAACCCAAGCATCAAATTCTTCCGAAGTAACGTAGCCTAGCTTTACAGCCATCTCTTTTAAAGTAGTTCCTTCTTTATGAGCTTTCTGTGCAATTTCTGCTGCTTTATAGTATCCAATTTTAGTATTAAGAGCCGTTACCAGCATCAATGAATTGTCTACGTGTTTTTTAATATTTGATTCAATAGGAGAAATCCCCACTGCACATTTATCATTAAAAGAAACGCATCCATCTCCAATCAATCTAGCACTGTGTAAGAAATTATAAATCATTACCGGTTTAAACACATTCAATTCAAAATGTCCGTTGCTTCCGCCAATTCCTATCGTAACATCATTTCCCATCACTTGTGCAGCAATCATGGTAAGGGCTTCGCATTGTGTGGGATTTACTTTACCCGGCATAATGGAAGATCCTGGCTCATTGTCGGGGATAAAAATTTCACCTATTCCACTGCGAGGTCCCGATGAAAGCATTCTAATGTCATTTGCAATTTTCATTAAACTTACTGCTACCATTTTTAATGCACCATGTGCTTCTACAATGGCATCGTGTGCAGCCAAGGCTTCAAATTTATTTTCTGCAGTAATAAAAGGAAGTCCGGTTAGTATAGCAATTTGCTTAGCCACATTTTCTGCATAGCCCTCAGGCGTATTAATACCTGTTCCTACAGCGGTGCCGCCAAGCGCTAATTCACTTAAATGAGCTAAAGTATTTTTAATTGCTTTTATTCCGTGATTTAGCTGAGAAACATAACCGCTAAATTCCTGCCCAACAGTTAATGGAGTGGCATCCATAAAATGTGTTCTTCCTATTTTAACCACGTGCATGTATTCATTGCTTTTTTGCTGCAGTGTATCTCTTAGTTTTTCAATTCCGGGTAGGGTAGTATCAACGAGTATTCTGTATGCTGCAATGTGCATTGCTGTGGGGAAGGTATCGTTGCTTGACTGTGATTTATTTACATCGTCATTTGGGTGTAAAAACTTTTCCTTATCCTCTAATTTACCTCCGTTGATAACATGTCCACGATAAGCTACCACTTCATTTACATTCATATTGCTTTGGGTACCACTTCCGGTTTGCCATACTACCAATGGAAAAGAATCATTTAGTTTTCCTTCAAGAATTTCATCACAAACCTTTCCAATAAGATCTGATTTTTCTTTTGGTAAAACGTTTGCTGCACAATTTGTAATGGCAGCAGCTTTTTTTAAATATGCAAATGCCTGTATGATTTCTTTAGGCATTTTATTGATGTCCTGTGCAATTTTAAAATTATCAATACTGCGTTGAGTTTGCGCTCCAAAATAAGCGTCTGAAGGAACTTTCACCTCACCCATTGTATCTTTTTCTATTCTAAATTCCATGATGTATATTTTTAATTATTGTCCTTTAAAATTTGGTTTTCTTTTTTCTAGGAAAGCAGTGGTTCCTTCTTTCATATCTGAAGTATTAAAGCAATCGCCAAAAGATTCAATTTCTTTTTCAAATCCAGTTTTACCATTGGTATATGCGCTATCACTTACAATAGCAACGTTGATACACTCAATAATTTTTCCAACTGCAATGGGGGCTTTCGATTGTATCGTTTGTAAAATTGCTGTGGTTTTTTCAAGGAGCGTTTCAAAAGGAGTTACATAATTAACGAGTTTCAATTGGAGTGCTTCATTTGCATCAATTAGTAGTCCACTCATTTGCATTTCCATACTTTTTCCTTTTCCTATTAGATGAGTTAATCGCTGCGTTCCACCATATCCAGGAATGAGTCCAAGATTCACTTCTGGCTGACCAAATTTTGCATTGTCACTACAAAGTCTAAAGTGACAAGCCATCGCAAGCTCGCACCCACCCCCTAACGAAAATCCATTTACTGCAGCCACCACTGGTTTATGGCAATTTTCGATTTTAAAAAAGACATCCTGGCCTCTTTTAGCAAGGCTCATCGCTTCCTCTTTATTGAGAGAAGAGAATTCTGTAATATCAGCTCCCGCTACAAATGCTTTTGGCCCTGCGCCTGTAACAATGACTGATTTTATATCAGCATTGGAATATACTTCATCCATTGCCTTATCCAAATCATTGAATACTTCTTTGTTTAAAGCATTGAGTTTATCTGGTCTATTGATGGTAATTGTAAAGATTCCGTTATCAAGACTAGTGAGTAAAGTTGTGTACATATTTTATATAATTAGTATTGTCTATTTTCTTTTACCCATGCTTTTATATAGGTCGCAATATCAGTGGTGGTGGTACCAGGGGCAAAAAGTTTTCCTACACCCAAATCATTTAAAGTGTTCATGTCTTCTTCTGGAATAATGCCGCCGCCTGTTAGCAGCACATCATTCATTTTTTTCTCCTTCATGAGTGCAATTATTTTTGGAAAAACAGTCATGTGTGCTCCACTTAAAATGCTCACGCCAATAGCGTCTACATCTTCTTGCAATGCGGCATTTACAACCATCTCAGGTGTTTGCCTAAGGCCAGTATAAATTACTTCCATGCCGGCATCTCTTAGCGCTGTAGCAATCACTTTGGCTCCACGATCATGACCATCGAGCCCCACTTTTGCTACCAAAACTCTTAAGGGTCTATTCATATTCATGCGTTAAAAATAGGCAATGCTTTTTTAATTCTGTTAATTGTCTCTTCTTTCCCAATTCTAAAGGCAATTTCAAATACCGCAGGTCCAAATTTACCTCCCACCAGCATGATACGCATGGGTAATTGTAATTCTCCTGGTTTGATATTCTTTTCTATTGCTAAATGCTTAAATGCTTCTTCAATTTCTGCTGTATTCCATGTAGGAATTGCGTTTAACTTATCAATATATTCTTGAAAAAAATCAGTTTTTTCTTTGTTCCATTTAGATTTAACCGCTTCGGTATCCAATTGGCTAGGTGCTTTGAAAAAATAAGCCGCTTGATCATAAAAATCCGTGAGCAAAGTGCATCTGTCTTTAACCAATTCTAAAATATTGATAAAATATTCATCGTTTTCAATTTTGACATCTTTATCAGTAAAACATTTTTTTACGATTGATTCATAATTGCTAACAGGAAATTTTTTTATCCATTCCTGGTTAAACCATTTAGCTTTTTCAAAATCAAATTTAGCCCCGCTTTTATGAACTCTTTCAATTGAAAAGTTTTCAATAAGTTCATCAATAGAAAAAAGTTCTTTTTCTGTTCCGCTATTCCAGCCCAGCATAGCTAATAAATTAATGAAGGCTTCAGGTAAAAATCCTTTTTCCTTAAATCCTTCAGTCAATTCCTTCGACTTTGCGTCGGTCCAATTCATTGCATAAACAGGAAATCCAAATTTGGCACCATCTCTTTTACTCAATTTACCACTTGGCCCAAGAATGAGTGGAAGATGAGCCCATTGAGGCATCTGATCTAGTCCAAATAAATATTTCCATAAGAG
>CANFJP010000035.1 GCA_947447485.1 Chitinophagaceae bacterium
AGAAAAATTTAATTTTCAATACCTGCAAGATGGAGATCAAGCAGTAGGGAAGAATTTTGGCGCAAAGCACACTCCACAGGCTTTTGTGATTTGGAATGTAAAGGGCGAATGGGTAATTAAATATTCCGGCGCAATAGATGATGATGGAGAAAATCCACAAAAAGCAAACTCTTATATTTCCAATGCTGTAAATGATTTATTAGCTCAAAGACTGGTGTCTTTACCTGAAACAGAATCCTTCGGTTGTAAAATATTTTATAGAAGATAAATGACTCTTTTTTATTACTTTTGTGTTTCATAGCTCCTCATGATCCAACGTGAATTCTTTATTAGATTTGTTTCTTTGGTTTTTATTGTAACTTTTCTCATTCAGCAATCTGGGAAATATTTAATCATGGCGGATTATTACATTGGTACTTCTAAATA
This sequence comes from Chitinophagaceae bacterium, assembly GCA_947447485.1. Lineage (GTDB taxonomy): Bacteria > Bacteroidota > Bacteroidia > Chitinophagales > Chitinophagaceae > Ferruginibacter. The sequence goes on from CANFJP010000035.1 coordinate 427, forward strand.
CGCCAAAAATTGCATTAACAAATCTAGGCCCAAAATGCATTGTAATGGGAAGTGTCAGATGATGAAGAAAATTCAAGAAGAGGAAAATAGAGAAAAGAATGATGCTGAAAAAAGACGAGACAATAAAAACGAATCATCTTCTCCCATTATTTCTTATCTATCAAACACAGCAGTTGTCTTTTTTGAGATGTCGGATGACAATATATGGCACTGTACTCATGAGCCGATTGACCAATCTTATGGTTTTTTTCACCCACCACAGGGGTAGTTAGACTTTTTTTACTTTACATCTTATCGGTTATGTTGACACTCTAATTCCATTTTATAAATGGGTTAAGGGGTTGTGTATAACGATACATTTCTAATTATTTAATACTTTAAAATGAAAATCATTAAACTTAAATATATTTTACTTGCTATTTTGCTTTCAAATTTTTATTATGTTTCTTTTTCTCAATGTGCTTGTTGTGCAGGTGCAGGAATTGGTTCTTCCACGGGCGACTTTAATAGTGGGATGCTTACTTTGGAAAAGAAAAAAATCATTATAGAGACTTATGGTGATTACCGCACTATAAAAGATGCAGGGGCACCAGAAGAAGATGAGAGATTATTAACAAGCATGTTTATTGGTTCTGCGGGTGTTCGCTATGGAGTAAGCAACAGGATTACTCTTTCTGTTTTAGTCCCTTATGTATTTTTGCATACCAATAATGGAAGTGATAAAGGGGTAGGTGACGCCATATTAATGGCAACTACCCAATTGGTTTCAAAAGATAAATTAAATGTCGCCTTGCAAACAGCAATAGAGTTGCCTACTGGAACAAGCAAGCCATCTTCTTTCGATAATACCACCGTTATTGTTGGTTCAGGATCTTACGATCCAATGATGGGGATTATATTATCAACATCATGGAATAAATATTCCCTTTCTGCAAATACATTGTACAAGCATACTACAAAAGGGTTTAATCATAATTATTATGGCAGCATATCATTGCAAAATCTAACACTCTCTTATAAAGTTAAAGGCGGAAATAATACTTGTTCAATAGATTCATTGCAAAAAAACAGCTCAAAAATAGGTTGGGTTTTATTTGGAGGTTATTATGGCGAGTGGTTAGATAAACTGAAAGAAGAGGGGGTTGTTGACAACAACTCGGGTTACTATGCGGGATTTTTCAATGTAGGTTCAAATTTTTCTATTAAAAAGTATGCTTTCCCACTTACATTATCTATTCCCGTTATTAATAAAATGAATGGGGTACAAAATCCTCCTGGATATCGTGTTAGATTAGGTATTATAAGGGCATTATAAGTAGTTGTACATATAGTGATTGTCTATGAATGAGGCAGTCACTATATTTTTTATCCTTGATTAAAGAGCATACATTTAATAAGCTTTATTTTTGTATCAAACAAGAATCTCATGCCCTCTCATCAATGTGCTCCAGTTCATCAAAGAAAAAAACTTAATTTTCTCGATAGGTACCTTACACTATGGATTTTATTGGCCATATTCATTGGAGTAATTATTGGATTTCAATTTCCATCTGCTACTGAATTTATACATTCCTTTTCTTCAGGTACAACCAATATTCCTTTAGCCGTTGGCCTTATTGTAATGATGTATCCGCCTTTTGCTAAAGTTAAGTTTGATAAATTGAAGGAGGTATTCAAGAATAAACGTCTGTTAGCTATTTCGCTTTTACTCAATTGGGTAATAGGGCCCGTGTTGATGTTTGTATTAGCCATTGTGTTTTTGCATGGATATCCTGAGTTAATGACAGGATTAATACTGATTGGTATTGCTCGTTGCATTGCAATGGTAATGGTTTGGAATGATTTGGCCGAAGGGGACAATGAGTATGCTGCTGGCTTAGTGGCTCTTAATAGTTTATTTCAAGTATTCATGTTTAGCTTCTATGCTTATTTATTTATTACAGTACTTCCTCCATTATTTGGGTTAAAGAGTATGGTTATTCAACTCACTATTTTGCAAATAGCTAAAACGGTGACTATTTATTTAGGTATCCCTTTTGTTGCAGGCTTTCTAACTAGATTTTTTTTAGTGAAAATTAAAAACGAGGATTGGTATCAGCAAAAATTTATTCCATTTATTTCTCCTTTTACATTGATTGCATTACTCTTTACTATTTTGATAATGTTTAGTTTAAAAGGGAAGCTGATAGTTCAAATACCTTTTGATGTGATTAGAGTAGGGATTCCGTTGGTTATTTATTTTGCAATTATGTTTTTCTTGAGTTTTTGGATTGGCAAAAAAGCAGGTGCTGATTATTCAACCAATGCTTCGATTGCATTTACAGCAACAGGAAATAATTTCGAATTGGCTATTGCAGTTGCGATTGGTGTGTTTGGAGTGAATAGTGGACAAGCTTTTGCGGGTGTGATTGGTCCGTTGGTGGAAGTGCCTGCATTAATTATATTAGTGAATGTGGCATTTTGGCTTAGGAATAGACTGTATTCAAAAAAATCATAAAACTTATATAAAGCATTGCTGACTAAAATAGAGTTTCTATAATTTATCCTGTTCCCCCATCAATTTAGTTGTCTTTTCAAAGTCTTCTTCTTTCCCACAATTTCATTCCTAAAGTGAATGCCCCATTTCAGCAATTCGTCTAGTAGTTTTTGCATAGAAATTCCCAAAGGGGTTAAGGAGTATTCCACCATAATGGGCATGCTGTCGTATAGCTTCCTTGAGATTATTTTAGATTCTTCCAATGCTTTTAATTCTTGTGATAACATTTTAGGCGAGATGTCTTCAATGTCTTTTTGAATGTCTCCAAATCGTTTGTTTCCATGGGTGAGGGAAATAATGATAGGGATACGCCATTTTCCTTGAATCACTGTCAGTGCATCTCTTGAGGCCATTAATTTGTATTGACAAACCTTGTCGTTTTTCATTTTAGTCATTTTTAAATATTTTACTTACCAAAAGGTAACAGGTATATATTCGTAAGTAAAATTAGTTAATTTTGTTCTTTCTTTAAAATATTAAACTATAATCATGAAAAGTTTTTCAATCAAAATTTTATTTGTTACAGCAATACTATTTGCTTCTTTCAAAGTTTTTTCTCAAACAAGTAAAATATGGAAAGTCGATAATGTGCATTCAGCTGTAAAGTTTTCGGTAACACATTTAGTAATTTCAGAAGTGGATGGAAGTTTTAAAGTGTATAATGGTAGTATCGTTAACACTAAAGACGATTTTTCTGATGCTGCAATTGAATTTTCAATTGATGTGAATAGTATCAATACCGATAATGCTATGCGCGATGGACATTTGAAAGGAGATGATTTTTTTAATGCAGCAACGTATCCAACGATGACTTTTAAAAGCACTTCATTCAAGAAAAAGGAGGGCAACAACTATGAGTTAGCTGGCAACATGACTATTAGAAATATCACTAAAAAGATAGTGTTTGATGTAAAGTTTGGCGGCATTGGTAAAGACGCTTATGGTAATACCAAGGCCGGGTTTAAAGTGATTGGTTCAATCAATCGCTTCGATTACGGTCTTAAATGGAATGCATTAACTGAAGCGGGTGGGGCAACAGTGGGAGCAGAAGTATCATTGAATGCAAACTTAGAATTTGCGTTGAGTAAATAAAAAATACATCTTATTAAGATTCATATAAAAAGCTGAGCAAATATGCTGAGCTTTTTATATTATGTAGCTATAGTTTTTCTAAAGCATTCTATTTTAATAATTTCAAATCTGGCTGAGCGTATTTATACACTTTGAAATAAATGGTTGTTTTGGTTTGATTGACTCCCTCTATTTTGCTTATTTCATCTACAAAATCAACCAAATGTTCATTGTCTCTGCACATGACATCTACTTCTAAGTCGTAATCACCCGATGTCATTGCAAGGAAACTTACTTCCGAAAGGGTGGAAATTTTTTGAGCTACTTTTTCTTTGAATGTAGCAGGCCTTACATAAACGGCAATATGAGCGTAGCATCTAAATCCTACTTTATCAGGATTTACTCTACCAATAATATTAATGGTGCCATCTTCAATCAACTTATTGAATCTTGTTCGAACGGTGCCGATGGATACTTTTAATTTCTTAGCAATTACCGTAAACGACATTCGTCCATCTTTTTGTAAGAAGGACAGGATTCCAAAGTCCAATTCGTCTAATGAAGGCGGTGTATTCGTAGACATTAAAAAATAGGCTTGATGTGATTAAAAAGTAAAAATAATGCTATATTTATTGTCTAAAATAAAATATTTTTAGTTATTTATTAAAAAAATAAAAAATTGATAGTAAACGTCATGGCAAAATATCCTTCAACTCAAAATTTCATTAACGGAAAGTTCGTTGATGCGAGCACTAAAAAATCCCTTAAAGTAATTTCACCTTTAGACGGCAATTTGCTTTCTGAATTGCAGCTTTCTTCAAGAAAAGATTTAGACGTAGCTGTTGCAGCTGCCAAAGCCGCTTTCCCTTCTTGGAGTAAAACGCCTATAAAAGAAAGAGTGCAAGTTTTTTTTAGATATAAAACTTTACTAGAAAAGCATATCAAAGAATTGGCTGAATTGTGCAGTGAGGAAAATGGTAAAACATACAGCGAATCTGCTGCCGAAATAGAAAAGTGTATTGAGCTTACCGAGTTTGCAACTTCATTGCCGCAATTGATAACGGGAGAGGTATTGGAAGTGAGTCGTGGTGTAGAATGCCGAACGGAGCATGTACCCATTGGCGTGGTAGCTTCTATCGTTCCTTTTAACTTTCCTAGTATGGTTCCCAACTGGACCATTCCCAACGCATTGGCATTAGGAAATTGTATGATACTAAAGCCCTCTGAAAAAGTGCCATTGAGTTGTGCAAAAATTGCACTCTTACTTCAAGAAGCTGGTCTTCCTGATGGCGTGTTTAACGTGGTGAATGGAGATGTTGAAATTGTAGAAGCGATTTGTGATCATCCAGATATTGAAGCGGTATCATTTGTAGGATCTACTAAGGTGGCAAAAATTGTATATCAACGAGCTACCTCTAATTATAAAAGATGTCTTGCTTTAGGAGGTGCTAAAAATCATTTATTGGTATTGCCAGATGCTATACCTACAATGACGGCAATGAATGTTGCGGCTTCAATGAGTGGTTGCGCCGGACAAAGATGCATGGCGGCTAGCGCTATGATTGGAGTAGGTGAAGTGGATCACATCATTGAGAAAATTTGTGATGAAGCAAGAAAGATTGTTCCAGGAGAAAACCTTGGAGCAGTAATTAATAAAGAATCTCAAGAGCGCATTGAAAAATATATAACAGAAGCGGAAAGTCAGGGTGCAAAGATTTTAGTAGATGGCCGAAACACCAAAGTGGCTGGGAAAGAAAACGGAACTTATGTGGGGCCTACCGTGATTGATTATGTGACTCCTGAAATGTCGGTAGCCAAAGAAGAAATATTTGGACCAGTGATTAGTATTATTCGTACCAAAACAGTTGATGAAGCACTTGCCATTGAAAACAACAATCCTTACGGAAATGCGGCCAGTGTGTTTACTCAAAATGGAGGGATGGCGAGGTACATCATTGACAAAGCCAGTGCAGGAATGATTGGTGTAAATGTGGGTGTTCCCGTTCCTAGAGAACCATTTTCTTTTGGAGGGTGGAATGAAAGTAAATTTGGAGTAGGAGATATCACCGGAAAAAGTTCAATTGAATTCTGGACCAAACTAAAGAAAAGTACCACCAAATGGAATGCAGAAGCTGGTGTGAATTGGATGAGTTAATTCATTTACTTCCTTAATACTTGGATGAAAAAATGTAATAATTATTAATTATGAAAGATAATACGTTAACCATGTCAGAAACAAAAGAGATCGTTCAACAAAATCTAGATTACACGTTATTCTCCTGGAGTAAGCAAAAAGGGCAAAATCCTCTTGCAGTTAAACATGCTGAAGGTGTTTATTTGTATGATTATGATGGAAATAAAATAATAGATTTTTCTTCTGGATTAATGAATGTAAATATTGGTCATGGTAATCAGCGAATAACTGATGCTGTTGTAAAACAAATGCAGGAAGTCAGTTATGTGACACCTAGTTGCGTTACAAAAGTAAGAGGGGAGTTAGGAAAAAAATTAGCGGAGATTTGTCCGGGTGATTTAAACAAAGCTTTTTTTACATTGTGCGGAGCCACTTCTATTGAAAATGGCATTAAGCTAGCAAGACTTTATACAGGTAGACATAAAATATTGAGTCGTTATCAATCTTATCATGGGGCATCAATAGGAGCGATATCAGCAAGCGGAGATCCTCGTAGAATTCCTGTTGACAGTCAACAAGCTCCCAATTTTGTTCATTTCGATTTGCCTTATTTGTATCGCTGGGAATTTGGAGAAGAGAGTTTGCTAAAAGAATCGGTGGCTCAATTAGAGCGTATCATAGCATACGAAGGTGCTGGAACAATCGCCGCTATATTATTAGAAGGAGAGTCTGGCTCATCTGGCTGTTTGCAATACCCAGTAGGATATCTCAAAGCAGTAAGAGAGATTTGCAATAAGCATGGTATTTTATTAATCATGGATGAAGTGATGAGTGGATTTGGCAGAACAGGTAAATGGTTTGGTTTTGAAAATCATGGTATTATTCCAGATATGATTGCTATGGCAAAAGGATTGACTTGCGGCTATCTTCCTTTTGGCTGCTTGATGGTTTCGGATAAAATTGCGGCTAAATTTGATGATACTGTTTTAGCATTGGGACTTACTTATTCTGCTCATCCGGTTAGTTGTGCAGCTGCATTAGAAACATTAAAAATATATGAGGATGAAAATTTGATTGAGAATGCTGCCGCAATGGGACAATATGTGACGGAGAGAATGAAAGAGTTAATGAAAATACATCCTGCTATTGGCAATTTCAGAACAACAGGGTTGTTGGGTTGTATAGAACTTGTAAAAAACAGGACAACCAAAGAGCCTATGGCGCCATTTAATGCGAAGCCCGATGAAATGGCAGTAATGAATAAAGTGGCAGCCAAAATAAAGGAGCTAGGTATGTATACATTTGTTCGTTGGGGTTATATTTTCGTAGCACCTCCATTGTGTGTTACCAAAGCCCAAATTGATGAAGGGTTAGCTATTATAAGCGAAGCGATAAAGATTGCCGATGAACATGTTTGTTAGTCATTCATTTTTACATTGTAATATAATATCAGTATGAATCAATCACAACAATACAATCCATCATTAACAAACGAAGACTTAGCGCCAATACCGCAAAGTGAGCGTAAATGGGGTACTTGGAATTATGCTGCCTTGTGGATTAGTATGAGCTTGTGTATTCCTACGTATATGCTTGCTAGCTCATTGATAGGAGGAGGAATGAATTGGTGGCAAGCGGTGTTGACTATTTTAATTGGGAATACTATTGTATTAATACCCATGATTTTAAATGGGCATGCAGGCGCAAAATACGGCATCCCTTTTCCTGTTTTTGTAAGAGCTAGTTTTGGTACAAAAGGAGCGAATATCCCTGCAATGCTTCGAGCCATTGTTGCTTGCGGATGGTTTGGCATACAAACCTGGATAGGTGGCGCTTCGCTGTATAATATTTTAAGAGCATGGAATACAACTTTGCCAGAGATTGATCATTCCTCCTTGTTTCCTCAGCTACTACCTATGATTTGCTTTCTTGTATTTTGGATGTTGAATATGTTTGTTGTGTACAAAGGCGTAGATAGCATAAAAAAATTATTGGTATTCAAAGCTTTCTTTCTTCCTATTGCTGCATTGTGTTTATTGGTATGGGCAATCGTTGCGGCGAAGGGTTTGGGGCCTATATTGGATGAGCCTTCTAAATTTAATACTTCCACTGAGTTTTTTGCATATTTTTTTCCTGCCCTAACGGGAATGGTTGGGTTTTGGGCCACTCTTTCTTTAAATATTCCAGATTTTACTAGGTATGCTACTTCTCAAAAAGCTCAAATAAAAGGTCAAATCATTGGACTTCCACCTGCTATGACATTTTTTGCTTTTGTAGGAGTCATCGTAACATCGTCTACTGCTATTATTTATGGCCATACTGAATGGGATATAGTAAAATTGGCAGGAAAATTTGATAGTAAGGTAATGGTAACGATAGCAATGATTGGAATAATGATTTCAACTTTAGCCACCAATATCGCTGCGAATATTGTGAGCCCTGCAAATGACTTTGCTAATTTAGCACCTCAAAAAATAAATTTTAGAATTGGCGGATACATTACAGGAATAATAGGAGTGTTGATTTTTCCCTGGAAATTAATTGCCGATCCTAATGGATATATATTTACATGGCTCATTGCCTATTCTAGCTTATTAGGGCCAGTAGGAGGAATTATGATTGCTGATTATTATTTTATAAGAAAAAAGGAATTGGTAGCGGCGGATTTGTATCGTCACGATGGTGTTTATGGATATACTCATGGATTCAATCGTATTGCAATCGTTGCACTATTGTTGGGTATTTTGCCAAATGTTCCAGGCTTTTTATTGCAAATAAAAGTAGTAAGTGCAGATGTATTTCCAGTATGGATTAATCATTTGTATAACTACGCTTGGTTTGTTGGATTTGGAGTAAGTGCATCTATCTATTTATTATTAATGAAAAACAAGAAATAATTATACATTCAATAGTTAAATTAAATCGCACATGTCTACTTTAATTAAAAATGGAAGAATTATTACTGCTGATGCCGATTATGTTGCAGATATCTTTATTGAAGGAGAACGAATTGTTGCCATTGGAGAAAAATTGAATGTAGTAGCGGATAAAATCATTGATGCAACGGGAAAATTAGTCATGCCCGGTGGAATCGATCCTCATGTACATTTAGACATGCCTTTTATGGGCACTTATTCCAGTGATAGCTATGAAACGGGTACTAGAGCTGCATTGTATGGTGGTACTACTACTGTAATTGATTTTATTTTACAGCAACAAGGGAATAGTTTACAGTCGGCTTTAGATGAATGGCGTGGAAGAGCAAATGGAAATGCGGTAGGGGATTATAGTTTTCACATGGCCGTTACCGACTTTAATGAAAACACTAAAAAAGAAATTCAATCTATCATAGAAAAAGAAGGAATTACATCTTTTAAAACGTTCATGGCTTATAAAGGAGCGTTGATGATTGATGATGCACAAATGGTTGGATTGATGGCAGAGGTTAAGAAACATGGAGGATTGATCAACGTTCATGCTACCAATGGCGATATGATTGATTCATTGGTACAAAAACACAGAGAAGAAGGGAAGTTGGCGCCCCTTTATCATTATTTATCTCAACCAGAAATAACGGAAACAGAAGCAAGCGAACGATTTGTAAATATGGCCAATGAAACGGGGTGTCCTGGATATATTGTTCATATGACCTGCGAAGGTGCTCTGAATGCAGTTAGAAATGCTACTAAGAGAAATCAAAAAGTATTTGTGGAAACCTGTATTCAATATTTAATCCTAGATGCAAGTTTGTATGAAAATGATTTTGAAGGAGCCAAATGGGTAATGAGTCCTCCATTGAGAGAAAAGAAAGATCAGGCAACTTTATGGGCTGGCATCAATCAGGGATTAGTGCAAGTGGTAGCTACGGATCATTGTCCATTTATGTGGGAACAAAAATTAATGGGCAAAAATGATTTTTCAAAAATACCCAATGGTCATCCTGCTATAGAAAATAGAATGGAATTATTATTCAGCGAAGGCGTAATGAAAAATAAGATTAGTCTGAATAAATATGTAGAAGTGTCAAGTACCAATGCCGCAAAAATATTTGGAATGTTTCCTGCAAAGGGAACTATTGCAGTAGGTAGTGATGCAGACATCGTTATCATGGATCCAAATGAAAAACACATTTTATCTGCTTCAAAACATCATATGAATGTAGATTACAGTGGGTATGAAGGATGGGAAATTACAGGGAAAGTGAAAACGGTATTGCTCAGAGGGAAACTTGCCATTGATAACAATCAATGTTATGTTGAAAAAGGGTATGGTAAATTTATTAAAAGGAAAAAAGTTACACAAAATATTTAATCATCATTATGTCAAGAATAATTAAATCCGGATTGATTCAAATGAGCCTGCCTAAAACAGAAGGAGAGGGAACCATTGATGAAATTAAGGAAGCGATGTTTCAAAAGCATATTCCTTTGATTGAAGAGGCTGGAAAGAAAGGAGTACAGATTCTTTGCTTTCAAGAGATTTTTAATACGCCCTATTTTTGTCCAGGACAAGATAGTAAATGGTATGCATCAGCTGAAACGGTTCCAGGGCCTACTACTGATCGATTGGCTGAATATGCTAAGAAATACAATATGGTCATAATAGCGCCGGTGTATGAAAAGGAACAAGCAGGTGTATTGTATAATACTGCTGCTGTTATTGATGCGGATGGAACGTATTTAGGGAAGTATCGTAAAAATCATATTCCTCATACCGGTGGTTTTTGGGAAAAATATTTTTTCAAGCCAGGTAATTTAGGGTATCCTGTATTTCAAACAAAGTATGCAAAGGTGGGAGTGTATATATGTTATGATAGGCATTTTCCTGATGGCGCTAGATGCTTGGGATTGAATGGTGCCGAAATTGTATACAATCCTTCTGCTACGACAGTTGGACAATCGCAATATTTATGGAAACTAGAACAGCCAGCGCATGCTGTTGCCAATGGTTATTTTATGGGCTGCATCAATCGAGTTGGTTCAGAAGCACCGTGGAATCTAGGAAAATTCTATGGTACTTCATACTTTGTAAATCCACTAGGTGAAATTTTTGCAACTGCTTCGGAGGATAAAGATGAATTGCTGATTGCTTCTTTTGATTTAGACTTAATTGAAACAGTTAGAAACAAATGGCAATTTTTTAGAGATAGAAGACCAGAGACTTATGATGCGATTACCGCATTGTGATTTTTAATAATTTAATTATACAATAAAAATAGTATGGCAATTCATTCAAACAAACTTTCTGCTACTCAGTACGAAAAAAACTTTTCGGATATTCATCCGCCATTTGAAACAAAAGATGCGGCTTTGGTAGAAGCCAATAGGTGCTTGTTTTGCTATGATGCACCTTGTATGAAAAGTTGTCCCACTAGTATTGATGTGCCTAAGTTTATAAAGCAAATTACTACAGATAATATTAAAGGGAGTGCGCACACGATTTTCAATTCAAATATATTAGGAGCAGGTTGCAGTAAAGTTTGCCCTGTTGAAAAATTATGTGAAGGCGCTTGTGTATACAACTTAATGGACGAAGATCCTATACCCATTGCAAAACTTCAAAGGTATAGTACTGAAAAAGCTATTGCAAACAAATGGCCTTTGTTTAGACGTAAGGAAAGTACAGGTAAAAAAGTTGCTATTATAGGTGCGGGGCCAGCTGGGTTGAGTTGTGCACATGTATTGTCTCGCGAAGGGGTAGACGTTACTATTTATGAGAAAGAAAAAAAAGGCGGAGGTTTGATGACTTATGGTATTGCTGCATATAAAGTAACTCCTCAATTTTGCAAAGAAGAAGTTGATTACATCCTGTCTATTGGGGGTATTGAGGTTTTGTATGAGCAAGAGCTTGGTAAAAATGTAAAATTAGAAGATTTACAAAAGAAATACGATGCAGTGTATGTTGCCATTGGCGTAGGATTGGCTAGGCAATTAGATATACCGGGTGAAAATCTAGAAGGAGTAGTGGATGCAATCAATTTTATTTATACCATTCGTAATACTGAATTTGGAAAAGTTCCTGTTGGTGATAAGGTAGCTGTAATTGGAATGGGGATGACGGCTATTGATGCAGCCACTCAAGCTAAAAGATTGGGCGCTTCTGAGGTAACGATGTTATATAGACGAACTCAAGAAGAGATGCCCTGTACGGAAGTAGAATTAAACATAGCAAAATTAGACGGATGCGAAATTATTTGGTTGGCAGCTCCCAAAGAGGTATTAGGCACAGAAGGTAAAGTGACGTCATTGGTTGCAGAAAAAATGACACTAGGAGAACCTGATGCAAGTGGAGGGAGATCGCCCGTTTCTACAGGAGAAACATTCACAATAGAAGTGGACATGGTCATTAAAGCAGCAGGTCAAACTCCTTTTCAGCAATTGGTTGAGCAAAATCAATTGCAACATAAAAATGGAAAGATTCAGATAAAAAATGCCGCCACAAATTTGGCAGGTGTATTTTCTGGAGGAGACTGTGTAAATGGAGGCAAGGAGGTAGTAGATGCTGTTCAAGCAGGTAAAGATGGTGCTGCAGGGATTATACAATACTTGTTTCCTCATTCAAAATAATTAAATTTTAAGATTTTTAAATCAATACAAAATGGCAAATATTAGTTCAAATTTCCTCGGTATAAAATCTCCCAATCCTTTTTGGTTGGCCAGTGCACCACCTACCGATAAAAAAATAAATGTTCTTCGTGCGTTTGAAGCTGGTTGGGGTGGAGTTGTTTGGAAAACACTTGGCTCGCAAGTAAAAAATGTTTCTTCGAGATATTCTGCTGTTAATTATGGTGGACATAAAATAATGGGCTTCAATAACATTGAATTAATCAGTGATCGTCCATTAGATATTAATTTGAAGGAAATTAAAGAATGTATAAAGCTATTTCCTGATAGAGCGATGATTGTTTCTCTAATGGCAGATAATAACAAAGAAAGTTGGCATGAGATTATTAAAAAAGTAGAAGATACAGGAGCGCATGGGTTTGAATTGAATTTTGGTTGTCCACATGGTATGACTGAAAGAGGAATGGGAGCGGCAGTAGGTCAGGATCCTGAAATTGCAAAAATGGTGGTGGAATGGGTGATGGAAAAAGCAACAATCCCTGTAATTACAAAACTTACACCCAATGTGCATTCTGTAGTGCCTACAGGTATGGCTGTTGTAGAGGCAGGAACAAATGCGCTTTCTTTAATCAATACGATACAATCAGTTACTGGTGTGGATTTAGACACGTTGGTTCCTAATCCTTATGTAGCAGGTAAAAGTGTTTTTGGTGGATATTGTGGCCCTGCTGTTAAGCCTATTGCATTAAAAATGTTAACGACCATTGCGCAAAACGAGGTTACTAATAAAGTGCCTGTTTCTGGTATTGGGGGGGTGAGTACATGGAATGATGCGGTTGAATTTATGTTGTTGGGTGCTAGCAATGTTCAAGTATGTACAGCGGCTATGAAACATGGCTTTAGAATTGTAGAAGACATGTGCGAAGGATTGAATAATTGGATGGATGAAAAAGGGTTTAAAACATTGGATGATTTTATTGGAAAGTCTGTTAAAAACATTGTTCATTGGGAAGATCTAGATATTAATTATCATCACATTGCAAAAATTAACCAAGACAGTTGTATTCATTGTGGGTTGTGTTATATAGCTTGTGAGGATACTTCGCATCAATCAATTAATCTCGACTTTGGCAAACCATATAATACCTATTCAATCAAAGAAGACGAATGCGTAGGCTGCAATTTATGTCAGCTTGTATGTCCGGTTTCAAATTGTATTACCATGGAAGAACATAGAGTAGCTCCTGAATCCATCAATTGGATTGAATATCAAAAAAGAGGACTTCCGTTAAACGATCATTAATACGTAAAAAAAAACACGCATGATACAAATCAATGCTAGCAGATTACAAGCTCATTTCGAAGCAATGAGTCTTATTGGGAAGATGGGGGAAACAGGTACTTGTCGCCCTGCTCATTCTGATATTGAAAAGAAAGCATTTGAGTTGGCTGCATCTTGGATGCAAGAAGCAGGCATGAAAACCAAGATTGATCATTTTGGGAATTTGATAGGTCGATTAGAAGGTAAAAACACTTCACTTCCTTTGTTAATGATGGGCTCACATTTAGATTCTCAGCCTTATGGAGGAAGGTTTGATGGCGTTGCTGGAGTGCTTTGTGCGATAGAGGTGGTGATGACAATGAAAGAGAATCAAATTATTCCTGATCGAACGATTGAAATTATTTCATTTGCCGATGAAGAGGGTTGGCGTTTTAATAAGGGGCTTTTTGGATCTAGAGGAATATTAGGAAAACTAGAAGAAGGGGAGTTGGCTCGTGCAGATAAAGAGGGTATTACTCGTGAGCAAGCATTAAAAGATTTCGGATGTGATGTAACAAAATTCAAGGAGTCTGAATACGCAGTGGGAAGCATCTATTGTTTTTTAGAGCTTCACATTGAACAAGGGCCTGTATTAGACATTGCAAAAAAATCAATTGGAATCGTTAGCGGTATTTCTGGACCATTGTGGTTAACTGTAACGCTTAAAGGTCAGGCAGGACATACGGGTTCCGTTCCTATGCCTCTTAGAAAAGACGCTTTGTTGGGCGCAGCTGAAATTATTGTTGCAGTAAATGAAATTGCCACACAAGTAAAAGAAAATCCTACCGTAGGAACGGTTGCTACTATCAATGTGTTTCCTTCTAGTAGAAATATCATTGCAGAAGAAGTTCAATTTACAATAGACTTAAGAGATATAGATTTGGAAAGACGCCATCGGTATGAAAAACAATTGATGGAAAAAATATCACAGATCTGTCAAAAAAACGGATTAACATTTTCTATCAGAGAAGATACCAATAGTGAACCAAGATATTGTGCAGATTGGATAAAATCAATCATTAAAACAAATTGCGAAAATCTACATATTGAAGCCCCTGAATTAATGAGCGGTCCCTTTCATGATGCATTAGCGCTTTCTTATGCCTGTGATTATGGTATGATATTCGTGAGATGTAAAGATGGGATTAGTCACAATCCTTTAGAGTTTGCTTCTTACGAGGATCTTGCAATAGGAACTCAGGTGATGTATGGAACGGTGTTGGATATACTTAAAAAATAAGGGAAAAAGTGTTATTGTAACAAATCGCTACCTTCTAGATTGGTTTTCTAAGGACTTTAAAATCTGCCAGTGTCAACTGAAGGGGTAGTTAGATTTCCTATTGAGTCCTGCAATTCTAAATTCATAATAAGTACTATTTTATTAAATTGTATTCAATACCAGTGTATATGAAACGTTAGTCAAACTGATAGAATGAATCGTATCGAAATAAATAAAGTATCATTGATAGATATTGATCAATTGCAAAAAAATTGGCAGTCAAACTTTTTTTGAGACTTTCGCTGAGGCGAATACGGAAGAAGATATGGAGGTGTATTTGAAAGAGGCATTTTCTATTGAAAAACTCACTACTGAGTTGAGCAATAAGAATACTGAATTTTATTTTGCAACACTTGACAACAAGGCGATTGGTTATCTTAAAATAAATGTCGGTCAAACACAAACAGTGTTACAAGATGACAAAGCAATTGAGATTGAACGCATTTATGTATTAAAGGATTTTCATGGAAAGGAGGTAGGTCAAGCACTTTTTGAAAAAGCTTTACAAATTTCGATGA
>CANFJP010000036.1 GCA_947447485.1 Chitinophagaceae bacterium
GAGGTTCCATATGCTACACATAGAGACGAGGATGGGTGTGTGATGGTTTGTATTAAATGTGCTGCGCAGGTAGAAAAAAAAGAAGCACTTGATAATACACATTGGGCTTGTTTAACAGAAAGCATGTGGAGTGAAGTCCCAGGAATACAAGTTATTTCATGGAGGATGCTCAATCGGCTAAGAGAAGAAAGCTGGGCAATGGATAACTTAGATATGATGTATTTAGATGAAGAAAAAATAGAATGGGCAAAAAGAACAGGAGATCACGAAAACGATTCCAGTGTTGATTTACATAAAGATTCTAATGGTCAGGTTTTGCAAACCGGCGATTCGGTTGTTTTGATAAAATCCTTAGATGTAAAAGGATCTACACTGAATGCTAAAATGGGAACGGTTGTAAAAAACATTAAAATCGTTGAGGGCAATACCGAACAAATAGAAGGAAAAGTAGAAGGACAGCTGATTGTGATATTGACGAAATATGTAAGAAAGCAAGCATAGAGAATTATCTTCAATACATTAGCTATACTAAAAGTTACATTACCTTAAATGCAGTGAAATAATAATTATTAATCACTCCTATTGGTTTCAGTTCTACTAAATAAGCATTTACAAAATTCAAGTAAGCCATAAATTCATGTGTAGGCACACTGAATTCATCAAATAAAATAATGTCCCCCTTTTTTAGGTAAGGAGCCAATGAAGTAAGCGTATACAGGGTGGCGGTATACAAATCAGCATCCATTAAAATTACAGTACGTTTATTATTATCAAAGGTTTTTAAAAACTCTGGTAATGTTTGTTGAAATAGACCTTCAAAAAATTTTCCTCGGTTATCTTTTATTGTTGGAATGCTTCCAGCGTTGAAATATCCCTTTTTATATGGTCCAAAATCTTCTGGTAGTCCGCTGAAGGTATCAAAACCACAAAAGGTAGATTCGGGATGTTTATTTTTACTCATCCACCAATCAAAGGATGCGCCAGTGGCCACGCCAAATTCTAAGTAATTGATTTTTTCTTCAAGCTTTTCGCTTTCAATAATTCTTTCATATAAAGTGAATCTTTTTGTATAATCCCATGTTGAGAAGAAATCGTTGCCTGGAATATCTTTATTGCTATTTGCCCACCTAGACATTTTACTCAGGTAGCTGATTTGTAAAAAAAGACCTTCCAGCGGTCCAAACACTAAATGCAGCTTACATTTGATAAACATCGATTTGGCAAGGCGAATGAGTGTAAACTTCATATAAAAAGATTGTGTCGCAAATATATAAAAAATGACTCCTGTAGCTTTAATTGCGTTAATTAACCCTTAATTTTTTAAAGAAAAGCACTGATTTGAGGGGCTGTTTTTAGGCCGACTAAAATAATATAGCAAATATTTTACTGATAATCAATTAGTTGTGTAAGTCCGATAAAAAATATCTTCCTTTTTCTTTCAAAAAACATATTAATTCTCCTACCTTTGCAATCCAAATTTAAACACGGTTGGAGGGATAGCTTCAACATCATCTAAAAAACAACACAATGAGTAAATTACATTTCACCACTAAACATGCGAACGAGGCTACTGTGCAGCGTAATTGGTACGTTGTAGACGGTACTAATCAAACCGTTGGACGTATGTGCGCAAAAATTGCGTCTGTTCTCCGTGGTAAGAACAAAGCCTATTATACCCCACACGTAGATTGTGGAGATTTTGTTATTGTATTACATGCCGAAAAGGTAAAGTTTACAGGAAACAAAATGGATGACAAAGAGTATTTAACTTATAGTGGCTACCCAGGTGGTCAAAAAGGCGAAATAGCTAAAGATTTATTGAAGCGTCGTCCCGAAGTGGTTATAGAAAGAGCGGTTAAGGGTATGTTGCCTAAAAATCGTTTGGGGCGTAAAATGTACAAAAAACTATTTGTATATGCTGGTGCAGAGCATCCACACGGAGCTCAAAAGCCTGCTGCATTAACCTTTAAAGTAATTAAATAATTCAACCAGTACTTATAAAGCAGTACTAAAAAGCATAATAAATGGAAAAGCAAAAAAACGCAGTCGGCCGTAGAAAAGAAGCTGTTACCCGTGTTTTCCTTTCTAAAGGAGATGGCGCAATAACAGTGAATGGCAAAGACTATAAAACCTATTTTCCGCTGGTATATCTACAAAATCAAGTAGAAGCACCACTTAAATTAGCAGAAGTATCAGACAAGTTTAATATTGTTATTAATGCTGCCGGTGGCGGAGTTAAAGGACAAGCAGAAGCAGCTAAACTAGCTATTTCAAGAGCGTTGTTGGAAGTAAACCCTGATTATCGTCCGGCGTTGAAAGCAGCAGGTTTGTTGAAACGCGATCCACGTTCTGTTGAACGTAAAAAACCAGGACGCAAGAAAGCAAGAAGAAGCTTCCAGTTCAGCAAGCGTTAATAGCCTCGCTGTTTCAGGTTTAATAGATCGGGGATATGAATTTATATTAACCCGAGTATTAAACTTAAAACTTTAAACATTCAAACTATAAAATTAATAAATGGAAAATACATCCTTACAACAGCAACTTCTAGAAGCAGGCGTTCACTTTGGTCATTTAAGAAAAAAGTGGAATCCAAAAATGCTTCCATACATCTTCGCAGAAAAGAAAGGTATTCATATCATTGACCTTAACAAAACTGTTGAAGGATTGCAAGATGCAGCTGCTGCAATGAAAGCCATTGCACGCAGTGGTAAAAAAATCATGTTTGTTGCTACAAAAAAACAAGCAAAAGAAATTGTACAAGAATGTGCTAAGCGCGTAAACATGCCTTTTGTTACAGAACGTTGGTTGGGCGGAATGCTTACTAACTTTAATACTGTTCGTAAGAGTGTGAAAAAAATGCAAAGCATTGAAAAATTATTAGGAGACGGAAGTGCAGAAAATCTTACTAAAAAAGAAAGATTGACTTTAACCAGGGATAAAGATAAAATGGAAAAAGTGTTGGGTGGTATTGCACAAATTAGTCGTGTTCCTGCAGCATTGTTTTTAATTGATATTGGTCACGAACACATTGCATTGGCTGAAGCAAAGCGCTTAAACATAGGCACTTTTGGTATGGTTGATACAAATTGTGATCCCAACAAAGTTGATTTTGCTATTCCTTCAAACGATGATGCTACTAAATCAATTGCTATCATTGTAAACTACATTACTGCAGCAATTGCAGAAGGATTACAAGAGCGTCAGGCAGACAAAGAAGAAGATGATCATTCAGATATCGACGAAACGCCTGAAGCAAAAGCAGCAAGATTCGAACAAAAATTGGATGGTGGAGATGATAAAGGAAAGCGTGGAAAAGGCGGCAGTGGAGCTCCTTCTAAACGTCGTGTGTCAACCGGCAGTAGAAAACCAGCAGGAAAGTAATTCAATCAAATAGATTTTATTGCAAATAAAATTATTGTAAACAAGTTTAAATAATAATTCTCTTTTAGAGAAATTGTCAGGAGGTAAGTATGAGTACAATTACAGCAGCAGATATTAACAAATTACGTCAGGCAACCGGAGCAGGCATGTTAGATTGTCGTAAAGCACTAACTGAAAGCAATGGTGATTTTGAAGCAGCTATTGATTGGTTGCGTAAGCAAGGACAAAAGGTTGCTGCAAAACGCAGTGATCGCGAAGCGAAAGAAGGTGTTATTTTAGCTAAAACAACCGCCGATAATAAAGCAGGAATCGTTTTGTGTATTAGTTGCGAAACTGATTTCGTTAGTAAAAACGCTGAGTTTGTAGCATTTGCTAACAGCATTGCCGACGCAGCAGTTGCACACAATGTAAAATCTGCAGAAGAATTAAACAATGTTGAAATCAATGGCGCAAAAGTGGCTGATTTAATTAATGATAAATTAGCTTCAATAGGCGAAAAAATTGAAGTGTCTAAATTCGCAAGAATAGAAGCACCTTATGTATCTAGCTATATTCATGGAGCAAATAGAATGGGTGTTTTAGTAGGACTAACTAAAACCTCTGAAGAAGCTGGTAAAGATGTTGCAATGCAAATTGCTGCAATGAATCCTTTGGCAGTGGATGAATCCTCTATTCCTGCAGATGTTATTGCAAGAGAAAAAGACATTGCTATTGAAATGGTAAAAGCAGAAGGTAAGCCTGCAGAAATGGCTGAGAAAATAGCGATGGGAAAATTAAATAAGTTTTTCAAGGACAATACACTAATGGCACAAGCATTTGTAAAGGATAACAATAAATCTGTTGCAGACTATCTTAAAAGCATTGAAGCAGATTTAAAGGTGACTGAATTTAAAAGAGTTGCATTAGGATAAATTATTTTATTA
This sequence comes from Chitinophagaceae bacterium, assembly GCA_947447485.1. GTDB lineage: Bacteria > Bacteroidota > Bacteroidia > Chitinophagales > Chitinophagaceae > Ferruginibacter. Next base: position 4,305 of record CANFJP010000036.1, read on the forward strand.
TTTTTAACCCGGTATTTACCGGGTTTTTTTATGAATATTGCTTATTAATCGGTTTATAAACTTTTAAAACACTCAATCATGTTACCTAAATACAAAAGAGTTTTATTAAAATTATCTGGAGAATCATTGATGGGAGACAAAAACTTCGGACTTGATTCCAATGTAATTGCACAATACGCCCGTGACATTAAACAGGTAACAGAAATGGGTGTTCAGGTAGCACTTGTGATTGGTGGTGGCAATATTTATCGTGGTATGAATGAAGCGGAAACAGGAATTGAAAGAGCCCAGGGAGATTATATGGGAATGCTTGCTACCGTGATAAACGGAATGGCGGTACAAAGTGGCCTTGAGAAAGCGGGAGTATATACTCGTCTTCAAAGTGCTATTAAAATGGAACAAATTGCAGAACCCTATATTCGTAGAAGAGCCATGCGTCATTTAGAAAAAGGACGTGTGGTGATATTTGGGGCTGGAACAGGGAATCCTTATTTTACTACTGATACAGCAGGGTCCCTAAGAGCGATTGAAATCAAGGCGGATGTAATTTTAAAAGGAACAAGAGTTGATGGCATCTATTCTGCAGATCCTGAAAAAGATCCTACGGCTACAAAATTTAATAAAATATCTTTCGCGGAATGCATTTCAAAAAAATTGAGCGTGATGGATATGACGGCCTTCACCCTTTGTATGGAAAATAATTTACCCATCATTGTGTTTGATATGAATAAACCAGGGAACTTATTAAATGTTGTAACAGGGGAAAAAGTAGGCACCTTAGTAAGCTAATGTCTAAACTCATTATTATTAAAAAAGCCGGAAAAATTTTTCCGGCTTTTTATTGTTCAGTTAAAATGAATTAGTCATTTAAATGATAAAACGCTTTCACTGAATTATAATCAGAATAATTCAAATTAGGATTTTTACCAGCCATTCCTTTTATAACCACCGCTCTAAAATTGTCTGTGTATGTTGGTATAGCAGCAACATTTAGCGGATTTAAAGTAAAATCAGTTGGGTCTTCAATTGACACCGTAATGTAGATTTCTCCGGTTGTGCTCGTTTTCTTTCTATTAAAGTAGAAATTAAATGCCAATCCATTAGAGGTATAAGGCATACCTGTATAGAAGCTAGTTCCAGTTGTACTACTAGTGTATTTTTCATACAAAAGAACAATGTCTTTAGCAGTATCTACGCCTGAAATACCAGCATATGATTGAAAATTTCCACCATAAGCAGTTAATTGACCAGTTGTTGCATCAATCGTAGGATTGACATCGGTAAAAGTTAATGGGAAGTCGTACACTTTAGCATTAGGACCCGCAGCGCCAGCAGCACCCGCAGCACCCGCAGCACCTGCAGCACCAGTAGCACCAGCAGGACCAGTTTTTGAGCAACTCACGAAGAATAAACTAGCCGCAATTGCTAGACCTCCGAATACCTTAAACATGTTTGTTTTTTTCATAATTGTTTTTTTTAAAATTAATTTTTTATTTAACATCAATAGATGCTTGTAAATTTATGCAATTATACTAAATGAAATGTTTTTGACCATATTTTTTTAAATTCAATCAATCTAAACAGATTACTACCTATATTAGTATATGCAATCCGGAGAATTGATTCGTCAATTAAAGCAAGAAAATGACCAGCTGCAATTTGAGCTGAAGGACCTGAATTACCTTATTCAATTGAAAGAGGAAGAGCTTCAACAATTGTATACTTCCGCTTCAAAAGTGTCTGAACTTCAAAGCAGTCTGGACCAAAATTTATATGAATTTGAACAGCTGCATAGTAAAATAGGCGAATTGCACGAGCAGGTAGTTGGGGTCACAAAACGTGAGTCTTCATTAGAAGAAGAAATGATACAAAGCATTCAAGTTGAAACGGCCTACTATGAAATGAAGGAACAGCTCACTAGCACCAAAGCAGCGCTTGCTGATTTAAGTTTTCAACTGGCCGAAGCAACCAATCTTTACCATCAAGTGGCTAATTTAAAAAATAAGGTAGCTTCTCTCGAAAGCAACATCGAAATTATTTTATTAGACAACGGCTTTTTAAAAGAAGAACTTGCCCAGTATAGAAATGCAAACCAATCTTATATACAAACAAATGAATAATAGCTAGTGCTGCTTATAATGCGCAGAATTATTTCATTGAAAATTATTGATACATGTCAAATATAGCCAGCATAAGAAAAGAGTATCTCTCTGCATCGCTTTCTGAAAATGAGGTAGACAAAAATCCATTTATTCAATTTGATCAATGGTGGCAACAAGCCGTAGATAGTAAGATTGATGAAGTGAATGCAATGACCTTGTCTACCGTAAGTACTGTAGGAAAGCCGTCTGCAAGAATTGTATTATTAAAAGGCTATGATAAAAATGGGTTTGTTTTTTTTACAAATTACAAAAGCAAGAAGGGAATTGATATTGAAACCAATCCAAATGTTAGTCTAATTTTTTTCTGGAAAGAATTAGAACGACAAGTAAGAATAGAAGGGGTGGCTGAAAAAATTTCTGCAAATGAAAGTGATGAATATTTTAATTCTCGACCAATTAGTAGTAGGATTGGCGCATGGGCATCACCTCAAAGTACTAAAATCGATTCGCGTGAATTTTTAGAAAACAATGTTGTGAAAGTAGAGACTCAATTTGCTCACAACGAAATATACAGACCAGCTTTTTGGGGCGGGTATATTGTAAAACCCTCTATGATTGAATTTTGGCAAGGAAGACCTAGTAGACTGCACGATAGAATTTCATACAACTTGGTAGAAGGAAGTGAATGGGAGCTGTCTAGGCTAGCCCCTTAATAAAGAAAAATTGATAAGCTGAAAGACCTGATCAATCAACTTATCAACTCAAGTAGTTATTTACTTTTTTTAGGAGCCGCTTTCTTAGGTGCAGCAGCCTTCTTAGGAGCCGCTTTCTTAGGTGCAGCAGCCTTTACTTTGGCAGGTCTGCTTTTTCCAAAACTTCCTGCAAATATTTTACCTTTTTTTGTTTTGATATCACCACGTCCCATATTAGTATTTTTTTAGTTCAATAAATTTGATAATAAAAAAGCAAGACACATAAAGCGCCTTGCTTTTTTACTTTCTAAAGCAAATTAGATTTTAGAAGATAATTCTTTACCTGCTTTAAATTTAGCAACTTTTTTTGCTTTGATTTTGATAACAGCACCAGTTTGTGGATTACGTCCGTTACGAGCAGCTCTTTTTGAAACAGAGAATGTTCCAAATCCAACTAAAGTAACTTTGTTACCACTTTTTAAAGTTTTTGTTACTGCTTCGATAAAAGAATCTACAGTAGCATTTGCTTGAGTTTTTGTGATGCCAGCATCATCAGCAAGTTTTGCAATTAATTCAGCTTTGTTCATAATAAAGTTTTTGATAAGTTTTAACTATAACAAATATAGAAGGTTTTTAATTCCAACAAAATTTTTTTATTTTAAAACAGAAACTCAAAATTGGCTACAAAGCACTATTGGAGTGCATTTTGGGAAACGGGGGAATTATTGTGATCGAAAGAGATAAGAGCGAGGTGTTATAAAACCCTTACTCACATTGAGTTTCAATAGAATTGTCTTGTAAAACCTTTGTTTATAGGGTATCAGGAGAATAATACAGAAAAAATATCTTTTAAAAAACTGAATTTTTTTGTTTTGCACAATTAGTTAATAACCTGCATAACTGACCTAAAGGCTATAAAAGCATCGCCCCATTTGTCAAAAGATTTTTGCCTTAGCACGCTGGCGTACTTTTCTATATATAAATTATAGGATGCCTTGCTTTCGGCTTTATATTGAACTGCAAATGTTGGACCTTCGCTATCATCTATCTCTAATAATTTCAATACAACAGCTTCAACGAAACACCCAGTATCGATTATCTCCGGAATGTGCTCATTATTAAGCCAACTCAACCAATCTTCTGCTACGCTGGCCCTTACTTTTATAGTTACATTATAGATAAACATTGTATTAAGCTTTAATTTTTAGATAAACCGGGCAATGATCGCTGTGTTTTACGTCTGGAAAAATATCTGCTTCTACTAGTTGCGCTTTTAATTCTTTTGTAACGCATATATAGTCGATTCTCCACCCTTTATTATTTAGTCGAACGCTCGGAAAGCGTTGACTCCACCAGCTATAGCGATGCGGCTCTTTATGAAAATCTCTGAAGGTGTCGATCCATCCTGCTTCCAAAAATTTAGTCATCCAGGCCCTTTCTTCTGGTAAAAAACCAGAAGATTTTTTATTTCCCTTTGGATCGTGAATGTCAATTTCTTCATGGGCAATATTATAATCACCGCATAAAATTATTTTAGGATTTTTCTTTCTTAGTTTTTCTACATGCGTAAAAATCTCATCCAGCCATTGGTATTTATATGTTTGTCTTTCGTCGCCAGAGGTCCCCGATGGAAAGTATGCATTGATTAATTTAATGTCGCCCAATTGCATTTCTATTACCCTTCCTTCAAAATCACTTGTTTCAAAGCCATTTCCCACTTTGACAGCAGTTGGTTTTATTTTAGTGAAAATGGCCACCCCACTATATCCTTTTTTGCTAGCGCTAAACCAATGATGCTCAAATCCTAGTTTTTCAAGTTCGCTCACATCCACATCTTCATTGGTGGCTTTTGTTTCTTGTAAACAAATCACATCTGCCGGATCTGTTTTAAGCCATTCGTAAAACCCTTTTTTAATGGCTGCTCTAATACCGTTTACATTGTATGATATAATGCGCATTTGCAAACTAATTTTAATTAATAAAGGACTATTCTATGTTTGGTCTGAGCCATTTTGTTATTTCGGCAATTGTCATACCCTTTCTTTTGGCATAGTCTTCCATTTGATCCTTGTTGATTTTTCCAACTCCAAAATATTTGCTTTCGGGATGTGCAAAATACCAACCACAAACAGAGGAGGCAGGATACATAGCCAAAGACTCTGTAAGGGTTATTCCTGTTGCGTTTTCACCCCCCAATAATTCAAATAGTTTATATTTTTCTGTATGGTCAGGACAAGCCGGATAACCAGGCGCTGGACGTATGCCCTGATATTTTTCTTCTATTAAAGCATCGGTATTCAATGTTTCGTCCTTTGCATATCCCCAATATTCGGTCCTGGTTTTTTTATGAAGCAATTCTGCAAAAGCTTCTGCTAATCGATCGGCAAGTGCTTGTAATATAATTTTATTGTAATCATCTAAATTTTCTTCAAATCTTTTTATATGTTTTTCAATTCCCTGAATGGTTACTGAAAAAGCGCCAATATAATCAGTGTGTGTAGGGTGAATAAAATCTGCTAATGATAAATTAGGTTGTCCGGCAGCTTTTTTAATCTGTTGCCGAAGGAATTCAAGTTGAATTTTTTTTTTGCTTTTAACGACAATAGAATCGGGGGCTATTTTTTCAGCTTCCCAATATCCTACAACTCCTTTTGCAGTCAACCATTTTTCATTAATTATTTGTTGTAAAAGATTTTGCGCGTCTTTATACAACTTAGTTGCTTCTACACCAATTATATTGTCTGATAATATTTCTGGAAATTTACCGTGCATTTCCCATGCAATAAAAAACGGCTGCCAATCAATATACTCAGCAATTTCAGCGATATTATAATTATCTAAATTTTTTGTACCAATAAAGGTTGGTTGCACAGCTGTGTAGTTATTCCAATCTATGGAAGCGGTGTTTTTTTGTGCTTCATTAATAGGAATCAATTGCTTTGCAGATTTTTTATTTCCAAAATCTATTTTTAATTGATCGTATTCTTTTTTAATTTCTTTTACGAATCCTATCTGTTGCTCTTTATTGAGTAGGGTTCCTGCAACTGTAACACTGCGAGAAGCATCTAACACATGTACTACTCCATGTTCATATTCAGGAGCAATTTTTACGGCCGTATGCATTCTGCTTGTAGTAGCACCTCCAATAAGCAAGGGGATATTCATATTCAACCGGGTCATTTCTTTTGCAATATGAACCATTTCATCAAGGGACGGTGTAATAAGTCCACTAAGTCCAATAATAGCAACCTGGTGTTTTTGTGCTTCTGTAAGTATTTTATCTGCGCTAACCATAACGCCTAAATCAATAATTTCATATCCATTGCATCCGAGTACTACTCCTACAATATTTTTTCCAATATCATGAACATCTCCCTTCACAGTGGCTAATAATATTTTTGCCGGACCAAGTGCACTTGTTTGATTATTGCTATTTGCAGTTTTATCATTTAACCTGTCTGCTTTTTCTTGTTCAATAAATGGAGTAAGAACCGCAACGGCTTTTTTCATTACTCTTGCACTCTTTACTACTTGTGGTAAAAACATTTTTCCTTCTCCAAACAAATCTCCCACAATGTTCATTCCTTCCATCAGCGGTCCTTCAATAACGTCTAATGGTTTTGGATATTGTTGCCTTGCTTCTTCTGTATCTGCATCAATGTATTCAGTTATTCCATGTATAAGGGCATGGGCAATTCTTTTTTGTACTGCTTCTTTTCTCCACGATTCGTCTTTAATAATTTCTTTTCCTTTTGCTTTTACTGTTTCTGCGAATTGGATTAATTTTTCTGTAGCACCATTGTCATCGTTGTTGATATTAAGAATAACGTTTTCACAAAGCTGCTTCAATGTTGGCTCTATGTCATCTAAGATTACTAGCTGGCCTGCATTTACTATGCCCATGTCCATTCCGGCTTTGATGGCATGATATAAAAAAACGCTGTGAATGGCTTCTCTCACATGGTCGTTTCCACGAAATGAAAAAGACACATTGCTAACACCACCACTTACTTTTGCCAATGGCATCAATTGTTTAATTTCTCGGGTGGCTTCAATAAAATCTACCGCATAGTTATTGTGCTCTTCGATTCCGGTTGCAATAGCAAAAATATTTGGATCAAAGATGATGTCTTGTGGGGCAAACCCAACAGTTTCAGTAAGGATTTTATATGCTCGTTTACAAATTTCTACTTTTCTTATTTTAGTATCTGCTTGTCCTATCTCATCAAAAGCCATTACAATTACAGATGCCCCATAACTTCTGCAGATGTATGCTTGTTTGATAAAAGCAGCTTCTCCTTCTTTCATAGAGATCGAATTCACAATACATTTTCCTTGTACACATTTTAATCCTGCTTCTATGATTTCAAACTTACTGCTGTCAATCATTATAGGAATCTTTGCAATATCTGGTTCTGCTTGCAAAAGATTTATAAAGGTCGTCATAGCTGTAACGCCTTCTAATAGCGCATCATCCATGTTGATATCTAAAATCTGCGCCCCATTTTCAACTTGTTGTCTGGCTACGCTCAGCGCTTCTTCATACAATCCTTCTCTAATAAGTCTGGCAAACTTCTTACTACCGGTTACGTTTGTTCGCTCACCTACATTTACAAAATTTGTTTCTGGTCTAACAATCAAAGGTTCTAATCCGCTTAAACGTAAGTATGGTTTTATGTGTGTAGTTTCTTTCATTTTAATTTAAATCACGTCAACGATTGGTAATGCTCTTGGTTTAAATTTTTTTACTTCTTCAGCAATGTGTTTAATATGATCGGGTGTGGTACCGCAGCAGCCCCCTACAATATTTACAAATCCTTCTTTTGCCCATTCTTCAATAATGTGGGCTGTTTCATGAGGTTGTTCATCATATTCTCCAAATGCATTTGGCAAGCCAGCGTTGGGATAGGCAGAGGTAAAGCAACTTGCCAATGATGACAATTCTTCTATATGTGGTCTCATTTCTTTGGCACCCAAAGCACAATTGAGTCCTATGCTCAATGGATTGGCGTGCATCACAGAAATATAAAACGCTTCTAGAGTTTGTCCGCTCAATGTTCGTCCACTTGCATCTGTGATGGTTCCGCTAATCATGATAGGCAATTCCGCAATTCCTTTTTCTTTAAAATAATTCTTCACTGCATAGATAGCCGCTTTTGCATTGAGGGTATCAAAAATGGTTTCTATTAATAATAAATCTACTCCTCCCTCTACCAGTCCATTGATTTGTTCTGTATAGGCTTGTGCAACTTCATCAAAAGTGACTGCTCTAAAACCGGGATTGTTTACATCAGGTGAAAGGGAAAGGGTTTTATTTAATGGGCCTATTGCTCCTGCTACAAATCTTGGCTTAGAAGGATTTGCTGCAGTGCTTTCATCAGCTGCTTTTCTAGCGCATGTTGCAGCGGCCACATTTAATTCATACGCAAGTGATTGCATGTCATAGTCTGCTTGTGCAATAGAAGTGCTGCTAAATGTGTTTGTTTCAATGATATCTGCGCCTGCATCGAGGTATTGTTTATGAATAGCAGTAATCAATTGGGGTTGGGTGAGGCTTAACAGGTCATTGTTTCCTTTCACATCTTTATGCCAATCTTTAAATCGGTCGCCTCTATAATCTTCTTCTTCCAATTTGTGTTGCTGAATCATGGTGCCCATCGCCCCATCTATTATTAAGATGCGCTCCTTTAAAATATTTTTAATTGTATTCATGACGTCATTTATTTATAATCCCTAATTAAAAAAATTAGCGAATGAAAACACAATAAAATTTACATGAATAAACGATGCTCAAATCCGAGGAGTAGTGTGGAAATGCATGTCGTTTATTAGTTCAATTTATATTGAATGTCGTGGTTGAACAATAAACAAAGCCGCCGCGACACTAGGCACAAAGCTATAATAAGAAAGGCATAACACAAAATGTTATATCATAATTTGTATGAGTAATGCAATAGCGGTGTTATCCTATAGATGCTATATAATGTTCAATAGGAATTCGATTGCTGATGCTTTTAGCTAAGGTCATTTCATCAGCATATTCAAGTTCGCCTCCAAAAGCGATGCCTCTTGCAATAGTGGTAATTTTTACAGGCAATTCTTTTAATTTTCTTCCAATATAATATATGGTAGTATCTCCTTGAATGGTAGGATTAAGTGCAAATATGATTTCCACTGTTTTTTCTTCTGTTACACGTTTTGTAAGGCCTTCGATATTGAGTTGTTCTGGCCCAATGCCATCTAACGGAGAAATAATACCACCCAATACGTGATATACTCCATTAAACTGCTGAGTGCTTTCAATGGCGATTACATCTCTAATGTTTTCCACCACACAAATCAGTTCTTTTTTACGCATGGGGTTGCTACATATATTACACAGTTCCTTATCAGAAATATTATAGCAATTTTTACAAAACTTTATTTCCCGTCTCATTGCATCTATTGTTTCGCTAAAATGTGCTACTTCATTTTTGTCTTGTTTTATCAAATGAAGTACTAGGCGCAAGGCAGTTTTTTTTCCAATTCCTGGAAGTTTAGCAAATTCATTTACCGCATTTTCTAAAAGAGAAGAAGAGAAAACCATACCTTAAAGTTAATTGATATTATTGTTTGTGCGATTATTTAATCTATGGGAAGATCTATCGTTCTTTCATTATCCCAATTAGCTTTCACTGAAAGCTTTTGTGGTAACAATGTTATTTTTTCTGGTTGTAATTTTTCTTTGTATTTTCCTGGAGTCCATACTCCATCGCTGTTTGCATCGTATAATATCCTTACTTCATATTCGCCCGGGGGAAACAGTTTGTTGCTCCATTCGTTCCCGGTAATTGGATAAGTGTATTTAACCTGATCTCCTGTTACAAACTGCAACACCGGTTTTTTAGTGATATTTAAATTATTAAAATGTAACACTACATTTCCATAGTCGCTTATGCTTTTAGTTAAAAAGTAAATCGTATCTGTTGACGAAAGCGTTTTTCCCTCTTCGGCTTCTATCGCTTCTTTTGGTATGATCAAACAACTTCTTGTCTCTGGAATCCATTTGTAATCTATGGTGATAACCCCCTGACTGCTATCAAGCGTTATATTGATATTTGGTAACACCTTAAAGCTTGTATCTGTTAATACAATAGATTTCACATCTAATTTCTTAATTGCTGTATTGAAAGTTAATTTGAGGGGCTCCAATAAATCTTTTTTAGGACCATTTAAATTGTTGCTGAAACTCAATTTCTTTTCTTTCGATTGTTTTTTTTCAACTTTACTTTCTTTCATTGATTTTTCTTCTGCATAGGCATACAATATAATAGGAGCGGTTGCATTTGTCGTATTTATATCAGCATCATAAAATCCAAATAGTTCCTTTTTTGAATTATACGTTTTTCCTCCGTCGCCATCTTTTAAAACATACACTCTAACGGTTGATGCAGGCAAATGAGTAAAAAGAAAATTTCCTTTCCCATCTACTCTAGCGATATAATCTGGTTTTCTTGTAGTTACCGAGCTATCTAATGCATTCAAGTAGAGAAGTGCTATGAGTGTGCTGTCTATTTTTCCTGTTTCAGCCATCGTTACATTTCCCGATAGTTGGAGCGAGTCTATTACATTGCCAGTAGAAAAAGTGTACTGCAGGTTTTTATAAATATTTCCTTCATTGATATCCTTCACCGCATTGCCCAAATTGATGGTATAAGTGGTGTTAGATAGTAGCGTGTCTTTTAAAGTGATGTAAATACTTCTAAGATTGCTTTTGATGCTCGGCATGGTTTTTTGAAGCGGTGAGATGAGCAGGTTAGATGGTAAGTCTTGCAGTTCTATGTATTCATTAAAAGTAAGGGTGATTTTATTTCCGTTAAAATTGATTTTGTTTATTTCGGGCGTTGCTTTTACAAGTACGGGAGCAAGCGTGTCTTTTGGTCCTCCTGTAGGTGCGCCTATTTGTGCACAGCCACTTCCCAAAGTAATCATGAATTGAGCAAGCAGTATAAATATTAATAATGCTAGTATGTTATTTTTCATTGTCTGATTATAATTATGACTGTTGCAAGTGCAAGATATCTCAAATAGTAATTATGCAAATTTTAAAATTACGCTTCTTCCTCTGCATCTTCTTCATGTAATGCTACTGCCAGTTTATTGTCTTTGACAAAATTGCACCAATGGCATTCTTCTTTTCCACAACCAATATAAAATTCTCTGTTTTGAATCTTTTTCCAGGTGTCATTGATTTGTTCTGTAACAATCGCAATGTCATCGGGTGTTACCACTACTTTTTTCTTTATGTATTTCTTTTTGGCATCAGGTTCAATAAAATCAAACTCTGTACTTACTGCTTTCCAGTCTTTTCCCGTTTTATTGTCAACTAAAATTTTATAAAAAACAGCTTGTCTCCAATAATCACCACCATTGGGTTCTTTCTTCGAAGGACCTTCTGTTTTTTTCAGCCCTTTGTCGGGGTCACCAGATTTATAATCGACTACATTCACATCCTTCCCATCAAATTCTAATTTATCTAGCTTGCCTTTTAATGGAACCTCGTTGAGTACTACATTTTTAATATTATGCTCAATCACTACAATTTTATTAAAGGATTGAACGTGTGTATCATAATATTTCTCCAACACTTCTTTTCCGTATTCCATTCTTCTATTGAATTGTTCGGTAGAAAAGC